>PMTT01000257.1 GCA_003167275.1 Bryobacterales bacterium | reverse complement strand
CTGACCCGGTTGGAAGCCACTCACCATCCGATTCAACCGCTCATCGGAAAACCTTCGCGCTTCGCTCGATTCGAGGCTAACATTTCGATTGAGACGCAAACATGAAGAGCCTCTTCCTTCGAGCCCTGGCAATCGCCCTCCTGGCCGCTGGCACCGCGGCCGCACAGAACAGCGACCTGGGACTCCTGCTGGGCGTGTCCGTCCGCCCGTCGGCCACCATCAGCCCTGGAAGAATTGAGAGCTCCGTGAGCGGCGGCGGCCAGATCAACTACGCAATCCAACTGCGCGAAGCGAACGCCGGCCTGCTCTATCTCGAACTGCCGTTGATGATCGCGGACACCCGGAAGGCCGTGGTCACGGGAACCATCACTGCCTCTGAAGACAGCACAGTGTTCTTCACGCCCGGCGCGCGCTGGCACTACACCATCCATCCACGACTGGCCCTCTACGGCAGCGTGGGGGGCGGCATTGCGGTGCTCCAGGACAGGTCTTCCTTCGTCGGCAACGGGATCGTCAGCAGTTCCAGAGGCACCACTGTAACGGGCGCCTTCGGCTTCGGCGGCGGACTCGATTTCCGTCTGACCCGCCTGCTGAGCCTGCGGGCCGAAGGCCGGGATTTTATCACCCGCGCCGGCCTCGGCGGCGAAAACGGCTATAACCATGCATTCTTCACGGTGGGAGTGGGTTTCCACTTCTAGTTTCCGTGACACAGGCATTCCTGCCTGCGTTGGCTTATCTTCCTTCACCGCGACCCAGAGGAGCGGTACGCCAGGAGAAACAAAAATGAAGTATACGATTCTGATGATGTGCGCGGCGGTGGCCGCCTGGGGACAGGCGCCCGCGCCGAAGCTCACCTGCGATGGGCCGCTGCCCGCCAACGACGGCCTGTTCCCGTATTGCGAAATGCGCGAGACCTCGGCGCCATTCACCGGATCGCTAGCCGTGAATACTGGTGGATCGGGCGACGTACTGGTCCAGTCCTGGGACGGGACCGATGTCCTGGTCCGCTCAAGGGTCCTGACGTCCGCCGAAACCACGTCGCTGGCTGTCATGGTGGCTGCCTTGGTCAACCTCAACACCGCCGACAGCAAGGTAACCGGCAATGGCCCAGTGTCGAACACCCATCAGACATGGTCGCTGGGCCTGGAGATCTACGTTCCCCGCAAACTCGACCTGTCGGTGACCACGCTCAACGGCAACGTGTCTGTCCAGGATTTGGAGGATCCATCCGGCATCACGCTGACGACCCTCAACGGCAACGTTTCCGCGACGGGAGTCGTGGGGCCGGTCGAACTCCGCACGACCAACGGCAACATCGTCACGGCCGGTGTCCAAGGCCGCATCCAGTTCAACTCGATCAACGGAAAGGTGTCTCTCACGGGCGTCGCCGGGGACGTCGAAGGCAGTGGCGTCAACGGCAGCATCCTGGTTGCCGCCGATCATTGGGTGGGAGAAACCTTCGACGTCAAGACGGTGAATGGCGCCATCGAGTTGGATGTACCCTCCGACTGCTCGGCGCACGCCGAGCTGAGCACCGTGGTGGGCGCCATCTCCACCAACGTCCTGGTGCCGGCCTCGAAACCTGCGAAACCGGGTGCACTGGGAAAAAGCCTCTCGTTTGACATCGGCGGCGGCGGACCGCTCATTCGGGCCACCCTGGTAGTGGGAACCATCAAGCTGACCCTGCTGGATTGACGGCCGGCCGCAATGCCACTGGCGGCCCCGGCGTCTTGCCGCTGGGGCTCAAGCCGCGACCGGATCCTCGCAGCGCTCCACGAGTTGGAGAATGGGCAGGGCATGCATCTCCTCGATGCGGCCCACCCACAGAGTCATGTCATCCCGTTGAGGTGCGCCCGCCGCGAATTCATCCGCGTCCGCGAATACCCGCGTCACGATCTCCCGTGCCCGGCGCTTGGGCCCAGTCTCCAGGCTATCCAGAAAACCGCGCCAGCCCCACTCTTCGCCCTGCGGATTGGCGGCCTCGCACAAGCCGTCCGTGTATGCCACCAGCAGGTCCCCGGGGGCCAGGGACAGCACGCCTTCCCGATACGGCGACTTGCGCAACATCCCCAGCCACGGACCGCCCGATTCGAGCGGGATGTTTCGATACTCTTGGCCGGTTTTGCGGAGCACGAAGGGAGGCTCATGGCCTGCATTGACGTAGTGCAGCCTTCCGAGGATGGGATCGTACCGTCCCACGAAAAGGGTGGCATAACAGTTGTCCGGACAGACCTCGCAGAACAGTTCATCCACGTTCGCCACGAACTCCGCGATGCTTCCGTATTGGGAGAACCGCAAAGCCCGCACGATGCTGTGAAGCGACGTTGTAAGCAGCGCGGCTTCGATCCCCTGGGCGGAGACGTCGCCAATCGCCAGGCCGAAATTACCGTCGTCCATCTCAAAGTAGTCGACGTAATCGCCGCCCGCGCCGGGCGCCGGGCGCCAATCGCTGTAATAGTCCAAACCGGGTATCGAGGGCCGCATCGAGGGGAAAATCCGGTTCTGCACTTCCCGTGCGAGTTGTGACTCCTGCAGACTGACAAGTCGATTTAGGGTTCCCATGGAAATTTTGTCCTGTACTTTTTCGTAGACGCGCCAGCCCCCCGAACGGACACATTCATTAAGAAAACTTTACATGGCCGAAGTTATTGAAAGCACAGCACATTGTGACAAAAGAGCACATCCACGCCCTGACCTGTTTGTGCGTCATCCCTAGGGTATGCTTTAGCTTGCCGTGGCTTTCCCGTGGCATTTTCGATACGAGGCGGCACAGATTCGGGCCGATTTCGGGCAAGCTAAAGCATGCCCCACGCCCGACTACGGTAAAATAAGTAGGTTTGGTCAAAATGGGAAATGTAATCATCCTGGGCTCCCAATGGGGAGACGAGGGCAAGGGAAAGATCGTCGATCTTTTCTCCGATCGGTTCGATATCGTCGCGCGCTACCAGGGCGGACACAACGCCGGCCACACAGTCTTCATTGGCGAGAAGAAGTTCGTACTGAAGCTGATTCCGAGCGGCATTCTGCGCCCGGGCAAGAAGGCCGTGATTGGCAACGGCCTGGTGATCGATCCCGTCGCGCTCGTTTCGGAGATTGAGTCCCTGGAATCCGCCGGGGTCGAGGTCACCGCCAATCTGTCGATCAGCAATCGTGCGCATGTGCTGTTTCCGGCCCACCGTATGCTGGAGAAGATGTCCGAAGGACGTCCCGGGCGCGTTTCTCTCGGGACCACGTCGCGAGGAATTGGCCCCTGCTATGAGGACAAGATCGCGCGGCGCGGCATCCGCATGGCCGACCTGCTGGACACCGCGTTCTTCCGCGCACAGTTCGACTCGGTGATGGAAGAGAAGGTCGCCATTGCCAGGACTTTCGGCATTTACCAGGAGATGGACCTGGGGCGCATCCGCGAGGAATACGAAGCGCTCGCCGAGCGTATCCGGCCGATGGTCTGCGATACTGCCATGCTGCTCAACCATGCCATTCGCGACGGGAAGAGCGTGCTGTTCGAAGGCGCCCAGGGCACCATGCTCGATGTGGATCACGGGACCTACCCGTTCGTCACCTCCTCCAGCGCCGGCGCCGGCGGGGCCTGCACTGGCACCGGAGTAGCGCCCACGCGCATTCAGGGCGTCATCGGGGTTTCGAAGGCCTACATCACACGCGTTGGCGCGGGCCCGTTTCCCACCGAAGCGCTGGATGGCGCGGGCGAGCAGATTCGCAAGCGCGGAAACGAGTTTGGAGCGGTGACCGGCCGCCCGCGCCGCTGCGGATGGTTCGATGTCCCGCTGCTTCGCTACACGGCCGCAATCAACGGATTCGACAGCATCGTGGTGACGAAGCTAGACGTGCTGGATGAGTTCGATCGCATTCCGGTCTGCGTGGGATACCGGCTCGGCAGCGAGCAGTTAGCCGAAATGCCGGCAACTGTAAGGGAGATCGAAAAGCTGGAGCCGATTTACGAATGCGTGCCCGGTTGGAGCACATCCACTTTTGGAATATCTTCCTACGACGACCTTCCGGCGAAAGCGAAGGAGTATCTCGCCTTTCTGGAAGAGCGCACGGGAGTGGAGATCGGCTGCATCTCGACCGGGCCGGAACGAACCCAGACGATCGTGAAGGCGGGCTCGCGTCTGGAGAAGTTGATCGGGTAGCACGGGCATTCTTGCCTGTGTTGGTTTTTCTTGCCTTGCACACCAACACAGGCAAGAATGCCTGTGCCACGGATTACCTCACCAACGGAGCGATCACCCGATCCAGTTCCGCATCATCCCACTGCGTAATGCGGATATCCCGGTAGGCGCTCCACATCTCGGTATGTGTCGCCGTCTGCCCTGGTAGCAACCGTGTCATTGGGCCGAGCGTCTCCAATTCCAGGAAATCGGCGTTAGTGAAGGTCTCGAAGGAGCAGCCGCAGTCCGGGTAGGAGGCGATTGCGCCTTCCGCCCGCATCCTCTTTACGAAGAGCTCGCCGTTCAGCAGGTAGGCGCCCCAGGTGTCGCGGTTGAAGCTTCCGAGTTTCTGGGGGATGGGATTCTGGGGATCCTGGCGCAACACCAGGTATTTCTCGAGCAGCTTCCAGCGGACGTCCGACAGGTTGGTGAAGGCCCACATCACCAGCGGATTGACGGGCGCCAGCATTTCCGGGTGGGTGCCGCGGGGCGGAAATCCATGGATCCCAAATCCGCCTTTGGCCATCATGGTGAGGGCCCACGGCGCGAGTTCGACTGGCTCCTCACCGGCATTCCGGATGTCGTGGACCACCTCAACGTGCGTGCCCGACCCAGCCATTTTCACGACGATCCGCTTTTCCAGGCCGGTCAACGGTTCCACAGGCGCGGTCGCCTCCAGCACGCCGTTATGCACATCGATGCGAACGGGTCCGTTGTCCGGGGCGTAGCTCTTCACTGGATCCTCGGGCGCCATCCACAACCGATGCCCGCCGCGGGGCTGCCAGCCGGTCTCGCCCGATTGGCCCAGTTGGCCGGTGAACTCCTTGAAGAAATTCTGGCCGCCCACGAAGCCGAATCGCATGATGCGCGGGCCGACATCGCCCGTGACGATCGCCTCGACTTCGCCATTCGAAATGCGATAGCTATTGGGCCAGCCCCGGAAGTCAGTTTTCTCGATGGTGGCGGATGTCATTCATCACGATGTTAGCAGCAAGCGTGGGGCAGGCGGTCGCCGCCTGCCTCGTTGGAACCAACCGTCCGGTATGCTGCCCCGTCTGGGATGGACAACCCTATAGCAATCTGGTACTATCCGGTCCGAATAGAAGAATTATGGGATCGACAGTTTCGCCTCTCATCAACTAGCTGACAGGCGAAACCGCCTGTCCCACCAGAGCATTGTTCAGGCCAGGCAACTGAACGTCGGGAGTAGACTGGCGTTAGGAGATCGTATGAATGGGTCCGAAAAGCAGCAGGTGACCAGGCGCGCCTTCGCGGGCGCAGCGGCTACGGCCTTCATGATCGTACCACGGCACGTTTTGGGAGCTCCCTTCGTCCCGCCGAGCGACAAGATCACACTGGCGACTATCGGTTTGGGCCGCCAGGGTCAGGCGGTCACTATGAGTCTGCTGGCGCGGCCGGAGATTCAGGTGGTGTCGGTCTGCGATGTGAATCGCGGCAGCAAGGATTACATGGAGTACGGCTCCAACGCGCTGCTGGTGGCCGCGCGGCGTCTGCTCGGCGCGGGCTACGAGAATTGGGCGGAAGACCTCGCTTCGCCGGGAAAGGTGCAACTCACCCATGAGTTCGAGAGCAGCCTGGGCATGGGCGGCCGGGAACCCGCCAAGCGGCTGGTGGAAGCATACTACTCGTCCCGTAAGGACACGGCCTACAAGGGCTGCACCGCGTACAAAGACTATCGCGAACTGCTGTCCAAGGAAAAGGACCTCGACGCCGTCTACGTGGCGACTCCGGACCATTGGCACGCCCCCATCTCGATCGCCGCAATGCGCCAGCACAAGCACGTCCTGTGCCAGAAACCGATGTCGCATTCGATCCCCGATGCGCACCGCATGGCTAACACCGCCCGCGAGATGAAAGTGGCCACCTCTCTGCCGGTGAACAACCCGTCGAGCGAGTCCACACGCCTGATCAGCTCCTGGATCGCGGATGGCGCGATCGGACCGGTGCGTGAAGTACATAACTGGTCGAGCCGACCCTACTGGCCGCAGGGCGTGGAGCGTCCCAAAGAGGTGCAGCCGGTCCCCGACGGTTTCGACTGGGATATGTGGCTGGGACCCGCGCCGGAACGTCCTTACAATAAGGCATACCTTCCCTTTGTGTGGCGCGGCTGGTTCGATTTTGGCTGCGGCTCGTTCGGCGATATGGGCTGCTACAGTTTCGCGGGCGTGTTCAAGATCCTCGACCTCACGCCCCCGCTCTCGGTGGAGGCTTGTGCCAGCGAATCCTACGAAGAGACGTATCCCAAGGCATCGATAGTGCACTTGAACTACCCGGCGCGCGGTGACAAGCCTCCCGTGCACATGGCTTGGTACGACGGCGGCATGCGGCCGCCGCGTCCAGCAGGCATCAGTCGGCAGGACGATCACTTCTTCCAGAAGGGCGACTCCAACGAGGGCATCCTGTACGTGGGCGATAAAGGCATTATCCTCGCCGGCTTCAACGGCGACCGTCCCAAAGTTTACCCCGAGAACCCCAAATACCAGCCGCCGCCGGCCAGGCAGCGGGGCGGTGGTGGGGCAACTGCCGGAGGCCCGCCGCGCGATGCCGCGATCGATCAGTGGATCGGCGCCTGCAAGGGCGGACCGGCCTCGCTCACTAACTTCGAAGCACAGTGTCCCGTGACGGAAGCATTCCTGCTGGGCTGCCTGTCGCAGCGTTTCACGGGAGAACGTTTCGAGTGGGACTCGGCGAATGTGCGGGTGACCAATTCCGAGAAGGCCAATCAGTACCTGGACCAGACGCCGCGGAGTGCATATAAGGTGTGATGTGGCACAGCATTCTTGCCTGTGTTGGTTTTTCTTCGTCGCGGACACACAAGACAGAGACAAAGAAAGATAAACCAACACAGGCAAGAATGCCTGTGCCACGTTACAGCTTTCCCAGTTTGCCCCAGTCCTTGGGGCTCGTGATGCGGCCCTGGCCATTCGGCGGCTTCAGTTCCTTGATCTGAACGTTCACCACAGCCCCCCGCACTTCCACCAGGGTCTGCCCGAAGAACCAGCCGTCTTCGTACTTCTCCGAGCCGCGCAGATGGCCGCCGGCGCTCTCGACGGAGAGATAAGTTACGCCGTCGAGATCGATATGCAACAGTTGGTGCACGTGTCCGGCAATCACGTATTGCACGCCATACTTCCTGGCGAGCTTGAGCAACGCATAGTCCCGATTGGCAAATGCCGCCGGGACGAGCCACGACGGCCGGTGAGAGACAATGAACTTCACGGGCTGCTTTGCGTTTGCCTCCAGGTCTTTCTCGAGGAAGCTCATCTCCTCCTCCGAAAACTCGTCTGAGCGACTGTTGTCCAGAATCATGAAGTGCGCCGGGCCGAAATTGAAGCTGTAGTGCAGCGCATGGGCGGAATACTTCCGAAACAGCTTTTCCGACGCGTCCGACCAGATGTCGTGGTTGCCCGGAGCGAGGTACAGCGGAAATCGCCGGTATGGGGCCAGAATCCGTTGCACCTCCTGCCATTCGGCTTCCGCCGTAGCGTCGTTCAAGCCTTGGATGGTATCCCCCACACTGAGTACGAAGGCCGGATTCTCAGCCGCCGCCTCGCGCCACACCTGTTCATAAACCCCTGGGCGCGCCTCTCCCGTCCGGTCGCCCAGGATCACGAAGCGGAACGAATCCGGCGCCGGGTTTCCTGGAAGGCGGATCAGCGCAGCCAGCAATGCCACGACGCACAGAGCAGAGCGCCAGTACCTTCTCATCACTATTGTCACGGTAGCACTTCAGCGACCCTGCGGCGGTGTGAGCGCCCTGGCTCCTGTCGCCGGCCATGACATAAGCCGGTACCGCCCGCGTGGGAGAGACGCTCGGTGCCGCCATCGGCGTCCCCGCAAGGGCTCCTTAGGGTGATAACAAACAGTACTATTGATTTGGGATTTACGTATGAGCGAGGATATTGGCTGCTTTGGCACCCTCGCTCACCGCACATTCAACGCTGACCACACCGCCTCGGCCGACCCGCAATCCTGCCATCGAAGGCTTACGGGGGCTGGCGATGACCCTGGTCTTCTTCGGCCACTTCGAGGCACTTTTTCGGAGTTACCTTCCGGCCGGCGGAGTCAGTCAGCGGGTGGTCGAATTCCTCGCGGTCATCGGTCATCAGGGCGTCTGCTTCTTCCTGGTCTTATCCGGCTACTTCGTATACCAAGGCTATCTGGGCAATCCCCGCGGCTACAACACCTTCGGTTTACGGCGTCTACATCGAATCTACCCACCTTACGTCGCGATGTGCGGTTTGTATGTTTTCCTCTCGATTCTCTTTCCTAACCACTCGAAGATTCCATCCGGAATCGGCGCGATACCGTACCTTGCCGCCAATCTCCTGATGATCTCTTCCCGGCCCTTGATTACCGTCTCGTGGACCGTTGGGACACTCCTGGCACTGTACACATTGGTGCCGCTTTTATGGGCAGCGGTGCGATATGAACGTTGGAAACCGGCGTACCGAATCGCCCTCATTCTGGCGATTGTCGCGGTCTGGCAGTCCATTCCAAAACCCATTCCCATGCTGGATGGACGAGTGGCCTTCGTACTCGTCGGCTTCGCACTGTACGAGGCCGTGAGCGCAGGCGCCTCGTTTGAGGCTGGAGGAGAAATTGCCGGTCTCGCGATTCTAGGCTGCGGATACCTGCTCTGGTACGCCACGGATCGCGGTTGGATGACCTTTCTTCCCATTCCAAACTCGTGGAGCCACTACACTTTCCTGGCGCCAGGAATCTTCTATGCTTGCGGGTACATAATCCGCGGGCGTGGCCGCGTATTCTCCTGCCTGGAACGGGTCCGACTGCCGAATCTCGGACGGATCAGCTATTCCTATTACCTCTGCCACGGTCTCGTTCTTACATCGCTGCACGCCCTGCTGGTGACGCTCCGGCCGGAATCCTCGCCAAGCCTGGCTGTGTTTTGGGCCGGCTTGCCGATCGCGTACTGCTGTACCTTGATCGCGGGATGGGGATGGTTCCGCTTCGTTGAGGTGCGTCTGGCGGCATGGACAACGGCTCTTCGTACGCCAACCTCCGCCGTAGGGCCTGCTTCGATTACGCCGCCTTCGACGCTGCTAGACCGACAGGTAACTCAGACTTAGGACCAGTTGAAGCAAGACCTGCGGGAGGAGTAGATCTCGCAGTCCACGCGGAAACGCGGGAAGGGAAGGAGTAGGGCCAATACCTTCTCATCTGTATGCCACGGTAGCATCTCGCGAGCGCTGCCCGTCACCGGATCCCGCCATCCTCACCCGCGAGAACCACGGTCCCATCCCAAAACCATTGGCTGCCGGTCTCTTCCGCTTTATAGTCGGCCCATGACCTGCCGCTGCTGTTTCTCGCGGGTATTGTGTTCGCCGTAGTCCACCTGAACGTCTTCGCTCGGCTGCTCCCGTTCATCGGCTATCAGAACAGCTTCCGCGCCAGGCAGATAGTCTTCATGGCCAAGTTTCATTCGACACTGCTGACTTGCTGGGCCCTCTTCGGAATTCGCCATGGCATTGAGTATTACCGGCAGGTGCGCATCCGCGAATTGAAGGCCAGCCAACTGGAAGCGAGGCTGGCGCTGGCACAGCTCGAAATGTTAAAGATGCAGTTGCAGCCGCACTTCCTGTTCAACACGCTGCACGCCATCTCGGCCCTCATGTATCGTAATCTGGAAGGCGCCGACCGCATGATCGCGCGCCTCAGCGATTTCCTGCGCCTCACGCTCGACAGCGCCGGCGTACAGGAAGTCACGCTCAAACGCGAGATGGAGTACCTCGACAAGTACCTGGAGATCGAGCAGGTCCGCTTCGGCGAGCGCCTGGATGTGCGCCGCGCCATCGAACCCGGCACGCTGGATCTGCTGCTCCCCAATCTCATCTTGCAGCCGCTGGTCGAGAATGCCGTGCGCCACGGGATCGCGCCACGTGCCGGCGGCGGACGGATCGAAGTGAACGCCCGAGTGGACCAGGGCACGCTGGTGGTGGAAGTGCTGGACGACGGCCCCGGCCCATCCGGCGAGATCCGCGAAGGGCTGGGGCTTTCCAACACCCGCGCCCGCCTGGAGCAACTGTACGGGAAGGAATCGAGACTGGAACTGGCCGGAGTCCCGCAGGGAGGCTTCCGGGCGCGATTGATCATCCCGGCCCATTCGGAATCACGGCATGCGAGTCCTGATCATAGACGATGAGCCGCTGGCGTGCGAGCGGATCCGCACTTTGCTCGTGGACGAGCCGGGAATTGAGATCCTCGGCGAGTGCCACGACGGCCGGTCGGCCCTTACCGCCATCCGGGAGCTCGGGCCCGACTTGGTATTCCTCGATGTGCAGATGCCGGAGCTGGATGGCTTCGCGGTCTTGGAGCAGATTGCACCGGACGCCATGCCGGTGGTCATTTTCGTCACGGCGTTCGACCAATACGCCATCAAGGCATTCGAGGTGTGCGCCCTGGATTATCTGTTGAAGCCCTTCGACCGCGACCGCTTCTCCAAGGCGCTTTCACGCGGCAGGGTGGAGTTTGAGCGGCGTTCGGCCGGCGACCTTAGCGCACGATTGCGCTCCGTGCTGGACGAGTGGAAGGGCCGCAAGCCGTGTCTCGACCGGTTGGTGATCCGCTCGGGCGGCCGCGTGTTTTTCCTGCGGTTGGATGAGCTGGATTGGGTGGAGGCGGCCGGCAATTACGTCCGCCTGCATGCCGGCCGGGAGGAATACCTGTACCGCGAGACCATGTCGCGCCTGGAAGCCACCCTCGACCCCGAGAAGTTCGCCCGTATCCATCGGTCCGTGATCGTGAATGTGGAGCGCGTCAAAGAGTTGCATCCGCTATTTCGAGGCGACTACGCGGTGATCCTGCGCGACGGCCGCAAGCTCACCCTGAGCAAGGCCTATCGCGATCGCCTGCGGGTATGAAGGAGAGGTGGGCAGGCGAGGCCGCCTGCCCAGGTTCAAAGGTGGGAAAGACTCACTACCGCTGCATGGCGTACACGCGCGTCGCCTGATTGAGCAACGTCTGAGCCTTCGGCAGGCTTTCGATGGCCTTCAGGACTTCCGGGTCACCCGCCCACTTGGCCCGCTCGGCGGTGTTCTTGTCGAAGGCGCGGTAGTACATCTCCCAACGGATCCGCTCCTTCACCCAATCCTTATGAGTGTCGAATTCGGCGTCCGTGAACGGGATCTTTTGCGCCTTCAGCGATGCGCGAAAGCCCTCTACGACTTCGTCGTTCGGCTGCCAACCCGCGGCGAGCTCCGGTTTCTTGGTCCCAAAGTAGGTGGACGCGAAGTGATAAAACGCGTCGGCGTAGCCCCCGAGGGGCTGGCCCAGGGTCAGCCGGCGCTCGAAGATGCTGTATTTCGGCGTAGGATACTTCTCATCCGGAGTGATTCCGCCACCGCCTAATACTTTGCGGCCGCTATCGGTGGCCTTCACATCCTGCGTATCGGTGTTGGCTTCCTTGCGGGAGTAGTAGTATTCGAAGAACGACTTGTGGGAATAGTCCCGTTGGATCAGCCGGCCGCTGGGCGTGTAATAGTGTGCGATGGTCAGCAGCAGTGCGGCCCCTTCCGCCAGCGGGAACTGCGCCTGCACCAGCCCCTTTCCGAAGGTGGTGTCGCCCATAATCCAGGCGCGGTCGTGATCCTGAAGCGCACCCGAGACGATTTCGGAGGCGGAAGCGGACGACCCGTTCACCAACACCACCACCGGGTACTTCTGGGCCAGAGCCACCGCCTTGGCGCGGAAAACCTGCTCCTGCTCGGCTCGCCCGTGATGGGAAACCACGGTCTGATTGTCGTGCAGGAAGCGTCCGGCCAGTCCGACCGCCTCATTCACCAGTCCGCCGAGATTGCCGCGCAAATCCAGGATCAGGCCTTGGACGTTCTGCTCGCCCATTTTGCGGAGCAGCAGTTCCACATCGCGGCTCACATTCTGAGCTTCGAAAGTGGTGACCCCCAGGTACGCGATCCCCGGCTTTACCCAAAAGGCATCCACCACGCTGGTTTCGATTTCGCCGCGAGTGATCGTCGCGGTGATCGGCTCGGAGGCGCCTTCGCGCTTGACGCTGACCTTCACCTGGGTGCCCTTAGGCCCACGCAGCATGTCGGCCACCTTGTCAGATCCCATTCCCAGTGTTTCCTTGCCGTCTACGGCCGCGATGATGTCACCGCGGCGCAGGTCGGCGTTCCAGGCGGGAGAGTGCACAAACGGCTCCATCACACAGGTATTCGGTCCGTCCATGCTGATCTGCATCCCGACGCCATAGTACTGGGCGTGCTGCCGGCGCTGCATCTCCCGGTAATCCTTGGGGTCCACGAAGCTGGAATGCGGATCCAGGGTGTGCAGCATGCCCGGGATGACGCCTTCGTAGAACGCCTTTTCAGAGTCGACCGGGTCGGCGAAGTTCTTCTCCACCAGCGCGTAGGCGGCCGCGACGGAGCGCATATCCTTATCGAGGTCGTCTCCGTTGGAAGCGGCGCGGGCGCGGATTGCGGGACCGTACACCGGCGCCAGAAGCACCGAGGCGGCTACGATGAGAGTGGCAAATGCGGTATTTCGGATTTTCATTGGGCTTTACCGGGTGACGGGACGGCACGGAATGCCGCAACCCGCCGAGATGTTCTGATCTGGAAGACGGCCATCGTCGGGAATGGTGAGGGACATAGATGGCGGCATAGGCATGCAGACGATGGAGCGGAGACTCCCGACCGTAGACTCCCTTCCCTATTACATATCATACCCCGGTCCGGGGAGGATGCCAACTGTGGGGCAGGCAATCTTGCCAGGCAATCTTGCCTGCAGCCGCGTTTCACGCGGCTTTTGGTCACACGCGAAATCCACGCCCTCAGCCATCAGGGCCGGCTGAAAGCCGGCTGAAGCCAGGATTGGCTGCCCCACTCAGCCGAATTCGGGGCCGGCGATGGCGAGTTGAAGGTTGGGGAGCCCGGGATGGCGATTGTCGCCGCGGCCCATCCGGAGGAAGGGGCGCTCCATTTCGAAGCCCATGGATTCGAGCCACTGGGTCCATTCCGGAGACAGGCGCGGCGCATCTACGACTAGCGCGCGGCCGTCCTGAGCGGCAAGGCAGTGCGACAGCAGGTCACTCGCGACGGACGGAGTCTCCGCGACGATCGGACCGATCTGGCCGCATCGGTAACCCGGCCGCCCGAAGCAGTAGCCGGGCAGGGAAGTGGGTCCGGCGGGGCGATCACCAGCAACGTTTCGCGCGGTCCACGCGAGTTCGGGGGCGCGGGCGTAGAACGAGGCGAGTAGCGCGGAGCGGTCTGCGCCGAAGACTTCACGGTCTCTGGCGAAGACCTCGGCGAGATCGCCGGGCGTCATGGGGCGCACCCTTTCTGGTGAACGCCAGAAGCGTTCGGCTGCCACGGTGATCTTCGCCCGGGTCAGTGCGTACTCCGGAACGAAACCGTGTCGCCGGTAGAGCGGTTCGCCTGACGGGGTGGCGTCCAGGCGCACGCACGGTTCGTCGGCGAGAGCTTCCAGCGCGGTCTCCAGGAGGCGCGAGCCAATGCCTGCGAGACGGGCGCGGGGATCCACCAGCATCATCGAAAGCCAGCTAAAGCAGGGTCCGTAGCGAAGGAAGGCTACGGTACCTACGATGTCGCCGTCCTTTTCTGTCAGCCAGCCGGCGCCCTGGGGCGAGTCGAGGAAGCAACGCCAGTCGTCTTCCAACTGGTTCCACTGGCTCAGGCGACAGAGGCGCAGTCCGGCGGGGATGTCGTCGCGGGTCATGGGACGGACGTGCATGCTTATGCCTTAGGTTGCTCTCTTCACGGCCGACTTATGAGCCAGGGCCGACAGGCCACGAAAAGCGATGGCCTGTCCCACCAGCTCAGGGCGGGAACGGCTCCCCTTGGTGCCGGGATTTCGGACGCTCCGAAACGTCTCGACACGAGTGTCGAGACGGCAGGCACGAGTGCTCGCGCCACGTAAGGGGTGTCAGGCGCCGGCATATAGGCGCTCCATGTTCCGGGCGAAGGTGCGGGTATCACAGACAGGAGAACTTAGTAACTTGGGTCGCATGTTACTCCGCAGTTCCTGCAGACGGTCGGGCGTGTCGGGGGAGTTCCCCAACCGAACGGCCATGGAGATGTAGTCCTCGATGCCTTGCGCCACAAACTCGCCAAGGCCGCCGGCCCGCAGAAGGGAAGCGCTGATGCGCGACACCCAGCGGTCCCCATAGAGCGTGATCACCGGGACGCCTTGCCAGATGGCTTCCGATGTGGTCGTGCCGCCGTTGTAGGGGAAGCTGTCCAGCGCGATGTCAATCCGGTCGTATGTCTGGAGGAACGGGTAGTAGTCGGCTGGCTCCTCTAAGCGCACCCTTTCGGGTGAGAGGTTGCAAGTCTCAAACAGGCCGTGCACAAAGCGCCGGTTACCGGGAGAAGCAAGCGCGGTGCTCCTCAGGATCAGAGAGCTATTGGGAACCTGGCGCAGAATGGTACTCCAGTGGGAGACCATTTCCTGGGTGATCTTGTATTGCGGCGCCAGACAACCGAAGGTAATCGAATGGCTGGCCGAACAGGGCGGGGGCGCAAGCGGGGGCACCGGATCGGCGGGCTCAAACATCAACCAACTCCCCGGTACCCGGACGATCTTTTCGGAATAGAACTGCTCTTCCTCGGGCGGGATTACGGTATCGTCACCGACCAGGTAATCATAGCTGGGCATGCCCGTGGTGGCGTACATGCCGAACCATGCCACGGTGACCGGCGCGGGCCGCAGAGCGAAAAGCGGCAGGCGTGCCATCGCGCTGTAGCCATTCAGGTCGACGAGAACGTCGATGCCGGCCTGTTCGATGCGGTCCGCGGCTGCCTCGGTGGAAAGTCCGGTGATGTCGTGAAACTGGTCTTGAGGGTGGCGGCGATATTCGTGCCCGATCGCGGAGGCGGGCGCATCGGAGAACAGATGAATCTCAAAACGCCGACGATCGTGCTGATGGATTAACCCCCAGACGGGCTTCATCCAGTTGCGGTACTGGAAGAACGCGGAGACGTACCCGATGCGCAAGGGCCGATCGGGCGATCGGATGGATCGGGAGAATCGTCCGGAAGGCCGCGGCTGGGGCAGGCAGCGTTCGGCCCAGGTACGGCGTGCTTCGAGGATGGCCTGGTTGCCGCTTTCCGGATCGCCGGGGATGATGACGGCGATGGCCTCCTGGGCTGCCTCGGGGTCGCCCACGGTGGCGGCCTGGCGAAACAGCTTCATCGCCTCCCCGACCTGTCCCAACTTGAAGAGGCTGTGGCCGAGATTGTGCTGGGCCTCGCGGCGGCCGGGATCGATCTGGAGGGCCCGCCGGAAGCAGAAGGCCGCGTCAGCATGTTCGTTGCGGAGGCTTGCCGCGCATCCGGCCGCGTACCACGCGCGCGAGGAGTTCGGATTGCACTGCAGCGCCTTGCGGTATTGGTCAACCGCGCTCTGCAGTTGGTTTATCGTCTGGAGCGCATCGCCCAAGTCGCAATAGAGGTCGGCGTCATCGGGGATGAGCGCGAGCGCCCGTTCGAGGAAAGGGACGGCCTCGGCCGCGCGATGTAATGCCAGGAGGGCCTGCCCCAGGCCGACCAGGGCGCTGGCGTGCTCTGGGTTGGCGTTCACGGCCTGTTGGAAGGATTCGGCGGCGGCGGCCATCTCCTGCTTGTCCCGGTATGTATTGCCCAGGTTGTAGTGTGCGTTGGCGTAATCGGGTGACTGCGTCAGGGCTTGCCGGAAGGACGCGATGGCGTCGTCGAGCCGTCCCTGCTTTCTGTAAAGGGTTCCCAGGTTGTTGTGGAACTCAGGGCTATCGGCGATGACGATGGCCTGCTGGAAACTCGCCTCGGCCTCGGCGTCACGGCCGAGTTCCATCAGAGACAGACCCAGGACGTTGTAACAGCGAACGTCGTCCGGCGCGATGGCGAGGGCGCGGACGGTCAGTTCCACGGCCGGGGCGTGCTGGCCAGCCTGATGAGCGATGACTCCGAGCAGGTACAGGGCATCGGCGTGGCCGGCGTTGGCTTGGAGGACCTTCTGGTAGAATTCGGCGGCCTCGGGCAGGCGCCCGGCGCGATGGTGGTCTAGCGCCTGCTGAAAGCAATCGTCTTCGCTCTTCATCACATCGAAATCCTCTTGGGACGGAAGCCAGTTTCAATTGGGGAGCGGCCGCTTCACTGCGACAAGGTCTGGCCAGCTTGAATTGTAGTCGGGGACGCCGATGGGGGCAAGGCGGAAGGCCGGAAGCTTGGCGGGACTGCGCCGAATCTGGCTGGTTTGGCGGAAATCGCCGGAGGCAATCCCTTTGAACGAGCGGCAAGCTAAAGCATGCCCCACAACGCCGGAGGCCGATATTTGAGGTGGTGTCCCAAGGTTTTAGGACACCACGATCGGCGCCGAAAGTTCCCTGGAAGAGAAGGGTCGAGGCAAGGTCCGGTCCAGCGGCCAGGAAGAACGGCGGCGCACCTTGAATCAGACGGCTTCCCGGGCGTGGTGCCGGAAGGACTTTTCCCATTGTTGTTGTGCTGGCGGGCACAGTCATTTCGGTCGAGTATACCGCTGTCCCCAGGGCTCGAAGGCTGTAAAGTCGGCAGTCTCAATCTGTTACGGATTGTTTACGGGTGCTGGAACTACTGTTCCGATTGGCCGCCCCGCGCCGCTATTGGACGGTTCCTTACAGCCGGCCGGCGGGTGCGTAATGGTTTTGGGGTTTTCGCGTTTCAAGCGAGCAACCGCTCCCTGAAGAAGTCGTGAAAGAATTGCCCGTAAGCGGGCGGAGGCAGGCGGAGACCGCCTGCCTCACAGGACCGAACCGAGCCACGACCGTCAGAGCGGTGGTCGGGTAAGGACTTCCGGAAGACGGATACACACCCGCGGCCGGCACCGAAAACAGCCGAAAGCTTACCCCGGTCTGCTACACTGAAGTTGGCATCTCCCACCATGAGCCGAGCGGCTAGCTGGTTTCCGGCACGCCGAACCGTCCGACCCTGATGTCTCTTGCCAGAAAGGTCGGAACTATATGTTGCGGTATCACACCGAAAGCTCATCCGAGCCTGCACCGATTACTACATTTCACAAAGGCGATGATGTCGAACTCGCCGAGGGGACGTATCAAGGCACTACCGGAGTCTTCCTCAGTCTCCGAGCCGACCCCAAGTGGGCCGATATTCGAGAGGCGGACTCACAGGTCCGGGCTCACCCGGTGGAGTGGCTGCAACTTGCGCACAGGGCGTAGCGCCTTGGCAATCCTACCGGAGTGCCCCGCAGCGCTCGTAATAAGCGCCACAGATTCGCGGCCGTCGGCGAGCGGCCGGACGCGACATGGGACGGACACAATGCTGACGAACAGTTGGAGCCGAACGGGAATGATTGAGCTTGAGCATTTGCAAGGAACCGGGACGGTCACTACACAGGACGGGAACGAGATCCCGGCGCTGTACGACATCCACATTACTCAGGACCAGATTCACGGGGCGCCCGGGACGACTTCGGCGCCAGGGGCCAAACACATCTCGGGCCAGGTGTGGTCCCCACGCGATACTTCCTTTGTGATGACCCACTTCCGCGAGACCATGACTCTGGAAATGGAAGACGGACGGCAGTTCCGATTCTTCCATCGGGACACCAAGGGCAATATCGGCTTGAACAAGTGGATTGGCTGAACGACGCCCGCTCACTCCGGATTTCCGGTCCGAGGCGGGTCATCACGCAGGATGGGCGGCGTGCGCCGATGCCAATCGGTGGATTGCTGCCAGGCATAAGCGACGCGCAGCACCACGGGCTCGTGATAAGCCGCGCCCACGATCTGCAAACCGATCGGCAATCCTTCTCTTGAGAACCCGCAAGGCAGCGTCAATGCAGGTGTGCCGAAGTGATTAAAGGCCGAGGTGTTGCTGGGTGGCCGTCGGTGGGTCTCGTTGACGGTCTCGACGATCAGGGGAGCCGGTTCCCGCATGGTGGGCAGGACCAGAACGTCCACTTGTTCGAAGACGCGCCGGACATCGCGGCGGCATTCCCGGATGCGTTTCAAAGTCTCGACGTAAGCCAGCGCTTCCACCTTCTTCATTTGATTCAAGTGCCGCTGGGACCAGGGATGATAGAGGTCCGGCGATTGGTCGAAGTAGGGCTTCTGATAGTGGTACAGTTCGACGTCGTAGTCGCCGTTTTCCGCTTGGCGAAGGCGCGGCAGAGTGACTTCCCGAACCTCGCGGACCCGGCTCCGCAGATGCCGGATGGCCTCTTCCACCGCCGCGGAAACATCGGGGTGAAGCTGTTCGAAGAAATACGGGCGCGGCACGCCGACGCGCAATTGTGCGATCGGAAGCCGTAGGGCCTGAGAATAGTCGGGAACGGGTTCCGGGAGTGTGATGGCATCCAGCGGGTCATGGCCGGCGAGCACCTGGAGCAGCGCAGCGGCGTCCTCCACACTGCGCGCGATGGGGCCGATGGTGTCCATGGAATAGGCCGACGGGACTACGCCTCGTGTACTTACGCGGCCATACGACGTCTTGAATCCGACGACCCCGCAGTGTGCGCCGGGTATGCGGACGGACCCGCCATCATCGCTGCCGACGGAGCCGAAGCAGAGTCCGGCAGAGACTGCTGCCGCGGACCCGGCCGAAGAGCCGCCCGTGATTCGGTCAAGGTTCCACGGATTATGCGCGGGGCCGAAGCAGCCGGTGGTGCCCGTGCCGGCAAATGCCATTTCATCCAGATTCAGTTTGCCAAGAAGCACCGCGCCGACGGCTTTCAAGCGCCGGGTGACCTCGGCGTCTTCGGAAGGGACGCGATCCCTAAACACCGGCGCGGCTGCCGTAGTCCGAAGGGCTGCCGTGTCGATGTTGTCCTTCAGCGCGAGGGGGACTCCATGCAGCTTGCCCGGCACGCGCCCGGCCGTTCGTTGGCGGTCGCATTCCCGCGCTTGCGCCAGGGCGGAAGCCGCATCGACGGTGATGAAGGCGTTGAGATGGCGATCGAGTTTACCGATGCGCGCCAGGCATAGCTTGGTCAGTTCCTCTGATGAGATCGTGCGCCTGGCAAGAGCCGCGGCGGCTTCGGTGAGGGTCCACGAGAGCGGGTCCTGGTGTTCGGCGGGGGCGGCCATTCCTGCTTCCGCCGCGATTGAGACGGCGCCCGCCAGCCAGGTACGGCGCGTCAAGCGGTCAAGGGGCATGGGATTCTCCGTGTGCATTTTCATGGGACAGATTGCATTCAGGATACACGTAAGGGAGCGGCCGGGAGGACCTGGAACCACCTGGTGCGAAACCGGTTCCGGGATTTCGCCCTTTAAGCTCGACAACCGCTCCCTCACGGTCGCGGCTCGGTTGCGATTGTTACTGATTCAGCGTGAGTTACCGAGCCGCGACCGTGAGGGAGCGGTGTTGACTGGTGCGAAATCCCCAAAACGGTTAAGCGCCCCGGCCATAGTAGCCCGATGACGCGGCACGCGATCCGCGGTATAATGTGGCCTACGGGGCCAGGTGCGGAGTACACCCAGCCCCGGGATTAGGCTAACGGCCCTTTCGGATCGTGAGCT
>PMTT01000704.1 GCA_003167275.1 Bryobacterales bacterium | reverse complement strand
GCGCCGTTCTCCACGTGAATGTCGCAGAACTGGCTGAGCGGCAGGTACTGGCCGTCGGGTGTCGAGATCAGCAGGTTTTTGATGGCGTTCTCGTCGCTGCGGTATGGCTCCTGCATGCGCACGATCAGGTCGAACTGGCGCTCTCCCTGGATCACCTGCGTGGCCGCGGTGCCGCCCATGGCTGTTTCCACGAGCGTATTGACGTCGCTCACGTTCAATCCGTAGCGCGCCAACTTGGCCCGGTCGGGTGTGATGGTCAGGCTGGGCTGGCCCAGTTCCCGCACCACGGTGATCTCACGGATGCCCGGAATCTTCCCGAGAATGTCCCGCACCTGGTAGGCTTTGGTCTCCAGCGTCGTCAGGTCCTGGCCGAAAATCTTCACCGCGAGAGCGCTCTTCAGGCCGGTCTCCGCCTCGTCCACCGCGTCTTCGGCGGGCTGCGTATAGTTGAAAATAATGCCTGGAAACGATGACAATTTCTTCTGCACTTCCTCGATCAATTGCGGCTTGGTGCGAATCCCACCCGTCCAGGCTTTGTCCGAATAGGGCTTCAGACCCACATAAAATTCGTTGTTGTAGAAACCGGTGGGATCGGTTCCATCGTCCGGCCGCCCCAACTCGTTGGCTACCGTGGTCACCTGGGGAAAGCTCATCAGGATATCGCGGATCTGCGGCGACAGCTTGGAGGACTCCTCAAAGGAAATGGTGTACGGCGTGGTCGCCCGTACCCACAGCGCCCCCTCGTCCAGGTGCGGCATGAACTCGCCGCCGATCAACGGAATCAGCAGCAGCGAGGAACAGAAGATCGCCAGAATGAGCGCCACCGTGACCAGCCGGTTGCGCAGACACCAGCCCAGCATCCGCCCGTACCCGTTGCGGATTTTGTCATACACCACTGCGCGCGGCTCGTGAACATTCTTGCGCAGGACGTAAGAGCAGAGCACCGGCAGCAGCGTCAAGGCACACAGCAGGGATCCCAGCAGCGCGAACGACATGGTGTCGGCCATGGGTTGGAACAGGCGTCCCGAAGGTCCGGTCAGCACGTAGATGGGAAGGTACCCCGCGACAATCACCGCGATGGCGTAGAAGATGGGCCGCTCCACGTCATGCGCCGCCGAGCGGATGACGTCCACCACGTTGAAGTGTTCCTCGCCGTGGCGGGTTGCCAGTTCACGGAAGATGTTCTCCACCATGACCACCGCGCCATCCACGATGATGCCGAAATCGATGGCTCCGATGGAGAGCAGATTGGCCGGAATGTGGCGCCAGTCCAGGCAGATGAACGAAAACAGCAACGCAAACGGAATGGTGACCGCCACAATCAGCGCCGTCCGCACACTGAGCAGAAAAATTCCCAGGATCACCAACACCAGCAGCATGCCGCGCAGGAGGTTGTCTTCCACCGTAGTAGTGGTCTCTTCGATCAGGCTCTGCCGGTCGTAATACGGGACCACCTTCACGTCCGGCGGCAGCACGCGCTCGTTCAGTTCCTTGGTCATGGCCTCGACGCGCCGCAGAATCACCTGCGCCTGCTCGCCCACGCGCATCAGGATGACGCCTTCCACCGCCTCGTCCTGCTTCATGAATCCGAACTGGCCGAGCCGCGGCGCATAGCCGATCTGCACTTTCGCGATGTCCTTCACGTAGACCGGAATGCCGTTCTTCTCCTGCAGCACGATGTTGCCGATGTCCTCGGTGTCGCGCACCAGGCCTAGCCCGCGGATGTAGATAAACTGCCCACCCTGCGAATAGAAACCGCCGCCCGCGTTGGCATTGTTGTTCCCCAGTTGCTGCACTACCTGCGGCACGTTGATGCCATAGGCGAACAGCTTATTGGGATCGAGCAGAACCTGGTATTGCATGGTGGTGCCGCCGAAGCCGGAATCGTCGGCCACGCCCTGGATGGACTTGTACCGCCGTTCCACCACCCAGTCCTCAAGCACCTTCAGGTCCTGCGGCGAGCGGTCGGGGCTCTGTAGGACGTACCGGTAAATCAGTCCGCTGGGACTGAACAAGGGTGAAAGCGAGGGAGTCAGGCCGGACGGGAGTGAAGCGTTGCCGACTCGCTCAAAGGCCTGCTCGCGCACGAAGTACGGGTCGGCGCCGTACTCGAAATTCATCTGCACCGAAGAGAGGCCGTAAAGCGAAATGGAGCGCAGCGAATCCAGTTGGGGAATGCCGTTCATTTCGATTTCGATGGGAATCGAGACCAGCCGCTCTACCTCCTCGGATGCGTGTCCCGGCCACTGCGTGATGATCTCCACGTGCGGCGGCGAAAGATCCGGATAGGCGTCGATGGGCAGTTTCTGGAATGAGAGCGCGCCATAAATCATGAGGGCCAGGGAGGCGATCACGATCAGAAATCGCTGGCGGAGTGCGAAGGAGACTAGTTTCGCGATCATTCTGTATGCGCCTTATTTGATGGTGTTGGCGAACTGCAGGAACAGGCTGCCATCGGAAACCACGGTCTCGCCCTCCTTCAGCCCGCTCGCGATCGCGACCATGCCGTCCTGTTGTCCGGAGGTGGCAATGCTGCGCTGCGCGAACTTGCCGGGCTCCGCCTGCACGTACACAATCGGCTCGTTCTTGTCGTCCCGCAGCACCGCTCCAACCGGCACCACCAGCATGTGACTCCGCATGCCTGTGTGCACCACCGCATCCACGAACATGTCCTTCTTCAGCAACCCGCCCGGATTCTGGGTCACGATGCGAACCGGCGTGGTGCGCGTATTCGGGTCGACGAAGGATCCGATGTAGGAAACGGTGCCCCGGAAGTTGCGATCGAATGAGGGATTGGTCTCATCTACCGGGTCTCCACTTTTCACCGAAGGCAGGTCGCGGTCGAAGATATGCCCCTGCACCCAGACCGTGGCCACGTCGCTGATGGCGAAGCACACCGTCTGGCCCGCCTGAATCACCATGCCCGGCGAGATCAGTTTCTGCACAATCACTCCGGAGATCGGCGACCGCACTGCCAGTTCGGTGTTGACCGTGGATCCCTGCTTCTCCGAGGCGTCGATGTCCTGTGCGGTGATGCCGAAGATCCGCAGCGCCTGCAGGCTGTTTTGCACGTCCGTGGTGGCGTCGTTGTAGTCCGCCTCGCTGCTCTCGTAATCCTTCTGGGCGATCGCGCCCCGGTCCAGCAACTCCTTCATGCGGTCCACAATCCGCTTGTTGAACGCTTCACGGTTGCGGGCCTTGCGGTACGTGGCGATGCCGTTGGCGACATCGGGGCTGGAGACGTAGAGCAGCGGCTGATCCTTCTGCACCGGCGTTCCGAGGTCCACCAGGATCCGCGCAATCGGGCCATTCACCTGGGTGATCGCCTGCGTGGTGTGGTCCGCGTCCCAATCCACCGTTCCGGTGGTGTGAACGGCCACGGGCCAGTTGGTGCTTCGGACCTCGGTGGTCTTGAGGCGGGCGAGTTGGTCCGGCGGCACGGTGAAGAGGCCGGGCTGTCCGTTCTTCGACTCCTCGGAGGGCTTGGCCTCCGCTTGATCCGCCTGGCGACAGGCCGCTTGCAGCCAGACCAGGGCCAATCCCAAAACCAGCGGCAAAAGCCGCCTGCGACAGCGCACTATATCAGCCGTCATGACGAAATGCTTCTCCTGATTCCGGTTTCGAAACAACAACAATGGTCCGCGCCGGATCACCGGTGCGGACGCCAGATTCATTTGGGGAAGAGCGCTAGACGGCGGGAGGAGCCCGCGAGGGACTGGGGACGGAGCGGACGTCGGTGATGGTTACGATCTGCACCGGCGGGGCCAGCCATACCACGCGGAACAGCGGGGCCAACGTGGCCGAGACACTGGTTTGCAGGAACGGCAGCGGTCCCACGTGGCAGAGCAGGCAGCAATGATCGGGGGAGTGATGCGATTCCCTTTCGGCCGAGACCGCCGAGGACTGCGCCAGCACCATGACGCACAACAGCAGGAGGACGACTAAGAGCCTCCTGTCGCAGTGGATCACGCGCATCATGATTTGCCGGTCTCCCTCAAATTGCGGGCACACGTAAGGTGTGTTTACACACCTTGCTGCGTTCAGGTTACCAGATCCGTCCGCCGGGCGCAAAGTGATTACGAGCGGGATCTAACAGGCCACAGACGGAAAAGCGGGTTGTGCCCCGTGGGGCGGACCCCCTGGGCGGACCCCCTGGTCCGCGCGGGACGCCCCGGTCCCGCTTTTGGCCGGGCAAACCAAGTCGCCGGACCGCGGAAAGGCCCGGGGGGACCAGGGGTCGAGCAGGAACATGACTCGGTGCCTGGCAAGATCGGCATTCCCGCTGTGAGGTTGGCGCCGGCTGGCCCGAAACGGGCGTCGGCGTTCGCCCCCACCTCCGTCCTTGTCTGTCAGTCGAGTGGGCGGATTTTGATGTTCCGGAACCATGTCGGCGAGGAGTGGTTTTGCAGACTGATGGGGCTGTCCCGGCGAATCGGGCCATTCGGGTCGCTGGGTGAGCGCATGCTCAGCAGGAGCCGATTCACTTCCGGTTGCGGGATTTCGAATTCCAAGACCTTGGTTCCGTTTAGCCAGTGCTCCACATGGTCCCCGTGGACCATCACGCGCGAATGGTTGAAGGCTCCAATAGCAAATGCGATGCGGGGCGAGGGCGCGAAAACCGAATACAACGAAGCGGTGACCCGGCTGGGATCGGAGGCGGCGTCGGCGTTGTGGTCGTCGGCCAGTTGGTATTCCAAGCCGCGCGCCCGCGCCTGCCGCCCTTCCTGGTTCACCCATTCGTCCTCCCGCTGGACCAGATACTTCACGCCCGAGTTCCCGTCCTTCAACAGCTTCCAATCGAATTCGAGGTCGAAAGAACGGAAGGTATCGACGGTTCGGATGTCCTGGAATCCATCCTGGCGAACCAGGGCCTTCAGGCAGCCGTCTTCGATGGTCCAGGAGTGTGAAGGGAACGGCTTCCCGGTGATCTCCTGCCACCCTTGCGAGGTCGAACCGTCGAAGAGGAGGCGCCACCCTTGTTGACGTTCACCATCGGTCAACCGATTGTTTTGGGGAGCAGCCACGCTGGCGGCGGGTATGCACAAGGTGAGCGCCATGGCGAGGAAGGCCAGGCGGTTCGTTTTTCCATTCGACAATCCCGAGGTCATGGGTTCCATCAGGTCGCAGCATAAGGGCCGCTGGCAGTCGGAGTCAAGCGGAAGCACATTCCGGAACACTCGGCACGGGTTTGGAGTGGCACCTTCGGGCCCCCGGAACCTCAGCGAGAGCCGCCTGTACGCGCGGATGAGGCAGCCGGCACCGGCCGTCCCACGCGGGGCGGGTCTGTCCTGCAATCATGGCTCACGGCGATTGGCCGCTAGTGGAGCATCGGGAACAATTGGCGGATACGGGCTTCGTTGGGCTGAGTGCCGTATTCGCAGATTTCAAATCCCTCGTAAAATCGGGCGGCATTGCCTCGTTCCGGACCATACCATTTCACCAGGGACGCCCGGGTTGCCTGGTTAGGTTCGCGGGTCCGCGCCCGCTTCAACCAGGCTTTACGTTCTGTGGGATCCTTGGGGACGTCCTCCAGTTTGCCATCCACCCACGGCAGCCATTCGTAAAACTGCGGTACGTGCGAATCGAGCGCGTCGATTTTCTTGTCGATCACGGCGTCGATGGCTACCGCAATGTCCGGACGGAACGGATTGGGCCGCTGAAAGCCATCCTCGTAGTAGAGAAAAACGGGATTCTTGCGGAGGGCCGGGGTCTCCGGCGTGACGCTCGGCACCACTACCATGTAGGCGGCATCCTGCACCAGGACGCCGGTATAGCGGTGGTCGGGATGATAGTCGTTGGGACGGGGCGCGAGTACGATATCCGCCTTCCATTGACGGATCTGGCGGATAATCTGCTTGCGCACTTCGAGAGTGGGGAGCAGTTCTCCGTCATGATTGTTCAGCACCTCATATTCGATCCCCAGACGCCGCGCGGATTCCTTGGCTTCTGCCGCTCTACGCTGGGCCAGTGCGGCGCCGCGCAATGTCTGATGGCCTGCGTCGCCATTGGTGACGGAAACGAATTTCACCGCGTGCCCCATTTCGGCGAAGAGCGCGGCAGTGCCCGCCGAGCGAATATCGCAATCATCCGGATGTGCGCCGAAAGCGATCACCCGAATCTTGTCGCCTTGCGCGAACAGCGTGGCCACGCCCGCCAGCATCAGCATGAGACCTTTCATCCTGGAATCCTCCCGACCTCACATTATGAGCGATCGGCGATCAGCAGTCAGGGTTCACTTCTTTGGGGCGACGATGGGGCACCGACGCGCGGGTTAAGTTCTCGGCAGTTTCGTCAGGAATAACCGCAGAGGCAAAGCTTGGGTGGCAGCTCATCTGCAAACGACATCCCTATTCCCAGCCAGCCCAACCGGTTGCCAACCTGCCCCACAAGCAAACGTTACCTCGCCACCACGCTGAGGTGTTGTGGCCTTCTCGCCGCAGTGACGACTGGTGCGGCGGGCTGTACTACGCGGCGAAGGATCTGTGAGCTGGGATTGTAATCCGGTACGAGTTCCTTCAGTTGCAGAATCAGGCCGGCCATATCGCGAGCGCCACAAAAGTAGCGGAGCTGTTCGATGCGATCGAGGACCGACTCTTCCGAGTGGCCGTTGGCAAAGATCTTGATCTTGGGGTGATAGGTGGCTAGAGTCTCCTCTTCGAGATGTGCCAGTTCCTCATAGAGTTTCTCGCCAGGACGTACGCCGGTGAACTCGATCTTGATATCCTGACCGGGCCGCAAGCCGGAAAGAAGGATGAGATTGCGCGCAAGATCGACGATGCGGACCGGTTCACCCATATCCAGGACGAAGATTTCGCCGCCGTGGCCCATGGTTGAAGCCTGGAGCACAAGTTGCGCCGCTTCCGGGATAGTCATGAAGTACCGGCGCATGTCCGGATGCGTGATCGTGAGGGGCTTTCGGGCCGCGATCTGCTGTTTGAAGACAGGTATCACGCTGCCGTTGCTTCCCAGCACATTCCCGAAACGGACCGAGACGTAGTTGGTGCCGTCAACCCTGAGACGGTTGATGAGAAGCTCCGCGACCCGCTTGGTGACACCCATGATGCTGGTGGGGCGGACGGCCTTATCGGAGGAAATCATGACGAAGTCGGCAATCCCGTACTGAGCCGCGGCGAGAGCGACATTCAAGGTGCCGATGACGTTGTTCTCGACAGCTTCGAAGGCATGGGACTCCATCATGGGGACATGCTTATACGCGGCGGCGTGGTAGAGGATAGAAGGCCGGTATTGCGCGAAGACTTCGTGCAAGCGTTGGAGGTCGCGGATATCGCCGATTTCCGGATGGAAGGGAATGTCGGGGAAACTCTCTCGCATCTCCCTCTCCAGATAGAAGAGTGGCGTTTCGGCACACTCATACGCCACGATGCCGGCGGGGCGGAAACGCGCAATCTGGCGGCACAATTCGGAACCGATCGACCCGGCGGCTCCGGTGACGACCACTATCTTATCTTCGATTCTGTCGAGGATGCCGGATTCATCGAGCTGGATCGGATTTCGCCCGAGCAGGTCCTCGACGGCGACATCGCGGATCTGCGAGACCAGGCCGGCCGATTCGATGACTTCTCCGAGACCAGGGACGGTCTTGTAAGGAACGCCGGCGTTGTGGCAGTGCTGCAGAATGGCAGTCATTTCTGGTCCCGTGGCACGCGGCACCGCAATGAGAATCATTTCAATTTGCTGGTCCCGGACGATGCGGAGCAGATCGTGGCCGCTGCCGAAGATCTTCGCGCGATGGACCATACGGCCGCATTTTTCCGGCGCGTCGTCTATGAAACCAACGAGCTGGTATGCCAGCGACGGACTCTGGCGGAGTTCGCGGAGCAGGATCATCCCGGCTGCGCCCGCGCCATAAATCAGCGTGCGTTTCCGAGCGACGCCGTTTGGCTGCCGCGAGAGCTCAAAGACCACCCTGACGGCCAGACGGGCGCCTGCGGTCAGAATCGAGCAGAGCAGGAAGTCGAGGATGTAGAGCGAGCGTGGGAAACCCGACGGCGCAAAGAGCAGAATGGCCACGCAGGCCAGCGTCGACCCCGCAAGGTTCCCGGCGCCTAGCCGGATCGCATCGGGAACGGAGACATATTGCCACCATCCGCGATCGAGGCCGAGCAACTGGAACACCAGAATCTTGGAGACCACCAGGAGGCCCAGGCCGAACCAGAGATGTTCATGATACTGATGGGGGATATTGAAATCGAAGCGGAGGAGGAACGCCGAGATTGCTCCGAATACAAAGAAGACCAGTTGTACGACACGCAGAATCCACGTGTTAAAGAGGGCGAGTTGGCGAACCAGACGCCGGGGATCAGGCAAGATCGGCAATCGCGGCATAGCAGATGTACTCGTCACGATATGTAATCGGCCATTTCTTCCAGTTTCATTAGGGGGAATGTGGTTTTTGCGTCAGAAATGTACCGACGGGGAACTCAAGATGGCTCGCCAGGACGCTTACCAAAGCCCAGAGCATGCCCCTGGGGGTTTGCATTTTGGCAGAGAATTTATAAGGTTGCGATCCACTATGTACGGTGGGTCCTACTTTAGCAGCGCTCTTCTTCTTCGCCGTCCTGACCCTCTGGGTTCCCGGGTACTGGCCGATTACCGTCTTTCAGGTCGGGACCTTCGCGCTGGCGGGGGTGGCCGTCTGGCGGGACCGCTATTCTCGCCTGCACTTCCGGTGGCCGCTGGTCCCCCTTTCTTTCGCCGTCCTGTGGGGCCTCCTCCAATGGTTCACGGGGCGCACCGCATACGCCTTTGAAACCAGAATGGCGATTCTCAAATGGGTCACCTTTCTCTCCGTGTTCGTGGTCGGGATCTCGATCTTCCGTGACGACGCCATCCGCCGCTGGTTTCGCTCCGCTATGCTCTGGTTTGCCTTTCTCGTGGCCATCCTGGCCACGGTGCAGACTTTCACCTCCCAGGGTAAAGTCTTCTGGCTCTTCGCCACGCCCTACACGGATTTCGTCATGGGCCCGATGCTCTCCCGCAATGATTACGCCGCCTTCATCGAAGCTGTCCTACCCCTGGCACTCTATGAGGCGGTGCGCCGCGAACGCGATGCCCTGCTTTATTGCGGAATGGCCGCCGTGATGTACGCCTCGGTGATCGCTTCCGCCTCGCGCGCCGGAACGGTCCTGACCACCGCTGAGATCGTACTGGTGCCATTGCTCTTGTGGGGTCGCCGGAGGGCATCCGGACGCGCTGTCGGGGCCGCGTTGCTGCAGATGGGACTCCTGATTGCGGTGCTTGCCGCAGTCGTGGGAGTGGGCTCCTTGTGGGGCCGCCTCTGGGCGCCCGACCCGCTGGCCGTCCGCCGCGAATTCGCGATCTCCTCGTGGCACATGGCGACCTCGCACCCCTGGTTCGGCACCGGCCTGGGCACGTGGTCCACGGTTTATCCCGCCTACGCGATCATCGACATAGGGGCATTTGCCAACCAGGCGCATGACGATTGGCTACAATGGATCGCCGAGGGTGGATTCCCATTCGGGATTGTGCTCTCGACGCTCTTTTTTTGGTCACTGCGTCCGGCATTCCGGTCCGTCTGGGGTCTGGGAGTAGTGGCCGTGTTTCTGCACGCCATTGTGGATTACCCGTTCGCGCGTCCGGCTCTGGGATCCTGGCCAATCGTGATTCTTTCCATGTTGGCGTTCAAGGACGGGGAGCGGGTGATTCCGGATAGCTGGGAAGGCATTCAACAAATACCGAGGAGGGAATAAGGGAAAAGGGGAAGGACTGACAGAAGAACGAAGAGCGGCCCTCATCCCGGGAGAAAGGGCCGCTCCAGATGGAGGAGCCTGTTTAGGACCCCGCCCTCTTGGCGACAACTTCAGTCGTGGTGGGGTCGCCACCGTTCATGCCTGGCCGCGTGATATTCAACTTCAGCGAGTCACCGTCCACGGTGCCCTCGTACTTCGTCACGATATCTCCGTTTTGGGTACTGCGCTTCACTTCAAAGGAGACGTTGTTTCCATTCACCTTGCCGTTGGAGATTTCCACGTCGGGCGGGGGAGTGCCACCGCCGCCGCCGCCGCGGCCGCCGCCACCGGGCACAGTGCCGGTCAGTTTCATCCCCTCGGCCTTCAGGGTTATGGTTGTCGGGCGACCGGGGTTTCCACCCCTGCCCGGGGCTTCGTAGGTCCACTTGCCAGACACGTCGGCCGCCACAGCGACGAACGCGACGACAAGCAGGATTGTTGTTACAAAAAGCAGCTTTTTGGTCATCGTGAAAAATAGGCGTAGAGAAGGACGAAGATGTTACGACAGCGCTTGTTTTCTTTGGCTTTCTTAATATTGAAAAGGGAAAAGTGGGTAATTAAGTACGGAATAGCGGACCTGAAATCCTGAAAGAATTAAAACAAGAGCGGCCCCTGATCCCGGAAAAGGGGCCGCTTCGGATAGAGGAACGGGTTTAGGACGCAGCCCGCTTGGCGGTCGCTTCGGTAGTCATGGGAGTGCCATCCTGGCCCGGCCGGGTGATTTTCAACTTCAACGAGTCCCCGTCCAGAGTGCCTTCGTACTTCGTTACGACTTCATTGCCACCCATGGTCCGCTTCACTTCAAAAGAGATGTTATTTCCATCCACTTTGCCGTTGGTGATTTCGATATCGGCCGGAGGTGTGCCGCCGCCGCCCCCGCCGCGGCCACCGCCGCCGGGTACGCTACCGGTCAGTTTCATTCCATCGGCTTTGAGAGTTATGGTTGTCGGGCGACCGGGGTTACCACCCCTGCCCGGGGCTTCGTAGGTCCACTTGCCGGAAACGTCGGCCGCCACAGCGACGAACGCGACAACAAGCAGAATTGTCGTTACAAAAAGCAGCTTCTTGGTCATAGTGAGGGAAAGGGCGTCCAAGATCCGCCGGACGTTACCGTCCGCAGGTGGCGAGTGGGCTACTTTTTCACACCTGTGCGTGCGGCAAGTTGCCACCCATAGGGCCTATGGGAAATAGTATATGGTTGAATTTAAAACGGTTAGATCCAGATTGGGGTGGTATCTGGCGTGCCCTTGGGAGTGGGACGCCAAGAAGACAACACAGGCAAGAATGCCTGTACTACTAAATGCTGAAGACTCCAGGCAAGCCGGGAAAGGTCGTGTGGGCGATTGCAATCGCGATCGTCTCCGCGTCTTTTGGCCTGTTCCTGGACGGGCGCGCACCTGGAATCGGCCGCTATGCCCGCGATTGGCTGGTGCAGACGCGCGGCACCTTGCCCGCGCCGGACGACATCGCCATCGTCGCCATCGATGAGCCGAGCATCGCGCGGTTCGGCCGCTTTCCCTGGTCGCGCCAGGTGATGGTCCGCACCATCGACGCCCTGTCTGACGCACAGCCCAAAGCCATAGCCCTCGACGTGCTGTTCACCGACACGACCACACAGGATGACGACGATGCCCTGGCGGGCTCGATCGGCAAAGC
>PMTT01000261.1:1448-3989 GCA_003167275.1 Bryobacterales bacterium | reverse complement strand
GTATCCGTGACCGGAACCGTAGTGGCACTCAGCGTGCCGCGCCGTTTGGCCCAGGCAGTGGCTATGGTCTGCAGGAGTTGCAAATAGCGCACGGGCTTGACCAGATAGGCGTCGCAGCGCGCGGAATGGCGCACATCGCTGCCCTGGCTGATGGAAGTAAGCATCACCACCACGATGTCCCGGGTGGCCGGGTCATCCTTGATGATCGCGGCAAGGGTGCCTCCATCCATACCGGGCATCTGGTAATCGATGATGGCAATGGGGTAAGGGTCGCCCTCCAGGCGGGCGGCCTGGAGGGCGCGGAGAGCCTCTTCTCCTGAAGCGCAGCCTCCGTCGCGCATGCCCCAGCCCACGACCTGCTCGTGAAGGACGCGGCGGTTTATTTCGTTGTCGTCCACGATGAGCACGCGCGCGCCCCGTAGCTCGTCGACCGGCACGGGCATCACGTGGGGCTGGGAGTCGAGTTGCAAGAGCAGAGTGAACCAGAACGTGGAGCCTTCCCCGGGCCGACTGGTGACTCCGATGGTTCCTCCCATCAGGTTGACCAGCCGCTTGGAAATCGCCAGGCCTAACCCGGTGCCACCGTAGTTCCGGGTTGTAGAGCCATCCACCTGGCTGAACTGCTCGAAGAGCACGCGGATCTTCTTCTCTCGGATCCCGATGCCGGTGTCGGTGACGGAGACCCGCATCAGCGCCCAGCGCTCGTTCTGCCGTTCGCAAGTCACCGTAACCACGACGTTTCCACCAGGCGTGAACTTGATGGCGTTGCCGACGAGATTGGTTACCACCTGGCGGATTCTCCCGGCGTCTCCAATAAAGTGGAGCGGAACGCTGGGCGCATATTCCAGCACCAGGTCGAGCTTCTTCTCTTCCGCCTTGGCGGCAAGCATCTCATTGACATCTTCGATGACCAGGCCGAGGTCGAAGACGATGTGTTCGATTTCGAGTTTGCCGGCTTCGACCTTGGAAAAGTCGAGAATGTCGTTAATGACGGTGAGCAGGGCTTCTCCCGACCGGCGCGCGGTTTCGGCATACTCCCGCTGTTCCGGCGTCAGATCGGTATCGAGCAGCAGCCCGTTCATCCCGACGACACCATTCAAAGGGGTCCGGATCTCATGGCTCATGTTGGCGAGGAACTCACCCTTGGCCACGCTGGCGGCTTCCGCCAGTTTCTTCGCGGTACTCAGGCGGCGCGCGAGCACCAGCGTCACCAGAAACAAGGGAACAATGACCGCGAGGCCCACCAGGAGGATGTATTCAAAACTGCGGGCCTGACGGTAGGCAAAGATGGTTCCGACCTCGAGGCTGATGCGCGTATTCCAATTGAGATCGATGATGGCGAGCGAATTATCGAGGGCCATGCGGCCGATTTCGTCGCGCAGGATCTCAGCCGCGGCACGAGCGTCGCGGTCATATTTCTGCGCTCCGATGCAGTACCAGAAACTCGCTCCTTCGATGGGGAGGAATTGCAGGCGGCTATTTGCACACTCCATGGTCCTGCCGGGGAATGTGGAGCTTAGGGTGATCAGGCCGGATTCAGCGGCTCCGGAGCACACCGCTGGCACCACCTGCTCGGCGTTAGGCACTGGAATGATGGCAGCCTTCGGAAAGTAGCGCCGTGAGATCCGCGAATCGCTGATGCTGCCGGTAGCGACAGCCAATCTCATGCTTCCTACGTCTTCCGGAGTTGCGATACGGGCAGAGGCGCGATAGACGAGTGCGTGACTGAGCTTGGCCCAAGGGGCCGTCAGGTACGCGAACTCGTGACGCTCTGGAAAATCCACCATGATGGGCCAGAGGTCAACGCTCTTGCTGATGATGGCCTTTTCAGAGCCCGCGGGATAGTAGACCCACTCCAGGCGGATGCCGGCACGCCGAGCCGCTTGCCGGATGACCTCGACCGCCGTGCCGGTCGGAACGCCATCGGCGCCAGGATAGTTGAGAGGCGGAGTATTCTGATACCCGATCTTCAACACCCGCTGGGGTGGCCGAGTGGAGAACCGGTAGATCGCGAGCCCTGAGCAAACCACCAAGGCAACAGCCAGTGCCCCAAGGGAGCGCTTTGTGCCGACACGTAACCAGCCGAGGAATCGGCACATTTCGACTACCTGTGAGTCGATGGTACAGCGTGGCGGCGGGCCAGTAAAGCACAATTTGGGTAAAAATAGGCCTTATGGTATTTTATGAAGATGTTTGTGTACTGGTCAGTCCCCTACCGCCTGTGGTTTAACAGCGATGGATTTCTTAAAAACGCTCCGCGATCTGTATGCCCGGAAAGAAACGGTGGAACGTGCCATCGCCACTTTGGAGGAAATGGCGCGGGACAGGAACCAAAGCCTGCCTGCAAGCAGCGTCAGCCGTCGTGGGCGAAAGTCGATGGGAGCAGAGGAACGTCGGGAGGTTTCCAAGCGGATGAAGCGCTATTGGGAAACTCGGCGCAAGCTCAAGCCCAGCAATCGAACTGCGTTATCCCCACTCCGCATAAACCAGCGATTCAGTATCCTGGCTGGAATCATCCCAGGCCTGCTGTAATTCTACGAT
>PMTT01000261.1:0-1371 GCA_003167275.1 Bryobacterales bacterium | reverse complement strand
CAATCTAGAAGAACCAACTTTGGAGCGCTTTCTGCTTGCAGGCAGTCCCAAGCTTGTTCACCATCACAGGCGACAATGACATCGTGTCCCCAACTTTTTAGCATGCGCTGGAGCACGTCTCGAAAGACCGGCTGTCATCTACCACGAGAATGTTCACAATCGCACCCTCCGTGGGTTTTATAGTAACAAATTTGTAACAAATTAAGCCGTAATGCTCTTTTGTTGGGTACTGTGAGTACCGGATGAAAATTTCAGCCCACTGAGGGAAACCGTTCCCGAGATGCGCACGCATATTTTATCGCTCCATGGAGAGCGAACCAGGTTCCGTCTCTGGCACCGAAGAGGGTGCAACGCTTCTCGGCGCATTTCGGATGTTATTGAGGATGTGGGAGGTAGAGAGTCGGTAGTCGGGAGATAAGTTCCGTGAAACCGTGTATTTAGGGGACGGGCCGGGAACCCTTATGGCCAGCCGCCAACGCACCGTCGAAAAATTGAGAGTTCTGCTCCGCACCTCGCACTACCTTTATCTGATGAGCGTACACGGACCCCGCTGAAGCGGGAACATTCTATGCAGTCGCATACGGTTCGATTGGTGGTAATCCCGTTGTTGGCCACGTTCCTGGCCGCATCGGCGCAGGAGGTGCCAGGCCCCCCGCCAACCAAACTCAACGTCGTCGTAGTGGAGGGTGAAGGCGCCATCAACAACATCAAGCTGCGCACGTCGCGCGAAACCGTCGTTCGGGTGGAAGACCAGAACCACAAGCCCGTGGCCGGAGCCGCTGTCGCCTTCCTGTTGCCGGCGGATGGTCCCGGAGGTGGCTTCACCGGCGGAGCCAAGAGCGTGAGCATTGTCACCGACAACACCGGCCGGGCGGTGATGCCGCACCTGGAGGTCAACGCCAATCCGGGGCCTTACAGTGTAGGTGTATACGCCTCACATGGGGGACTCGCGGCCAGCGCCACCATTTCGCAGTCCAGCATCGTGGGAGCGGCCGCCGCCGTTTCCACTGCCGGGATCATCGGGATCGTGGCTGGCGTGCTGGCGGCCAGCGGGGTAGCGGTCGCGGTTGTGTCGAAGGGGAAAAGTAACGGATCGAGTCCATCCAGTCCGTCTCCCACTACGCCGACCGGATCGGTTGCATCGGGGAGCGGGACGGTTTTCGGGCCGCCCCACTAGGACCCAGGGTAATGTCTAGCCAAATGACTGGACGTTGAGGCAATGGAAGGGCCGCCTGAAAAGGCGGCTGCAGCCAGGATTGGCTGCCCCACGAAAGGGTAAGGGCCCTAATACTTCGCCAGTTCCTCGAAATCCACATTTCCGCCGGAAATGACTACGCCCACGGAACGAATCTCGGGCGGCAGCTTGCGGAA
>PMTT01000240.1 GCA_003167275.1 Bryobacterales bacterium | reverse complement strand
CTTCGTTCGTGCGGACAGGCCGACCAGGGGGTCGGCCGCGGGCCAGGGGGGCCCGCCCCACTAAATGGATGACTGAGAGTCCTACAGCGCCGGTCTTTGCGGTGCCACCCGGCCAATCACGTCTTGGGGCTTCAGGTTGGCGTCTACCACCACCGCGAACCATCCCATCATCATCTCTTCCCAGGTCTGATCGCCCCATCGCACCGTGACGTTCGGGTTGGGATTGGCCGGATTGTTGGCCGAGTTGTCATGGTGCGCGGTGCACTCGATGCGCGTGCCCTTCGGCAGCATAACCGGCTTGATCTCCTCGTAGCCGAGCTGCCAGTTGAAATCGTATTTGGGCACGCTCAACAGCGTTTCGCTCTCGCCCGTCGGGTATACAGCCTGGTACAGGAAGTCTTTTCCGCGGACATGCATGTGCGGCATGAGCCAAACCAACTGCGCGGGCTCCTTCATGGCGACCGCCGAGCGCGATTCGTAATTCGGATCGTTGGGCGGAATCTCGAATCCCTGCTGCGTCGCATTGGAAGTGAAATACCGGTACTTGGGTGGGCTGGTTGCCAGGGTGAGCCCGATCTTGGTCTGGTCGGTGGCCGGTTTGCCGTTGGTGGTGTAATGCAACTGGAACACCAGATCGGAGCCGGCCGGCACGAACTTCGCGGCGCCGGCGATCGGCGAATCGAAACGTTGCTCCTGGAGCCCGGGAGCGAAGGCCGTAAGCAACTCGATGCCGGCCATGGAGGCGCCGGCCTGCGGGCGCGGTGCATCCCCGCTCGCCTTCGGAGCGGCCGGCGGCGTCTGCTGTGCCGTCTGCGGCGCTGCCTGCGGGGCACGCCGGATCGCGGCGCCATTGGCGTCGCGCTCATAAGTTACCGGCACGAACGGGATGCCCGGCTTGGCATCCTTTAGATATGTCGATCCGGGCGGGCGCACGTAGACAATCACGTGATGCATTACGGCGCGATTGCCGGGGCGAACCTCCGCCGCAGTCACCCAGACGTCCTTGTCGAAGTGAGTGGGAATCACAATGTACTGGTATTCGATGATCCCCGACGCCGGGACTTCGAAGGCGTTAGGCATCTCGATGGTCACATCCGGCTTGATGTTCCAGCCCTGCACGAAGGCGATCGGAGCGGGCTTGTCTTTGGCGTCGCCTTCGGGCGCGCCGTTGTCGGCCCAACTCACCAGGGCCTTGGTATCCGCCTCACTGAGCCGGCGCTCGTTCTGGAAGTGGCCGTATTTCGCGTCGGCGAACCATGGCGGCATCTTGTGGGAGAGCACCGCGGCCTTCATCGCCTTAGCCCAGGGCCGCGACTCCTGATACGTCAGGAAGGACATCGGCGCCACTTCGCCCGGCCGATGACAACTCTGACAATTCTTCTGCAGTACCGGCAGCACATCCTTGTTGAACGTGGCCGGCCGGTCAACTGTAGCTGCTCGGGCGATGGCCCCGCAGCTCAAAATCAGCGCAAACAGACGCATCAATCCCCTCCTCAAAGGCGTGGTGCTGGTCTCAATCTTAACCCAAAACCGAGGCCCGCTCAAGGGTATAATCTACCGAATGGCCGGTATCGAAACGGTTCGCGGAAAAGTGGAGTCCTCGCGGCTGGGGGTCACCCTGATGCACGAGCACATCTTCGTGCTCGACGCGGAAATCACCTCGAATTACCCCGAGGATTGGGGCGATGAAGCTGCTCGGGTGGCCGGCGCAATCGCGCGCCTGAACGAGATCAAGACGCGCGGGGTCGATACCATTGTCGACCTCACCGTCATCGGCCTTGGCCGTTACATTCCGCGGATTCGGAAGATCGCCTCCGAGACGGAGCTGAACATCATCGTCGCCACGGGGATCTATACCTATTGCGACCTGCCGCACTATTTTCAATACCGCGGCCCCGGCACGGTGCTGGGCGGACCGGAACTGATCGCCGACATGTTCGTGCGCGACATTGAGGAAGGCATCGCCGGCACCGGCGTTCGGACCGGCATTCTGAAATGCGCCACCGACGCGCCCGGTTTGACCCCCGGCGTGGAGCGCATCCTGCGAGCCACCGCCCAAGCGCACCTGCGCACGGGCGTTCCGATTTCCACCCACACTCACGCCCGCCGCCGCGTCGGTCTGGATCAGCAGCGGATTTTTCGCGAGGAGGGCGTCGACTTGTCGCGTGTCGTGATCGGCCATTCCGGCGACACCACCGACCTCGGGTATCTCGAAGAACTGATTGCCAACGGGTCATACCTCGGTATGGACCGTTTCGGGATCGACTCCATTCTGTCATTCGAGGACCGCGTGAAGACGGTCGCGCTTATGTGCGAGCGCGGCCACGCCGGCAAGATGGTACTCTCGCACGACGCGGCGTGTTTCAACCACTGGCTCCCCGAGCGGCAGCTTCCCGCGATGCTGCCACGGTGGCACTATCTGCACATTCACAACGATGTGATCCCGGCGCTCCAGCGAGCGGGAGTTACAGAGGCGCAACTGGAGACGATGCTGGTGGAAAATCCGCGCCGCATTTTTGATCCGTCGTAGGGTATGCTTTAGCTTGCCCACCAAAAGTGCTTGCCGAGCGAAACTCGGCGAAACTCGGGGACAGACGGGACGTTCCCCAGTTTTTGGTCCGCGGACATGATCTCGGGACGGTGACGTTTAACTGGGAAACGTTCCGTCTGTCCCCGTATTTCTATATTTCCATTTTGGTGGGCAAGCTAAAGCATACCCTACACTGGTAACAGCTCCCATGTTTACGCCCCACTCCTACCAGCATCCCCGCGACCAGATCCTCCAGGCCATGGAGAGGATCTACCGCTATCGTATGACCACCACATCCGGCGGCAATCTCTCGATCCGCGAAGAGAATGGCGACGTGTGGATCACCCCGGCGCGCGTCGACAAAGGCGGATTGCGCCGCGAAGACATCGTCCTGATCCGCGCCAACGGCCAGATCGAGGGCACGCGAACGCCCTCGTCCGAGCTCCCCATTCACCAGGAGATTCGCCGCCGACGGCCTGAGTTGGGAGGCATCGTGCACGCGCATCCCACCGCCCTGGTGGCCTTCAGCCTGGTGCACCAGGTGCCGGACACGCGCCTCTTCCACCAGGCCAGGAGAGTCTGCGGCGAAGCCGGCTTCGCTCCCTACGAACTGCCCGGCAGCGTGGCGCTGGGCAATCGCGTGGCGGATACCTTCGAACAGGGCTACGACTGCGTGATCCTGGAAAACCATGGCGTGGTCACCGCCGGCAGCGATCTGCAGCAGGCCTTTCGCCGCTTCGAGACGCTCGAATTCACAGCGAAGACCCTCATCAAAGCCAGACTGCTAGGCGGAGACGCCCGGTTCCTGACCGACGCCGAGATCGATCTGGAACGGCAGCGGGGCGGCAACCTGGAGGAGTTCGCCGCGGCGCCGCCATCGAGCCACGAGAACGAAGTCCGACGGCGCCTCGCTGAGTTTGTCCGGCGCGCCTACCGGCAGAGACTCTTCATCAGCACGCAGGGGAGTTACTCCGCGCGTGTGGACGCCGCCTCGTTCCTGATCACCCCGTACCAGGTGGACCGCGGCACGCTGGACGTCGAGGACCTGGTGTTGGTCCGGGACGGCCGGTCCGAAGCGGGCAAATCGCCCAGCCGCGCCGCCGGGATTCATGAGGCAATTTACCGCCGGCATCCTGCGACCGGCGCCATCGTGAATGCCTATCCCGTGAATGCCACCGCATTCAGTGTCACCGGTGTCCCTCTCGATAGCCGGACTATCCCCGAGAGTTATGTGGTGATCCGGCAGGTAGGCCGCGCGCCCTTCGGCCTGCAATTCCACGACCCTCGGGAGCTGGCGAACCTGGTTTCACCCACACAGCCTGCGCTGATCCTGGAGAACGATGGCGTCCTGGTGACCGGCAGCGACGTGCTGGAGGCGTTCGATCGTCTGGAGGTGCTGGAATCCACCGCGGAAGCGATTATCAACTGCCGCGCCATCGGCTCGCTGATGCCGTTATCCGATCAAGTGACCCGCGAGTTGGATGCCGCCTTCTTCGGCTGCTGACTTCGTGGGGTATGCTTTAGCTTGCCGAACTCTAACGGAGGGCAAGCTAAAGCATACCCTACATGAATCGACGTCGTTTTATCGGAACTCTTGCCGCTGCCAGTCTACTTCGCTCTTCGCCGGCAGCGGAGATCGAGGTCGTTCGTCCGCGCAGTCCTTACGAGGCGCTGCTGCGCGATATCGAGCCCGGACACGATGACTTCCCACTCGAGAAAGAAGCGTTCGAGATCGCCGCTCATCTGAAGGAGATTCCGCATGCTCGCGCTCTGCCGCTGGCGCCGGATTTCCGCGGATGGTCTCCTCTTCCGGTACGCCACCTGCCGGTCGGCGAGGGCGTTTCCCGCGCGGAGTTCAATCCCGCCGACGGTGCCTTCGAGGCCGGCCTGAAGCAGTGGCTCGATTCGCTCGGCGAAATCCGCGCCGCCCGCTTCTTCGTCTTGCCAGACGATGTGGTGCGCTATGAGATCGCGGCCGGCAACCAGTATCGTGTCGGCTTGTGGAAGCAGACATGGAAAAGCGGCTTGCTCACCCGTTTCTCGCCAGTCGAAGAGACACTCGTGTCCGCACCCGCGCCGTTGTTTCGCGACATCACGGCGTATGCCTTTCGCGGGGTTCCGTCATTCGATGCGCAACTCTCGCACGGGATACCCTACTGGCGGGCTCGCCTCGATGCCGCATCGGGAATCGATGTCCACGGCCACAACGGCATCGCGGTCGGCGACATCGATGGCGACGGTCAGGACGAGATCTACATTTGCCAGCCCGGCGGTCTCCCCAATCGCTTGTACCGCAATCGCGGCAATGGCACGCTCGAAGATATCACCGAGCACGCGGGCGTAGGCGTTCTCGATCCGACATCCTCCGCGCTGTTCGTGGACTTCCGCAATTCCGGCCGGCAGGATCTGGTGGTGCTGCGCCCCGATGGCCCGCTGCTCTTCCTGAATCAAGGCGACAGCCGCTTCCGATTTCAGCCTGGCGCGTTTCGCTTCCGCACTGCCCCCCAAGGAAGTTTCACCGGCATGGCCGCCGCCGATTACGATCGCGACGGCCGCGTCGACTTGTACCTTTGCACGTACTCCTTCTTCCGCGACGGCAGCCACTACCGCTATCCCGTCCCGTATTACGATGCGCGCAACGGACCGCCCAATTTCCTCTTTCACAACGAACTCGCGGCCGATGGCGGCATGTTTCTAGATGTCACGGAATCCGTCGGGTTGAACCAGAACAATACCCGTTTCAGCTTCGCGCCCGCGTGGTGCGATTACGATGGCGATGGCTGGCCCGACCTGTTCGTCGCCAACGACTTTGGGCGAAAGAACCTGTACAAGAACGAAGGCGGCAAGTTTCGCGATGTTGCCGCCGAGGCCGGAGTCGAAGATATCGGTGATGGGATGAGCGCGGCGTGGTTCGACTACGATGGCGACGGAAAGCCCGACCTGTACGTATCCAACATGTGGAGCGACGCCGGGCAGCGCATCGTATCCCAAAAGAATCTGCAGCCGGCCGAGGCCTGGCGCAGACACGCTAAGGGCAACTCGCTCTACCGCAACCGCGGCGATGGGACGTTCGAGGAAACCGGCGCGGTAGAGGGCGTCGAGATGGGACGTTGGGCGTGGTCGTCCGACGGAATCGACTTCGACAACGACGGGACGCCCGAGATCTTCGTGACCACCGGCATGCTGACCAACGCGTCCAAGACCGATCTGGAGAGCTTCTTCTGGCGCCAAGTCGCGGCCGCCTCGCCGGCATCCGAGAAAACCGAGACCTTATACGAGAATGGCTGGAACGCACTCAGCCAGGCGGCGCACGAACAATATAGCGAGGCCGGACGGCAGCCGAACGTCTTCTATGTGCGCAGAGGGGGCCGCTATTACGACTTTTCCGGAGTGAGCGGTCTCGACTTCGCCGAAGACAGCCGCGCCTTCGCCGTGACCGATCTGGATGGCGACGGCAACCTCGATGTGCTGCTCAAGAGCCGCCTCGGCCCGCAGGTCCGCGTGTTGCGGAACCAGTGTGGAGTGGGACGGAAGTCCCTCGCCATTCGCCTCCGCGGAGTAAAATCCAACCGCGACGGCATCGGCGCAAGAGTCGAGGTGGATGGCAAGGTCAAGTTCGTGCAGGCAGGCTCGGGATACCTGTCGCAACACGCCAAGCAGCTTCATTTCGGGTTGGGAGATGCCGCCGTGGCGGCGTCTGTGAAAGTCTGGTGGCCCTCCGGCACCCGCCAGGAGTTCCGCGACCTCCCGTCGGGATGTGTGTACGAAATCGAGGAAGGCGCAGAGCACCCTCGGAGCACGCCATTTCGCGCTCGCCGCGAGATCCCCGCCAGCGCCATTCCCACGGAGAACCACGGCCTGTTCGCCGATACGTGGCTGCTCGAACCGGTGCCGCTGCCGGAACCGTATGCGGGTCCGGGCTTCTTGCATCTCCCCGCTTCGCTCCCGGCGGACCGTGCCGCCCGGTATGCGATCTTCGTCCGGTACCTGTTCGATCTGCGCGCCGATCTGAAACTGCCCGTCTGGTTTCTGGTGGATGGCGAGAGCCGTGCGCATAAGATTTACTTCGCTCCGCCCGACCCGGCGGACCTCAAACGTATGCTCGACCCAGATCGCATCGCGACCGCCTTGCCATTCGCGGGAAAGTACTACTCGCGGCCGGAGCGTAACTACTCGGCTCTAGGCGCGGCGTTCTTTGCAGGCGGCTATCCCAGCCAGGCGCTCCGGTATCTGGAGCTATCGCCGCAGGACAGCGAGAGGATTCTGTTTGCCATCGGGAAGATTCACCTCGGCGAGGGCCGTTGGGAGCCCGCCCGGCGCTACTTGGAACGCGGTCTGGCGCTGGCCCCCGAATCCGCGGACGGTTGGAACACCCTGGGCGCGGTGGACATCAGCGAGGGCAACGTCGCGCAGGCCCTGACACACTTTGATAAGGCCTTGGCGTTCCGGCCCGACATGACGTCCGCGCTGGTCAATGCGGGCCAGGCCCACATGGCCCTCGGCAGTCTCGCGGACGCGGAGAGATTGTTCCGCCGCTCCCTCGAAATCGATCCGCAGGATGCGGCCGCCGCGAATCAACTGGGCGAACTCTTCGTGAAGCGGCAGCGCGACGGCCAAGCGCGCCAGTGGTTTCAGCAGGCTATTGCATCACGCCGCGATTACGCGCCGGCGATCGCCAATCTGGGCGCCCTCTACGCGCGGGTCGGCCAGATGAACGACGCCATCGCCGCATTTCGCTATGGCATCGATATGGTCCCCGACGAGGAAACGTTCTACCTGAATCTCGCAAGTCTCTACGTGCGGATGGACAATCGCGATGCCGCCCGTGAGGTAATTGAACGACTGCTCGCGCGCAAACCCGCGAGTGCCTTGGCGACTCAGGCGCTAAGGGAACTCGATCGTTAATACTGTCGTGGCGCGGGCACTCGTGCCGCCGCGTCGAGACTCGTCTCGACGCGTTTTCGTGTTGCCCACCAACTCCGGGACCAGCAGGGTTTTCGGTCTGTGTCCCCCCAGTGGTGATTGAATGACGGCCGCCTTTACTCTTCACGAGTTCCGGACCAGGTCCGAAAGCGCGTCCCGACGAGTCGGGACGCGGCAGACACGAGTGTCCGCGCCACGGTTACTCCGTCTTGGCCTTCTTTTGCTGCGCGAAGAAGTCCAGCATCGGACCGAACTGCGGCGCCGCCACGCTGACGTGGCTTCCGCCCGGCACTTCCACATAAGTAATGTTCGCGCCCGCCTTCTTCCCCGCCTCCACCATGGTCCGCGACTGCGTCACCGGCACCGTCCGGTCGTCGTCCCCGTGCACCACGTACTCCGGAATGTGCGCAATCTTCGCCATGCCCGCCGCGTTGCCGCCGCCCGAGATCGGACCCAGCGCGGCAAACACATCCGGATGCGCCATCGCGATGCTCCACGTGCCATATCCACCCATCGAGTGTCCCATCAGATAAATGCGGCTCGCGTCGATGTTGTAGTCGCGCCGCACTTCGGCCAGCACATCCATCACGTCCTGCTCCGCCGCATCGCGATACATAGACGCCGAATCGAGTCCCTTCGGACAAGCCACCACCATGCCGACCCTTTCGGCTTCGCGCTTCATCGCGCCGGAGTAGCTATCGAACATCGAGTTTTCATCGCCCCCCATACCGTGCAGTGCGATCACCAGCGCGATCGGCTTGGACGCGGTGTACGTCGCGGGGACAAAGACGCGGTAGGGCTCGAGCGAATGATCCACGCCCGAGCGATAAGCTTTGTGGAAATCACCATGTCCGGCGAAAGGATCGCGGCCGGCTTCCAACGCGTCCAGAATCCCGTTCGCCTTGGCGAACTCGTCGGCCAGGTGGGAGGTCGCCGGATTGACCTCGCCGCGATCGGCCCGCTCATAGAGAGCCAGCGCGTATTCCGCGGTGGGCAGCGCGGGACTCTTCTTACCGCTCTTGGACAGGCGGTCGCGGAGCCGCTGCGCGGGGCCGGCGAGCGGCTCAATGTGCACCGGCAGCGTCTTGACGAACGGAGCGCGCGCTCCTTCGCTCGCCAGACGCACCTCGATGGTGTAGTCGCCCACCGTCTCCGTCGCCAGTTTGACCGTGGTCGAAAAGGGAGTCGCCGCGGGATCTACCACCATGGCCGATCCCAGGCTCTTCTCGGCCCCGCCATCTTTCTTCAGCGGCACCAGGACCACCGACGCCGTCAGTTTAGCCGCCGTTCCCGAGTTGCTATACAGCGGCGACAACGTGACCGTGATCGGCTTGCCCGGATCGACCACCGCATGGTCGAGATGCCCCTGCAGCGATGAGGCGAAGTCGACGGCCGGGGTCCACTCGTTCCCCCGCATCACCGCCAGTCCGTGATAGTAAGCGCGCATGGCATCCCCATATTTCCCCGCCTGTCCGGCCTGTGCCGCCTCGCGGCCAAGCTGGTCCGCCTGCTGGCGCTGCTCGTCGGTGAGTTGCAGGCTGTTCCTCTGGGTCCGGTAAGTGACCGAGGTGCGAAGCACCATGCCGGCATCCTGCGCTTGAAGAACCAGTCCCGCCGTAAGGACCAAAAGGGGAGCGAAACGGAAAAGCTTCATAGTTCGCCAGTATACATCCTTGACCGACCGGTAGGGAGGCTGCCTCCGTCGTGGCGCGGACACTGCTCTGTNNGAGGCCAAGTCCTTTATTTTCAATAGAGGCCTCCAGCGGCGAAAGGCCGCTGGGAGCGCCGACCGGCGGGCTGTCACAGCCTATTCAATCCGGCGCCGCCGGAGGCCGGGGCTCGTGTCTGCCGCGTCGAGACTCGTCTCGACGCGTTTCGCCATCGGGAAATACGTTGCCATACTTGCGAAACGCTGAGCACTTAGCTCGGCCTTCGTCATGTGCTTCAAGCCGAC
>PMTT01000047.1 GCA_003167275.1 Bryobacterales bacterium | reverse complement strand
GGTTGTCCCAAGGCCCGGTAGACGCGTGGGGCCACCATGCTGGGACCGGGTCCGAAGAGGAGGCGTCGAGGTGCTTCTAAAGGCGGGTATGAATTCGGCATAAGAGACTAGTTTAGCGCGGTACGAAAAGGGGGACAGCCTGAACTGTCCCCTTTTCCAGTTACAGTTAAAGGGGACAGTTCAGGCTGTTCCCCTTTTCCCCCCATCGGCGTCTTCGCTTTGATCGCCGCCGTGGGGCTTTACGGAGTATTGGCGACGGTAGTTCGCCAGCGTACCGCCGAGATCGGGGTCCGGATGGCCCTTGGTGCGGGGCCGTCGACGATCTTCCAACTCGTGGTGGGCCACGGACTGCGCCTCACGGCGGCCGGCATCGGGGTGGGTCTGGCAGCGGCCTTCGGATTGACGCGCGTGCTCGACAGCCTGCTGATCGGCGTGAAGGCTACCGATCCGGCGACCTTCGCCGCCACGTCGCTGCTCTTCCTGCTGATTGCCGCGTCGGCTTCTTGGCTGCCCGCGCGCCGGGCCGCCAATCTAGACCCGACCTCCGCGCTGCGGTGGGGCATGCTTTATAGCTTGCCCAGCACTTGGGTTCGGCAAGCTAAAGCATACCCTACAATAGTAATCCATGGTCGATGCAGTGGTAGAGCCCTTGATCCTCGATCTCCTGGAGTGGGTGGCAAAGGGCGACAGGAGCTACGAAGAAGTGATGGATGCGTGGCGCACCTCGTGCCCCAGGCTCCCGGTTTGGGAAGATGCCAACGATCGGGGACTGGTCACGCTGGAGGAAGTGGACAGGCGTTCGATCGTTAAGATCACTCCATCGGGTCTTACCCTTCTGAAGGAGCGCGGGCGCCTCTAAAATGGCAAGCACGACGAACAGCATGCTTGAGATGGCCGACAATTCCCCGTCGGCCGATCGCTGGAATGGGACCCGGGTTTTGCTCTGGACGCTCGTCCTGATCTACGGAGTGGCGAGAGTGGGCCAGGCGTATCCCGACCGAATTCCGATGGTCGCGATTGTCGCCCTGCATGTGCTTCCGGCATTGCTATTTGCACTGGTCCACGGAGCGCTCCGCTACGGGGTTCGCGGCATTCTGATCTTCACGGGTCTGTGCATTGCGATTGGGAATCTCACGGAAAACCTGAGCATTCTGAGCGGCTTTCCGTTCGGGCATTACCACTTTACGGATGTGATGGGCCCGAAGATCTTCCAAGTCCCCATCCTGCTCGGACTGGCGTACATCGGTATGGGGTATCTGTCGTGGACCCTGGGGGTTCTGATTGCCGGAGATATCCGAAAGCCGCTCGCCGGGCATCGTGTAGTGACAATACCTTTGGTCGCGTCATTCATCATGGTCGCATGGGACCTGTCGATGGATCCGATCTGGGCGAACTTCGTGCACGGATGGGTCTGGCATGACGGCGGACCTTACTTTGGCGTGCCTGTCAGTAACTTTCTGGGCTGGTATTTGACGGTCTACCTGATCTGCCAGTCATTCGCATTGTACCTGCGAAGAAGGCCGGCCGCAGTGTCGCCCTTGCCGGCGCGATGTTGGCAACTGGCCGTGGCCTTTTATGGACTCTGCGCCGCGGGCAATCTGCTGGTTGCGAGGCCGTCCGGAGCGTCAGCCATTACCGACGCCACGGGAGCCGCGTGGGATGTCAGCGGCATCCTCGGCACGTCGGCGGTTGTCTCGATCTTCGTGATGGGGGCATTCGCCCTGATGGCATGGGTGCGAATGATGGATCAGATTGGCGAGCCTACTGGGAAACTTGCGTCGCGGGCGAGGGCTTCCGGAGGCTAAGGATGCTGGGGAAGCACCGCCCGCAAGCGGACGGGGCAGGCGGCGACCGCCTGCCCCGCTTACTCTTCGCGCATCGCCAGGACCGGGTCCACGCGGGTGGCCCGGCGGGCGGGCACAAACCCGGCGCCCAGAGCCACGGCGGTCAGCAGCACTGTCACGCCCGCGAAGGTCGCCGGGTCGGTGGCCTTTACGCCGTAGAGCATGCCGTCGAGCAGACGCGTCAGGGCGAAAGATCCCGCGAGGCCGATCGCGATGCCGGCGGCCGCCATGCGGGCGCCCCCGCGCGCCACCATCGACAACACATCGCCAGGAGCCGCGCCCAGCGACATGCGGATGCCGAATTCGCGCGTGCGCCGGCCCACGTTGTAGGACATGACGCCGTAGATCCCAATGCCTGCGAGCAGCAGCGCCACCATCGCGAAGCCGCCCAGCAGCAGGCTTGCGAGCTGCTGCGAGGCACTGCCCGCGGCTCGCACGGCGTCCATGCTCATCACATCGAACACCGGTTGATCCACGTCCAGTTTGCGGATCACGTCGCGGATGGCCGCGCCCACCAGACCCGGGTCGCCCACGGTACGGACCACTAGCGCCATGGCCGGCTTGGGCTTCTGGCCGGCTGGGAAGTAGAGCTGACCAACCCGTCCCTTGATCATGGCGACGAAAATCCCCGGGTCCACATTGCCAACGACCCCGACGACCCGGATGGGAGGCTCTTTCGTGCCGGTTGAGAAGAACCTGCCCACCGGATCCTGATTCGGCCAATACTTCTTCGCGGTCCAATCGTCAATGACGGCAGACAGCGGCGCGCCCTCGCGGTCGGTGTCGGTGAGATACCGGCCGCGCAGCAGCGGGATCTGCATGGTGTGGAAGTAATCGCTGGTCACCGAATTCCAAAACGCGATGGGGACCTCGCCGGGACGCGGCTCCGGACGATCGGGGAAATGCAGGCCGGTGCCGTGTATGGTGTCGCTGCCCGGCAGATCGTCGATGGCGCCGATCGCGCGCACGCCCGCCAGGGGCCGTGCCTGTTCGATGGCCTGCGCGAAGAAGGCGGCCTGCTGCTGCGGCTTGGCGTACTGGCGGTCGGCCAGCGCCACTTTCAACGTCAGAAGATTGGCCGACTGGTACCCGGGATACGCGGCGCGCAGGCGCAAGAAGGTCCGCACCATCAGGCCCGCGCCCACCAACAGCACCAGGGTGAGAGCGATCTCGGCCACCACCAGGGTGGCGCGGAATCTCTGGTGCAGACCGCCGGTGATCGATCGTCCGCCACCCTTCAGCGCGCCGGTGAGGTCGACGCGGCGAGTCTGCCACGCCGGCATCAGGCCGAACAGAAGGCCGGTGGCCAGGGAGAGGGCCAGGTTAAAGGCCAGCACGCTCCCATTCAGCGCGACCTGGCTGGTATTGGGCAGCGCTTCGAGGTCGAAAGATGCCACCAGTTGCATGGCGCCCCACGCCGGCAGAATGGCAGCCACCCCGCCCAGGACAGCCAGCAGCAGGCTCTCCGTGAGGAGTTGGCGCCCCAGTTGCCAGCGGCTGGCGCCCAGTGCGGCGCGGATGGTCATCTCTTTTCCGCGGGCCGTTCCGCGCGCCAGCACCAGGCTGGCGATGTTGGCGCAGGCAATCAGCAGCACAAAGCCCACGGCGCCGAATAGGATTGTGACCAAGCCCCTGGTGTCCTCTGTATAGGCCTCTTCGTAGGGCTGCAGCAGGGCGCGGATTCCAGCGTCGGACGCAGGATCCTGCTTCTCGAGACGCTCCGAGAGGCTGTCCATGCGCTTCTGCGCCTCCTCGATGCCCAGGCCGTCGCGCAGGCGCCCCGCCACGCCGAAATGGCGCGAGCCGCGATCGGAAGCTTGCGGCTCCTGAAAGACCAGCGGCGTGTAGACCGGGTCCTTGCCGAAGCGGGGAAAGTTGCGCGGCAGCACCCCGATCACGGTGTGGGGCGCGCCATCCAGCACGATGCTGCGCCCGATCACCGAGGGATCGGCGGCGAAGCGCGCGCGCCACATGCCGTCGCTGAGAATGGCTACCGGCGGGCTGGCGGGGGCGAAATCCTCAGCGCCGAACAGACGCCCGAGGTGCGGCGGAAGCGCGACCAGATCGAAGATCTCCCGGGTGACGCGCAGGCCGCTGACCCGCTCGGTGCGGTCGCCCGCGCGCAGGTTCTTGTTGTCATCATCGAAGGCGGCCAGACTGGAGAAAATGCCGCTGTCGCGCCAGTCGCGATAGTCGGGCACCGAGGAGGGAAATTGATGCCAGCCGCGCTGCGGGCTCTCCGACCAGACCACCACGGCGCG
>PMTT01000607.1 GCA_003167275.1 Bryobacterales bacterium | reverse complement strand
CGTACCTGGGGGCCCGCCCCACCGTGCTGGTGCAGTCGCCGGTTTTCATATCGATCTTTGCCCGCCGTGGCGGGCCAGGAACAGTCGTGAGAACACTGTGGGGAAGGTCGGTGTCTGTCGGTGACGGCCCCCCGAAGGGCTTTCATACCAGTCAGGCGTGCGGGTCCCCGGACCGAGCAGGACGAAGACCCAAAATGGACTTTACCGCGCCTTTTGATGTTACAGTTATTTCATCGGGGGCGTTCCTGGCGATTTCATTTGTGTGTCGGCGCCAGATGAGAGCCGCCTGGATCTGAGATCGATAGACGTCAGACCAATGGACTTTGCGCTGACCTTAGACGGACGCCCGGTTTATCTCTTGGCTTCGTGCCTTGGTGATGGCGATACCGGCGGCGGACTCATGTACTACGACGGCAAGGCCTGGATCGGCCTTGACGGCGTAAGCACAACCGGTCTGTTCGTGACCGGAGATGAACTGGTACGCCTGCTCTGGGCGCCGCATCAGGTGGCCAACGGCACTGAGGTCCTGCACTATAGCGCTCGCGGGTTCGAACGGCACACGCACATACGGGGTTTTACCGACCCGCATGACGTTCTGTGGGATGGAAAACACTATGTGGCGGTCTCGGCGTTTCAGGACTGCGTCGTCTGGGTTGCCCCCGGCGGCGAGGTGGTGCGATGTTACCAACCATCACCTGGAGGCGACTGTTGGCACTTGAACTGCCTCTTGGTGCATGAGGGGATTATCTACGTCACCGCCTTCGGACGATTCAAACAACGTCGCGGATGGGCGGGCCACCAACGCGAAGGGACGGGAGTGCTGTTCCGAATGGACAACGGAGCGGATGTGCTGGGTGGACTTTGCTGCCCACACAGTCCTCGACGCATAGGAAACGAGTGGGTCCTTTGCAATTCCTTCACGGGTGAGTTGATGGTGTACAAAGCCGGCGGCGAACTGGTGCGGCGCATGCAGTTGAACGACTGGGTGCGAGGGCTGGCCTTCGCCGATCATCAGATTCTTGTGGGCGAAAGCGTGAACCGGCAGCTTACGACGGACGTACGCGGTGCGTCTGTAGCAGTTTTGGATCGCAGGACGTGGAATGTGCTCGGGAGGTTGAAGCTGCCTTACCGGGAGGTATATGACCTGGCGCTGGTAAGCCTGGATTTGCTCAACGGCTTGCGCGGGGCGCCAGGTCCCTGTCAACTGACTCTGTGTCCCCCCGAGATTCCGCGTGGGGCTGCCGCAAGGTCGTGGAAGCCGAGTTTCCGGGAATGGCTTCGACGATCGACGTGGTAACCGCGGCAAGGAACTGTGAACGGACAGGATTTAAAGGTGCTGTGATCCGGGTGGCAAACGCATATAATCTTGGTATGCCTGAAAACGATGTTCCGCGCCGGGCGTTTCTCGGCGGCATAACGGCAGCCACGGCGCTGTCGTATTCCCGCGTCTCCGGCGCCAACGACCGCGTACAGCTCGGATTGATCGGCTGTGGCGAGCGCGGCCGCGGGGATATGGGTAATTTTCTGAAAGCGGGCAATGTGGATGTCGCGGCATTGTGCGACATTTACTCCAACCAGATCGACCTGGCGAAGCGCGTCGCGCCCAATGCCCAGAGCTTCACCGATCACCGCAAGCTGCTCGATATGCAGCAGGTGGATGCCGTGCTGATCGGCGTCCCCGACCACTGGCATTCCACGATCGCCATCGATGCCCTGAACGCCAAGAAGGACGTCTACGTCGAAAAGCCGCTGACGCTGAAGATCGAGGAAGGGCCGCCGATCGTCAAAGCGGCGCGCATCAACAATCGGATCTGCCAGGTGGGTATGCAGCAGCGCTCGGGCAAGCACTACCTGGAAGCCAAGCACCTATACATGGATACCGGCAAGCTTGGCAAAGTCACGCTGGCGCGGACGTGGTGGTACGGCAACGGATACCACCTGCGCAAGGCGCCGGAATCGCTGAAGACGCAGCCCTCGAACCTGGATTGGGCGCACTTTCTGGGACCGCTGAAGTGGCGCGACTGGGATCCGCAGCAGTATTACAACTGGCGCGCCTACCTGGACTTTGGCGGCGGCCAGGTGACTGACCTGTTCACGCACTGGATCGATGTCGTGCACATGTTCATGGAAAAGGAAATCCCGATTGCGGCATCGGCCTCCGGGGGCATCTACAACTATAAAGATGGGCGAACGGCGCCCGATACCATCGACGTGCTGCTGGAATACCCGTCGGAATTTACGGCCACGTTTGAAGCCACACTAGTCCCCGGAATCACCGGGGCGGCGGTCGAGTTCTGCGGTACACAGGGGCGCCTGTATATCGACCGCAGCGGCTATGAGTTCCGCCCCGTGGGTCGCGATGCGAAACCGACAACGGTGAAGCCAACGGGGATCAACCTGGATCTGGACCACATCCAGAACTTCCTGGATTGCGTCAAGTCGCGGAAGTTGCCGAATGGCGACGTGTTGATCGGCCACCGCTCGGCGCAGGCGTCGCACCTCGGGAACCTCTCGTACATGCAGAAGCGGCGGATCGATTTCGATCCCGTAAGGGAAGAGATTCTGCCATTCTGAGCGGGGAGGGCAAGCTGGACGCGGAGACGCGAAGACGCGGAGATCGGAACGCGGAGAAGAAGAGGAGAGAGCTTATTGGAGTTGTGTTCTCCGCGTTTTTTCTCCGCGTCTTCGCGTCTCCGCGTCCAGGTGTTAGGGTTGCCCCGTCTGGCAGGTTGGCGCTTGGTATACTGTAGTTTCAATATTCAAGACTGAGGAGTTTCATGATTTCTTCAACCCAAATGCGTCCGGGAATGGTCGTCAAGTTCAACAACGAGCTGTATTCCGTCTTTAGCGTGGCGCATCGGACACCGGGGAACCTGCGGGGTTTCGTACAGGCCAAAATGCGCGGCCTGCGCAATGGCACCATGATCGAACATCGGTTCTCGTCGGAAGACAAAGTCGAAAAAGCGATTCTGGAAGAGCAGGAAATGGAGTACCTGTACGACGACGGCGAGTACTACTACTTCATGAACACCGAGACTTATGAGCAGATGCACCTGATGAAGGACCTGCTAGGCGATGCCACCCAGTATCTCATCCCCCAGTTGAAGGTGAAGGTGGAGTTCTATGAGGGCAAGGCCATGAGCGTGGAGTTGCCCCCGACCGTGGATCTGCTGGTGTTGGAGACCGAGCCGTCACTGAAGGGCGCCACGGTTTCGAACGTGGGCAAGCCGGCCAAGACAGAGACCGGCCTGGTGGTGCAGGTGCCCGCGTTCATCACGGAAGGCGAGAAAATCCGCGTCAACACGGCCGAAGGGACCTACCAGGAGCGCGCCTAGATCGGCGTGAGGCATCTGCTAGCGGATGTCAAGCAGGCGCGAGTACCCGCCGGACAGTCGGATCGCCTGTCACACAAGAGACGTCGTCAATTCGGACGGGCGGTGAGGACATCGCTCACGGGTGCCCAACCACTCGCCTTAGCGCCAGTGCCAAGTCCTCCTCTTCTTCCCGCGATACCGTTCGCAAGTCCAGAATGAGCTTGCCCGCTTCGATCCGCGCCACCACGGGCGGGTCTCCCATCCGCAGGGAGCGTTCGGCGTCCACCACGTCGGCCGATTCCACCGCGATCAGCCATGTGGGAATCGGCTGTTCGGGCGTGGCACCGCCGCCAATCACAGAGCTGCCCGGCACGACTGCGGCGCGAATTCCCGGCACCTGCGCCAGGATTGACTCTGAGCGCGCGCGGATCTCTTCCGGACTCTGGCGGATCATGGCCAAGGCCGGGATACCTTCCCAGCGTTCCAGCAGCAGATGGCGCAGGGTGTTCTCCAAAACCTGGTAGATGATCTTGTCCACGCGGAGCGCCCGGAACAACGGGTTGCGCCGCAGCCGCGCGACGATCTCCGGCTTTCCCGCGAGAATGCCGGCCTGGGGACCGCCAAGCAACTTGTCGCCGCTGAAGGAGACCAGGTCCGCGCCGGCCTTGAGACTGTCGCCGACCAGCGGCTCTTGGATGCCGAAGGCCCGCAGGTCGGCGATGCATCCGCTGCCCAGGTCTTCATACACCAGCAGGCCGCGTTCCCGGCCCAGGGCCGCCAGCTCGCGCAGTTCGGGGCGGGCGGTGAAGCCCACGATGCGGAAGTTGCTGGGATGGACGCGCAGCAGGAGGCGGGTGCGGTCGCTGATGGCGTCGCGGTAGTCTTCGATGCGCGTACGGTTGGTGGTTCCGACCTCGCGTAAGAGAGCGCCCGACCGCGCCATGATGTCGGGGATGCGGAAGCCGTCGCCGATTTCGATCAGCTCGCCGCGGGAGACCAGCACCTCGCCGCCCGCCGCGAGCTCGTGCAGGGCGAGGAAGATGGCGGCGGCGTTATTGTTGACGGCGATGCCGGGCGCACCGAGAAGCCGTTCCAGCAGGCCCGAGACATGCACGTCGCGCGTGCCGCGGCGTCCCGATGGGAGGTCGTACTCGAGGTTGGAATAGCCCGGCAGCATCGAGACTGCGCCGAGGGGCGCGCGCCCGAGATTGGTATGCAGCACCACGCCGGTGGCATTAATGACGCGCCGGAGGGAAGGCTGTTCGAGCGCCAGGAGGGCCTGTTCGACGCGCGCCTCGGGCGGCAGACCGTTGGCGCGTCCGCTGAGGATTTCGGCACGAAAGTGGTCGAGTGTACGGCGAATCTCGGCCACTACTAGAGCGCGCGGAAAGCGCGTCAGGGCTGGGGAGAGGCGCTCCAGGACTTCATGGACGGCGGGCAGAGCGCGGAGTTTTTGGCTTTCGGGCACGAATTCGATGGTACGCGCTTGTCTCCCGCCCGCGCAACAGGTACACTATAGACATCGGGGCGTGGCTCAGCCTGGCTAGAGCGCCTGGTTCGGGACCAGGAGGTCGGTGGTTCGAATCCACTCGCCCCGACCATTTCCTTTCAACAACTTCCCTTCATCGTCCCAACCAACCGTTGTTGTGTAACGACCATCCGTGGTACCATCCCTCGCGATTGAACCAATTGACGACAGGACCGCTAAGCGGGATCAGGGTCTTGGATCTGAGCGCCTACATCGCCGGCCCATACGGGTGCTCGCTGTTAGCCGACCTCGGCGCCGAGGTCATCAAGATTGAGCCGCCGACGGGCGATACATTGCGGCAGTATCCGTCCACGCTGGAGCCCGAGGCGCGAGCCTTTCTGGGCACGAATCGCAGTAAGCTCGGCATTGTTCTCGACCTTAAGCAACAGGAGGGGCAGAAGGTTCTTCTGCGGCTCGTCGAGGTCCACAACTTCCGGCCATCCGTGCCACGGCGGCTCGGCATCGAGTACGAGCGCTTGCGACAACTCAATCCCCGCCTGATTTACTGCGCTCTAACCGGCTACGGCGAATCCGGTCCGCTAAAAGAGAAGGCCGGCTACGACCAGATCCTGCAAAGCCTGACCGGAATCTGCACGTTTCAAGGGACGGCGGACAAGCCGGAGATTGTACTGGGATCCGTGGTGGACTTCTACGCCGCTTCTCAGATCGCGTATGGAGTGACGGCCGCCCTCTTTGATCGCGAGCGAACCGGGGAGGGCCAGTGCGTCGGTGTCTCGCTGCTCCGGTCTGCCCTGGGTATGGCGAGACCGCTGGTGTTTAGCAAATCGCCAGGCCCGGAGCCATTCGCAGCGCCGTGCCTGGGCCAACACACGGAGGACGTGCTGGCGCGCTTTGGATACTCGGCCGAGGAGTTGGAGCAACTGCGCAAGAGAAAGGTCATTCCCTGAGTGATGGAACCACAACTATGAGCAATGGCACGCTCTTAACGACCTAATATCCGGAAAACGGCATTCGACCACACGATCGTAAAGAAGACCCGCTCTGTGCCGCCTTTAGCGGAACAGAATCGAACCGAAATCGCCGAGGAAATCGCGCCACAGGAACCAGTAATGCGATCCCGGGATCTCCTTGTAAGACGTCTTGAACCCCTGCTTTTCCAGCAGCGAGTGAAGGTTCATGGTGCCTTCGCGAGCCATATCGGTGGTGCCCGCACCGGTCCAGTAGAACTTCACCCCGCCGGCTTTCACCGCTTCCAGTTGCTTTTCGTAGGCCTCGTCGACCGTGCGCGGTCCGGAGCTGAATACCCCGATGTAGCCGAACACGCCCGGATTGTTGTTGGTCGCCGCCAAAGTGTGGCCGCCGCCCATCGAAAGTCCGGCGATCGCGCGGTTGTCTTTGTTCGCGACTACGCGGAAGGTCTTCTCCACAAACGGGATCACGTCCTTCACCAGGCTTTCGGGATACGATCCCGCATAGGGCTGGGGCGCGCGGGCGGGCGCGCCGCCGCCGCGCACTCCTCCGGCCGCCGCCTGAAGCGGAGGCGGGGCTGGGGCCTGAACGGCTTGGCGCGCGGGCGTGGGGCCATATGCGTAGCCTTGCGATACCGTCTGGGTCGCATTGCCGTTGGGCATGACTACGATCATCGGCTTGGCTTTTCCCGCGGCAATCAGGTTATCCAGGATCACATTGGCCCGCCCCATCGTCACCCAGGCGTCTTCATCGCCGCCACCTCCATGCAAAAGGTACAGGACGGGATAACGTGTCTGACTGGCCTCATAGCCGGGAGGCGTGTAGACATACATGCGGCGGCGATCCTCTTTCAAGGTGGGCGAGGGGTACCAGACGATCTGAATGGTCCCGTGCGGGACGTCCTTGAAATCCCAGAGATCCGACTCCGGGCCGGAAATCATGAGGAGGTTGTCGATCCGTGAGCCGTCGCGCTGGGTTTCACCGTTTCCCGGATCGAGAGCCTTGACGCCGTCGACGAGAAACCAGTAGCCCCACAACTGCGCTCCCAGCGGGCCCACGGTCACCGACCAGATTCCGTTGTCGTCCTTGGACATCTTGATATCGCGCGCCCCTTCCCAGCTTCCGTTTAGAGTGACCTCGTTCGCCTTCGGAGCAGCAAGGCGGAACGTCACGGTGCGGTCGCCATGGATTTCGGGGGAAACCGGACGGGGCGCTGTAGCGGCTCGCCCCGGGGCAGCCTGCTGAGAGTAGGCCGCCGGCAGCATGAGCAATGCCGCCGCGGTCATCGATAGAGCGAATCGTTTCATGGTGTGTGCCTCACTACTTTGTAATCTCGATCGCCATTGAAGGTGCAGCGCAATCTCTTCCTGCGTGGCGCGATGCCATTCACTTTTTCCGCGTCAGCGTTAGCGCATATAGGGTGTCTCCGGCGCCGACAATCAGATATTGTTTCCCATCCAACATCCACGACGATGGTCCATTACTGACCGCTTGCGTCAGTTGTTGGCGCCACAAGGGTTTGCCAGTCGCGGGGTCGAACGCCACAAGCTGACCGGAATCGCCGGTGAAGAGCAGCTTACCCGCCGTGGTCAGCACGCCTCCGCTCATTCCGCTGCCGCCTTCGCCGCCATGCTCGTGCTTCCATTTGATCACGCCGGTTCGGATGTCCATGGCAAAGAGCGCGGAGTGCGAGTCGAAATTGCCTCCGCCGCCTCCACCGTATCCCTCCGGTTTGTCGGAAGTGTCGTACAGGTACGCCACGCCATACCCCGTGGTCCCGTTGAAATAGAACAGCTCGGTCTGTGGATCGTAGCTGGGGGGAGGCCAGTTGGTGGCACCCATGGCGGGCATGTCGATCATCGCGCCATTGACCTTCGGCTCCTTCTCCGGATTGGGAATCGGCTGGCCCCTGGCATCGACGCCCAGTGCCCAGTTACCTGTCCCGGCAAAGGGCTTTGAGACCAGGTTCTTCCCGTTGGTGCGGTCCAGGACGAAGAACCATCCGGCCCGCGCCGCCTGCCCCAATAGTTTGCGCGGTTGGCCGTTGATCGTAGCATCGAATAATACCGGCGTTTCCACGTTATCCCAGTCGTGCGTATCGTGCGGCGAGGCTTGAAAATACCAGGCTAGTTTGCCCGTATCCGGATTCAGCGCGACGATGGAGGCGGTCCAGAGATTGGAGCCTTTCCGGCCTTGGCCTGCAAACACCGGGTTCGCATTCCCGGTGCCCCAATACAGCAGGTTCAGGTCGGGGTCGTAGGTGCCGGGGAGCCACGTCATTCCCCCGCCGTGGTGCATGGCCTCCAGGTTCGGCCATGTCTCCGAGCCCGGGTCGCCCATCTTTTCCGGCGTGGTGTACCATCTCCATTGCAGTTCGCCGGTCTCGGGGTCGCGCGACTCCAGATAGCCTCGGACATCCATCGCGTCGCCGCCCACTCCCACGATGATGTGGTTTTTCACGATGAGCGGCGCCATGGTTGTGAAGTACTGCAGCTTCTCATCCGCGATTTTCTTCTTCCACCGCTCTTTGCCGTCTTTGGCATTCACCGAGATGAACCAGCCGTCGGGGCTGATGAAATAGAGCCAGTCCCCATACATTCCCACTCCGCGTTGGCCTACAAGGTGGCCGCCTTTGTCTTCGAAGTCGTACTGCCAGAGATGTTCACCGGTGCGGGCGTTGATCGCGAAAATGTGGTCCGGAATGGTGAAGTAGAGGATGCCGTTCACCAGCAGGGGAGTGGATTTGATGGTGGGACCGCCGACGCCTCTCTGTGGTCCCACGTTGAGACGGTACATCCACTCGATTTTCAGCAGATCGACGGTGGATTGGTTGATCTGGTCCAGTTCCGAGAAGCGCCGGCCCGAATAGTCGCCGTTGTAGGTGGGCCAGACGTCCTTCGGCTGGTGGAAGAGGGTCAAAGCGCTTGGATCGAGGCCCTGGGCCTGGAGCATGGGCGCGAATAGGGCAATCAGAAGGATAGGGGGCCGTTTCATTTCCCGCATTCTCATTTCCCGCATTTTCATTTCAAAGTCACCAGATAAGCAGTGACGTTATGGATATCCGCGTCCGTGTACTTCGGAAGCAGGGCGCGGTGTCCACTCAAGCGGTCTTCCATTTCCACCTTGACCTGATCGCGCGGCCATTGGTGGTAGCTTCCTCCAGCGTCCGTGATGGAAATGTCAAAGTCGTTCATCACCCGGATAGTCCCGTCAAACGATTCGCCGGAGGCCAGGGTCACCTTCACCTTTTTCGGGCCTGGTGAAGTTGGCCATAAGAAACGGGATTGCAGCCCCGCGGCCTGCGGAAACTTGGCGCCGATTTTCGCCAGGTCGCCGGTAATGGAATGGCATTTGGCGCAACCGCCGGCGCCGCGAAAGAACTCCTCTCCCTTAGCGGCATCGCCACTCACCTCGTTTCTCAGCGCGCCATAAGTGGCGCCATAGGTGCCACGGTTGGCGGCGAGTTCTACCTGCAGGTGGATGTATTGCGAAATATTGTAGAGGTCGTCCTGGGCGAGGTTTGGGAAACCTGGCATGCCGCCCTGCGGACGCCCGTTCTTGATTACCGGGCCGATCTCTTCCCCTTTTTCATCGTGGAGAACCAGGACGGAGCGAACGAGATTCGGGCCCTGCGAGCCGCGCGCGGTTTCACCATGGCAAGTGGAGCAATTCTGTTTGTATAGCGGCTCGCCCTTCTTGGCGGCCGCCTCATCCGGAGCAGGCCCCAAGCCGAGGAATTCGCGAGTGCCACCCCGGCCTCCACCGCCGCGCCCACCGCCGCGGCCGCCTCGGGCGCCCTGCGCTCCCCGTCCGGCAGGCGGAACGTCTTCTTGCGCCAGAAGGCTCGATGCCATCATGGACAGGGCCAGCGCTGCGGCCAACAGGAACGAACATCTTAGAACGAACATGGGTCTCCTCGAATCGTTTCGACCTCACGGCGGTGCCGTTCGCTACGCGCGCCGCCGCTCGCTGGGGCGATTATATAACAAGGAGGGGACAAGGGGAGGCTCGAAGATTTCACGTTTTCCCGGGCCGCCGCTGTGTCTGCAGAATCTTGCGCTCGTCGCAACGATTTCCAGCTCAATGGGGGGAAGCCCGACCCGGTCCTGGGCAAACAGTGGGTTATCGGGCAATCTCCCAGCGTGCGCCTCGTCCCCTGCCGGCCAGTCTCACCTGGCCGGCGTTCTTCATCTCCGCCAACACCTTCTTGATGAGTTGGGGACTTGCCGATGGCAGTTGCGCCGACATGTCGGCCAACGTGAAAGGTTCCACCTGGCCGAGCACAGTCCGGCGCACCAGATCGCTCTTAGCAGGCCGCGCCTCGACCGATTCGACCTGGCGCTCCAATTCCTTGTAGGCGCGGCGCAGCATGCTTAGGAAATAGTTCCACCAGGGGAGGATCTCATTCTTACCTTCGTGCCAACCTTGTGAGCACAATTTGAGAACGCGGTAGTACTCTTCCTTGCTTTCTTCGATTATGCGTTCGAGGCTGATATACCGAATTACCTGGAAGCCGTGCCCTTCGAGCAGCAACGAGGTCGCCAGCCGGGAGACGCGGCCATTGCCGTCGCGGAAAGGGTGGATACACAGCAGATCGAAAATGAAGGTCGCCACGATCAAGAGGGGAGGAAGGCGCTCCTCATCGGTGGCGACGCGGTACCGTTCGCACAGCATTTGTACAGATGCGGGCGTTTCCTTGGCAGAGACGGGAACGAAGCGGATGCTACGTTCGCCATTCGGTAAGATTTCGACGATGTCGTTGTCGCGTTTCTTCCATTCTCCAGCGTCTCCCGAGGATCCACCGTGGGCAAGGGCATGCAAGCGGCGAATCACGTCGGGAGTGATGGCAACGGGGTTCTTTCGCGAGAAGATCCAATCGAGCGCAGTTCGATATCCGGCGAGTTCCTCCTCCGAGCGGTCACGCGGCCTGGCCCGTCCAATCACCAGGGGGCGCAACCGATTCGCCTCGACGGTGACGCCCTCGATTCGATTCGACGATTCGGCACTCTGGATGATCGCCTGTTCCCGAAGTACTTCGAGGACTTCCGGTTTCTGTCGAATCCAAAGGTCCTGCTTGCCACGGGCCTCCATGCACTCGCCGAGGAGCCACCCCGTTCCGATCGGGATCGGAAGGTCGGCCAATCTGCCGGAGTCGAGTGTCAACATATCCAAATGGCGCGGTAGCCTAATAATAGCCGATTGCGGGAACGGGTAGCCAATTCGACTTTGTTCTTCTTCTGAATCAGCAAAGCGGTGCCTTTGGCATCAGGCGCGAGTTGGACAGCGCACGCCGCAGAGCCTTGGTGTGGTGCAGGCTGTTCAGGGGCACGTCGATCGCGTCGGAGCAGGCGTTGCGTATCTGGTGCGGAAGAGGTCCCAAGCCGTGATACCTAATCCGGCACCCAGGCCAGGTACGCCAAATAGGAAAGGATGCCGCCGGCCAATGCCACCAGCAGGCCGGAGAGCCGCTTCTTTTGCAGGAAGAAAATCAGTAGCGGCCCGTGGCGCGGTCGATGAAGACGTCCGCTGCATAGCCAGGGCCCTTAAACGAAACCGAGCAGCCCGAGTCCTCCACCCGGAAATCATTTACCGCGCCGTGAATGCCGTGCGCGCTGCGCAGACGCTCGACGACCCCCAGCTTCGCGACGTCTTTGTCCAGGAATTTCCGGTCCACGGGAGAGACCCGCACAGCTTCGCCGCGTGTTCTCTCCCAGCGGCTGAACTCACTGGTAGGATCGTACCCGCTGAGGATGCTGTTGAGGCGCTTGATTTCCGCCAGGGCGGCTGCTTGTGCGCGATCGGCATCCGGCTGGGAAGCGGCGATCAGCTTCATCTCCATGGATGTGCCGAGCACGTTTTCGTAGTGCGCGTTCCGCCACGGCGCGGGTTTGGAGAGCGAACCCACACTCGCGAACGAAGCGGCCAATGCCAAAACTGTGGTTGCGCTTAGAATTAGAGGCTTCATCATATCTCTGGTTGTGGCTCCTCGTGATTTCAATAATGTCGCTGCTGGCGCGTGCTGTTGCTTAGTACGTGATTTCGTAAATGCGGACCCGTATTTCTGTGCCGACGGGTAGACGCTCCCTTACGGTCGCGGCNNATTCAGCGTGAGTTACCGAGCCGCGACCGTAAGAAGGTGTGAGAGAAACGACCGCAAGGCGGGCGAGGCCATACAAGCACTCCATGATCGGCTCACTTCACCCGGCCCAGAAAGATCGTGTGCCAGCGTCCGGTTTGCCCATGCGACCGGCAGCGCTCGACGGTCACGGTAAAGCCGGCGCCGGCCATGAGTCTCTCGAATATCGGGTCGGGGGCGGCGGACCAGAGGGCCAGACAACCTCTGGGCCGCAAGGCGGCGTGGGCCAGTTGGAGCCCCGTGTAGTCGTAGAGCCGGAAATTGTCGTCCGCGCTCAGGGCGTTGGGTCCGTTGTCCACATCCAGGGCGATGGCGTCGTAAGCGGCCCTGGTCGCGCCGATGGCTTCCACTACATCCTGCTGCCGGACGATCACGCGGGGATCCGCCAGGGCGTCTGACGCAAAAGGGTAGGCGGGGTTGCGATTCCAGTCGATGACCGCGGCCAGGATCTCGGCCACCACCACCGTGGCGTCGGCCGCCACCGCCGCCAGGGCAGCTTTCAACGTGAAGCCGAAACCCAGCCCGCCGATCAAAACTCGGGCGCGCGGAATCGCTCGCACGTGCGCACACGCCAACTCCGCCAGCCTTTCCTCGGAGGCGTGCTGGCGGGTGGACATCAGCTCCACACCATTCACCCGAATGGTGTAGCTCCCGTCGTGCTCATGAAGCGAAATGGTCTTGCCGTCGGGTGTCGGCGTACTCTCGACCGTAGTCCATTTCTTCACGTTGCGCCGCTGCCCCCGGTGGCTTATGGTGTCGCTTCAGACTGCCACTTTGGTTCCAACCGCGCGAAGCTGGGCCACGCTTTCCCTGGCCTTCTCCAACAGGAGCCCGTGCTCGCCGCCCGCGCCCACGAAGCGCATGCCGCGTTCCGCCCACATCTTGGCCGCCGCCACGGTGCGTGTCTGGATGCCGGGGACTACGCCGTGCCGATTGCACTTTTCGATCAACCGGTCCACCGTATCCACCAACAGCGGGTGGTCGAACTGCCCCGGCACGCCCAGCGAAATCGAAAGATCGGCGGGACCGACCATGGCGATGTCCAGTCCCTTCAGGGACAGCAACTCATCGGCGCGCTCCATCGCCGTGGTGGTCTCGAATTGCACCACCGAAAGCGTGTTGCGATTCTGGTGCGCGATGATTTCGGTGAAGCTGCGCGTTTCGTACCCGATCATGGTGGGGTTCACGCCGTAGCCGCGCTTCCCGTCCGGCGGAAAGCGCATCCAGCTCAAAGCCTCTGCCAGGACGCGCGGATCTTCCACTCGTGGCAGAATGATTCCCTGCGCGCCGGCGTCCAGCAGACGCGCCACCAGGGAATACAGAAGTTCGCCGACGCGAACAATCGGAGTGATGCCGGCCCCCGCCGAGGCGGCGATCATGTCCTGCACGGTCTCCAGGTCGAAGGCGCCGTGCTCCATATCGATGAAGACGTAATCGAAGCCCGCCGCGGCGAAAGCGCGCGGAATCTCCGACGACCGGTAGCATTGCAATCCGCACCCGAAGACCGTCTCGCCCTTGACCAGGCGCTCCCGGGTTTGATTGATGCGCATGTTTGTGCTGCTCCTTTCGGTTGGTAAAAGACTATGCTAGCCTATCGACTAAGCCTATGACTGTCCGCTAGCTCCAATCCGGACTGTGGTTCCGCACCCGCAGGTGTGGTGTCTCTGTTCGGGCGGCGTTTCTGGAAGGGGCCCCGTCCACCGTTGCGTTTCGTCGCGGCGCTGAACTGCCTGCCCCTGCTATCCCACAAATTTCCATCATTTTTGGAGCGAACAGTCATGAATCTGGAATCTCTCGGCGCCGACTCCGCAGTTTACGGCGCTTTCGAAACGTATGCCGCGCAAGGCCTGGTTTTGGGCCGCGTGGCCATGGCCCAGCGGGACCAATACCGTCTCTTCACTGCCGCGGCGGAGCTGTCCGCCGAAGCCTCGGGCGCCCTGTGGTATCGCACGCCCGACCGCGCATCCATGCCGGTGGCCGGCGATTGGGTAGCGGCGCGCCTGGTGGGCGAGGAGCAGGCGATCGTCGAAGCCGTGCTGCCCCGCCGAAGCTGTTTTTCCAGGCGCGCGGCGGGACGGCGCGAGAGCGAGCAACCGGTCGCCGCCAATATCGACCTGGTCTTTCTGGTGTGCGGCCTGGATGGCGACTTCAACCTGCGCCGCCTGGAGCGCTACCTCACCCTGGCAGCGGAATCGGGCGCCTCGCCCGTAATCGTGCTGAACAAGGCAGACGTCGCGAGTGATCTTGCCCAGCGTCTGGAGGAGACCGCCGCCGTCGCGGGAACAGCGCCGATTGTGGCGTCGAGCGCACACGATCCCGGGGGACTCGATGGGCTAATGGAGTTCCTCGCCCCGGGGCGGACGGTGGCCCTGCTGGGCTCGTCAGGGGTGGGAAAATCGACCATCGTCAACCGTATCGTGGGCGAGGAGCGATTGCGCACCCAGGAGGTACGCCTGTCGGATAGCCGCGGGCGGCATACCACCACTCACCGGGAATTGATCGCCCTGGCCCAGGGTGGGGCGCTCATCGATACCCCGGGGATGAGAGAGCTCCAGCTTTGGGCGGGGCAGGAGAGCGTGGACCGCGCCTTCGAAGAAATCGTGGCGATTGCCATGGATTGCCGGTATGGCGACTGCTCGCACTCCGGCGAACGCGGCTGTGCAGTGGAGACGGCCCTGGCCGATGGCAGAATCGACCCCGAGCGTTGGGAGAGCTACCGCAAGCTCGGAAAGGAGGCCCGTCGCCACGAACTCCTGACGGACCCGATCGCGGCCCATGAGCAGAAAAAGAAGCTGAAGGTGATGTTCAAGGCCATCAACGCCCGTAACAGATCGAAGCGATAACCGCGTGGGGCATGCTTTAGCTTGCCGTGTGTGTCTGGGCAAGATAAAGCATGCCCCACGACTGGGGGCACATGGCATAATCGCAATATGGAAATCACCTGGAATTTCGCCAACCATCATAGAATCAATAAGTTGCTTTGATTGCAATACGACGGTTTCGGCGATTCCGATAAAAACCGGTGGTTGCCTGTACGCCTACTGCACACGGATTGCCTGTTATGGAAATGCACCATCACGGAATTAGGCCAAAAATTCGACCCCGTGTACAGTCACGAGGGTGCTCTTTCCTATGGAAATGCACGGACTTTTACATGAAAAGTGCCTCTGTCCACACCGTCCTCACCACTGGCAGTTGGCCGCTGAAGGCACACTCAGGCTCCAGACCCAATCCGCAGCCGCCCTGTAGACCCACTGCTCCCCGCCACCGCCACCGGTTTCACCGTTTCGCCGCCCTCTTCTTCCTTTCGGCCTCGATGAGTTTTTCGACATACCGCTTGAACGGAGATCGCATCGCCGCCGCCCATCCGAGTTCAACGCTTCGCTTCGAGAAAACTAGTACAACGAAAAGCAACCTCCGTTCGTCTTTTGTTAGTGTGCGATTGACATTGACAAGATTTCGGAGCCTTGCCATCGAGACAACAGGCTCCTAGGAACAATGCGTTAGTTCGGCAAAACCGGGCATTACCACTTAAGGTTGAAAAAGAAATCTCGAAGGGCATCAAGCTTTTGTTGCGCTTGAATCTCTTGTTGTTCTCGAATCTCTTGTTTCTTTTGTCTCTTCGCTTCTTTCTCACGTTCCTTATACGAGGGATCAAGCTTCTTGAGTGCTGAGATAATTTGCCGTTGCCAAGGGTATATCGGTTTTGGTGTCATTTCTCGTTCCAGTAGCTCTTTCTGTGATGCCATTTCTTCTTCAGTTACCTTGTATGACACTTACCACCGGCACCGGCCACAGTCAAGTGATTTGTTTGACGCTCCAGTTACTTCCAGCACTTTTCTCTGACCCACCAGTTTTGTCTCGATTAGGATTGTGCTCAACGCTAATACCGAGAGTGGAATCATCGCTGGATTCTCGTGACCGTAAATTCTCTGGGCAAACGTGAATCTTATCTCGTTTAGTTGGCTCCAGATCCGACGAAAGCGCATGCACAAGACTGCGGAGAATGGACGGCACCGCATGTTCCGTTGTTTCCATTTCCAGTATTGTCTTCTGACGTTTTGCTGTGCCTCGGATGGTCACCCACAAACATCGAGAAAATGAAGTTAAAGAATCACAAGGTAAGACTCGGCTCTGCTTCAGTGGAGTTCTCAGACGTGGACGACAACGCTATCTACGCTAGTTGGAAATAGCTGGAGGAACGCTTATTGCCATGAATTCCACGGAACTGGTCGAGACGGCGTTGCACGTGCTCCTCGCCTGGAACGAAGGGTCTGACCCGGCCCCTTGGCGACATCGAAAGGGGCTTGGGCAAAACGGCCTACGGTACACACACCAACCTGCAAGCGCTTATGATCGGATAGTGGGACAACGCTGAATGATGCCGCCACTTCCATTCGGACGACGGCTTGAGGTCCGACCGCCACAGAGTTCGGCAAAGGCACCGCCACAAGTTTCAGCAAAGGAATGGTGGGGTCGTCGGCGGCTGCGCTACAACATCGGCCTGATCATTGCCGGAATGCTGGCTTTTGCGGTCCAAGTTCGTGTGGTCTCTTGGGGCAGGTCCATCGGCGCACTTGAAGGAACCGCCGATCCTGATGCCCTACTCGTTGCAGTAATTCTTGATGGAATAGGCTACATTTCCATAATGGGCCTTGCCAACGTGTGCTACTTCCTCGGTCGATGGTCGGAAGGGATCATCCGGCCCTCGAATTATGATAGATACCGAAAAATCACCTTCAGGCTCGGATTCTGGTTTTCGGTTCTCTTGCCGTTCAGTATTCCTGCTCAATTGGCTTGCTTCCTCTCGACCCATCCCTCGTGGCGGCAGTTTCACGGATGAATCGTCTTACGCTCAAACAAGATCAGTTCAGGAGCCAAGTTTCCACCGCCGACTATCAGATTCAATCCGCCAGTCTGATCGTCAACGCTTTCACCTGCCGAACCCACCGGGAGTACCGCTTTTCTCCAGGCACGATCAATTCGAATGGCCCGTCCTTGTTCGACAGCGGCTTACCATCCCGCTTCATGACCACGAACACCTGCCGATAAGCGAATGGCCCGTCGTACGACTTCCCATTTGGCTTCGTGACCACATACCCCTGCGGAGCGAACGTGGAATCGATTTCAGCCCAGGAGAAAACGGCTTTGTACCCGTCCTGCCCTTCTGCGACCAAGTAGTACGACGCCACCGTCTTGTTGAATGCTTCGCCCGTTGGCGTGCGGACCTTGGCAAGCACGTCGCTCAACAGGACACCTTCAAACGTGACCGCAGTTCCGTGGTCGATGGTCTCCACGGCCTGCTGCGGCATCTGGTACAGGTCTCCAGCGGTCAACGTAGCCGTACTGCCGCTGATGCCGGTCACAGTGATGGTGGCTGGCCCGATTTCTGCGGGAAGTGCCTCTGGTCGCCGGATTCCCTGGCCGAACATCATCGAAGCCGCCATCAAAGCGATCAATGCCGCTGGTTTCATAATTCAATTCCTGCCGGTATTGTGACCATGGAACAGCGCCGGAATCAAGGCCGTACAATGGGAATGTGCGCCAGCCTGCCTGCATCGGTTTGCTGTTGGCCCTGGCGGCATCTGGTTCCGGCCCATCGCAACGTCCAAAGGCGGCTGTGGACCAGAAGAAAAGCCCGAACCAAAGCCAGATCCAGATTGGCGACTTCCCTGCCACACCCACCAACTGCGGCATGATTCACTACGTAGCGCCGGTCTACCCCAAGGAAGCGAAGACGGCGCACATCGAAGGCGTGGTCAAATTCAATGTCGTGATCCTCAAAACCGGCGAGGTGGGCGAACTCAATCTCATTTCAGGCGATCCGGCGCTCGTGCCTGCCGCAATCAAAGCCGTCAAGCAATGGCGGTACGCTCCCTGTCGGCTGAATGGAGAGCCGGTGGAGGTCAAGACGCAAATCGACGTTTCGTTCACGCTCAGCCAGTAGTGGGCACCATGGCAGGTACGGCATGAGGTGATGGCGGTGGCAACGAGCGTTCGCAGGTCGCACACAGCGGCCATCCCCGGCGAAAGGGCTGGAGTCTAAACGCTCTGGCGGCACGCCTTCTCCACCTGAGTTCCACCGCATCGCATAGGTGCCAATCGAATACGAACTCCCATGATAGAATCAAGCCGCATGAAGATCTTCCTTCAAGCGGTGAGCGGCGTTAATTTTCAGTCGGCCTAGTCGATGTTAGATGAAACAAGCATGACACCACTAGCGCTCTTCTGTCGGCAGGTGAGGAATCGATCAGCGGAGAACCGGACTGCACTGGAGCTACTACATCATCACCGCTTGACCGGCACTGTCGTGTCGATTCTGCGACTGGAACTCGACTCGATGGTGCGGTGTATTTTTCTTGGATCGATAACCAACGGAAAATACCGGGCACAACTGATTGAGGACTCTGTTCATGGCAGACAGTGGCGAACCGAAGACGGCAAACGCAAAGTCACCGACAGGGATATGGTCGAGATCTCTAATACGTTTCACGGTTGGACACGCAACGTCTACACTTTCGGTTGTCGCTTCATCCATCTGTCTGACTTTCACGATTATGCAGATCGAGACCCGTTCGATTCGCTGACACAAGAGGAACGCCAAGACATCGGTGCGTATCTACAGCACTATCATGGCCTCATCGTGGACGCTAACACCAAGATGCGTGAAATCCTTTGGGTACTGCCACGGGTCTTCGAGAAAATCGCTGCCAACCTCGAATGCTGCATCAGAGACCTTGAGGCTGGTTCACAGATTACTTAGTACTTCAGCGACAATCATCCCGCCTATTCACGTCGTCAAGGTGGCAGCGAAAGATCTGGAAAAGGGTCGCCACCACACGACGGATTGTCACGAAAGCACTGCAAACGCTGCCGGATACCTCACCGTGCCCCTGATCCCATCTAGTGCGCCAGGGACCAGTTCGAGCGCCATCCACGCCGCACCCAAACCTGAATACGGACTTTCCAGGGGCTTTGCCAATTCCGCTGAGAACCCAAATCGTGGGTAGTATTCGGGATGTCCAAGCACCACCACGATAGATTTCCCACGTTCCCGACACAATTCCAGGCCACGCTGCATCAACGCTGAACCGGTTCCTCTGCGCTGGGACTTCGGAGCCACGGCCATGGGCGCAAGCGAAACGGCGGGGATGACGGCCTGATTCGCTTCTATGAGAAGATCGCTGAACAGGATGTGGCCAACGATGTCTCCGTTCTCGACGGCCACCAGGGAGACGATCACGGCTCCACTTGCCCGAAGGCGGTCCACCAGTGTGGCTTCCGCATCGCCGTCGAATGCCTGCCGGTTGAGGTTTCGTATTGCATCGTGGTCGGCGGGATCTTCTTCACGGATCATGAACGGTGGCATACGCCGTGATCGTAGCAGGCTTCGGCGGATCGGACGGTTTGGAAAACGGTGCTCGATTCAACAGCGACGGCGTACCCGTTGTGCCATCACGCCAAACAATGTCACTAGCCGGGATGGGCAGGTCACCAATTCAAGTCCGCAACGTCTTGGATCGCCTCTGGATGGGCCGTGGTGGACTTGCGGGGCGACTGGACGCAACGGAGCGGCCCTCGTGGACTCGCAGCTATCCGGCGACGGCAGGCCGTTTCAACGCCCTTCCCCTCGTGGAATAGCGATACAATCAGGTTTCGGACTCTCTAGTCCACATATTCTTTGCCCCAGGTGCGGCGATGGTGAAATTCGTGAGAGCTATAGACCTGAAGACACCAGAAAGTGCCGCATACGTCAACGGCCTCGGCCCTCAAGATTCGTGAGCTAACATCAGCGCTGCAATCCGCTGTCCGCAAGGATCTGGGGGGCACGCCTGAAACCGAAGCGAAAGCTCAAGGGTGAGTTGATTATATGTCATACCTTCTCGTTTTCTGCACTGTCAGCCTCGGCTTGATCTCGCTGTACAAGGACTGGCACAACTACAAGCATCCCCGAATTCGACAGGTTGTTGCGCTGCTTATTATAGTCGCCGGTACGTTCTCTATCATCAAACAGGCTGGCGATGCTAGCAGGCTGCGGAAAAACTA
>PMTT01000434.1 GCA_003167275.1 Bryobacterales bacterium | reverse complement strand
AGATGAGTCTCGACGCGGCAGGCACGAGTGCCCGCGCCACGACGACTCCATACAGTCGAAGCTCCAGGGTAGGAAGAGAGACGATGAGTATCCGATATATTTATCTGATTATATTATTGCCCGTTCTCGGCGGAGCGCAGCCCTTGGCGTCCCTGGTCGACGAGGCGCTCCAGAGCAATCGTGAAATCCTGGCCGCGCAGAAGAAGTATGAGGCGGCACGGCAGCGGCCCACACAAGAGAGCAGCCTGCCGGATCCGATGATCTCACTCGGATACAACAGCGTCGGCAATCCTCTGCCTGGCGCCGGTCTTGGAAGAGATGTGCTGGCAAACGCCGGCGTAATGGTCTCGCAGGAACTTCCCTTTCCCGGCAAACTCAAGCTCAAGGGCGACATGGCTTACAAGGAAGCTCAGGCCGAGTTTCAGCAGTACCAAGCCGTGCAACTGGCCGTGATTTCCCGATTGAAACAGGCTTACTATCGACTGCAATACACTTACGCGGCCAATGATCTCCTGGTCCGCGATCGTGACCTGCTGGACAAGCTGTTGAAGGTGACGGAAGACCGCTATTCGGTCGGTCGCGCCGCTCAGCAGGATGTGTTCAAGGCCCAGACCCAAACCAGCATCCTGGAAACGCGGCTCGTAAAGCTCGAACAGGAGCGGCGGAGCAGGACCGCGGAGATCGACAGCATCCTGAATCGCGCGGTGGGCACACCGGTCGGCCGCCCGGAAGGCGCTAAGCCCAAGGAGTTGATGGCGACGCTGGAGGAACTGCTTGCCGCCGCGCGTCAGAATTCGCCAATGCTCGGCCGCGATCGGAAGATGATCGAGCAGTCGGAACTGGCTGTCAACATGGCGCGCAAGGAATACTATCCCGACGTCACGCTCAACGCGGGGTATTACAACATGGGGTCGATGCCGCCCATGTATGAGGTGCGGGCGGATTTCAAAGTTCCGATCTACTTCTGGCGCAAACAGCGAGCCGGCGTGAATGAGCAAGTCAGCAATCTGTCGCAGACCCGGCGGCAGTACGAAGCCACGGATCAATCGCTGCGCTATCAGATCCAGAACGACTTCCTGATGGCGCAGACTTCGGCACGGCTCATGAAACTCTACGCACAGACCGTGGTGCCGCAAGGGAACCTGGCGCTCGAGGCTTCGCTCTCCACTTACGAAACCGGTACTGTCGATTTTCTGTCGGTGCTTTCCAACTTCACGATGGTGCTCGATTACGAGATGAGCTACTACGACGAGGCGCTCAACTATGCGCTGGCGCTGAGCCGCCTCGAAGAGATGACCGGCCAGGCGCTCACGGACTGAGGCAACTCCCATGAAGGCGATTCGACTAATCGGTTTGCTGGCAGCGATCGCCGCCGCGTTTACGGGCGGGTATGTCTACAAGGCAGTAAAAGGCGGCGCGGTGGCATCCGCGGACAAAGGCGGCCGCAAGATCCTCTACTGGGTGGACCCGATGCATCCGGCCTACAAATCCGACAAGCCCGGGATCGCGCCGGATTGCGGCATGAAGCTCGAACCGGTGTATGCCGATGGCGGCACCGCGCCACTGACAGCGCCGGCGGCGGAACGTAAGGTGCTGTATTACCGCGACCCCAAAGACCCGAATTACAAGGCGCAACAGCCCGGTCTCAATCCGGAAACAGGCAGTGAGCTCGAACCCGTCTACGCCGACGATGTTTCCGCGATGGAAGCCGGCACGGTCCAGATCACTCCGGAGAAGCAGCAACTGATTGGGGTGAAGTACGAACAAGTCGAGTTCGGTGGCGGCTCCCGAACCATCCGGGCAGCAGGTAAGGTGGCGATCGACGAGACTCGTATCGGCCACGTGCACACTAAGGTGGAAGGCTGGATCGACCAGGTGTTCGTCGACTTTACGGGCAAGCTGGTGCAGAAGGGCCAGCCGCTCCTGACGATCTACAGCCCGGACATGTTGGCTTCCCAGAGGGAGTTGCTCCTCGCCGCCAAAGCTAAAACCATCATGAAGGACAGCGCGTTGCCGTCGGGCTTCGATCAGAGCGAGTCTTTGCTCCAGGCAACTCGCCGGCGGCTGGAACTGTGGGACCTCAGCGAAGCGCAGATCGACCAGGTTCTCAAAACCGGAGAGCCGATCAAGAACATCACCCTGTACTCGCCGATGACGGGCTACATCACCGATCGCAAGGCCTTCCAGCAATTGAAGATCACGCCCGATACGGACTTGTACACCATCGTGGATCTGAGCCACGTCTGGATTATGGCGGACGTCTTCGAGTATGAAGCCCCGAACATCCACGTAGGCCAAACGGCTCGTGTATCTCTCGACGCGCTTCCGGGAAAGGCATTCAACGCCCGGATCGATTTCCTGCAGCCGCAGGTCGATCCGATGACCCGAACTCTCAAAGTACGGCTGAATATGGATAACCCCGGCCTGATGCTCAAGCCCGACATGTACGCCGACGTCGAATTCGTTGTGAGCCTGCCGTCGAAACTGACTGTACCGGCGGAGGCCGTGCTGAACTCCGGCGACCACCAGACGGTCTTTATCGATCGCGGTAACGGCTACTTCGAACCGAGGCAAGTCAAGACCGGCGAGCGCGAGGGCGACCGCATCCAGATTCTATCGGGCCTGAGCGGGGGTGAGCGTGTGGTCACTTCGGGCAACTTCCTGATCGACTCCGAAAGCCAGATGAAGGCCGCCGCGTCGGGGATGGGCGGGATGGCTGGTATGCCCGGAATGACGAATGAACCGGCGAAGCCTGTCACGCCGGCGAACCCGTCGAAGGTTCCGCCGGGACAGCCTGATGCGAAGGGGATGGGCGACATGCCTGGGATGACAAAAGAGCCGGGGGCGAAAAAGAAGTGATCGACGCCATCATAGAGTTCTCGGCGAAGAACAAGATCATCGTCTTCATCCTGCTCGGAGCGGCGGTAATGGGCGGGCTTTGGGCGATGCGGACGGTTCCGCTCGACGCGCTCCCGGACATGAGCGACACCCAGGTNNGACCAGGTCACGTACCCGCTGGTCACCGCCATGCTGGGGGCGCCGAAAGTAAAGGACGTCCGCGGGTTCTCGGACTTCGGGTACTCCTACGTGTACATCATCTTCGAGGAGGGAACGGACATCTATTGGGCTCGCTCTCGCACTCTGGAATACCTCTCTAACGTCCTGCCGCGGCTGCCCCAGGGCGTCAAGACCGAACTCGGGCCGGATGCTACCGGCATCGGATGGGTGTTTGAGTATGCCCTGATCGACACGACAGGCAAGCAGAGTCTGGCCGACCTACGCAGTTATCAGGACTGGTATCTTCGCTACTATCTGAAATCGGTTCCCGGCGTAGCCGAAGTTGCGCCTTTGGGCGGATTCGTACGGCAGTACCAGGTCAACGTCGATCCCAACAAGCTGCAATCGTTCAACATTCCGCTGAGCAAGGTCGTGGCAGCGGTGCGCAGCGGCAACAACGACGTCGGTGGCCGCCTGGTGGAATTCAGCGGCGCGGAGTACATGGTACGCGGCCGCGGCTACACGCAAACGACCGGCGATATCGGCAAGATCGCCTTGGCAAAGACTCCAAGCGGCGTTCCCATCCGCATATCTGATGTGGGAGAAGTGACTCTGGGTCCCGACATCCGCCGTGGAGTTGCGGACTGGAACGGGACCGGTGAGACCGTCGCCGGCATTATCATCATGCGCCAGGGAGAGAACGCGCTCGAAGTGATCGAGCGTGTCAAACAGAAACTCAAAGACACAGAGGGCGGGCTTCCTCCAGGGGTGAAGGTGGTTACCGCGTACGACCGTTCCGAACTGATCCTGCGCTCCATCGAGAACCTGAAGCATACCCTGACCGAAGATTTGATCATCGTGGACATCGTCATCATGATCTTCCTTTGGCACTTCCCCAGCGCCACCATCCCGATTATCACCATTCCCGTGGCCGTGATCATTTCCTTCATCCCCATGAAGATGATGGGCCTGACTTCGAACATCATGTCGCTGGGGGGAATCGCAATCGCCGTTGGGGCCATGGTGGACGCGGCCATTGTGGTGGTGGAGCAGACCCACAAAAAGCTCGAAGAGTGGGAACGCACAGGCCGCAAGCAGGATTATCACCGGGTGGTGATCGACGCGGTCAAAGAAGTCGGCGGGCCAAGTTTCTTTGCGCTGCTGGTCATCGCCGTGGCCTTCCTGCCGGTGCTGACGTTAGAAGCTCAGGAAGGCAGGTTGTTCAAACCGCTGGCGTATACCAAGACGTTTTCGATGATCATTGCCGCGGTTCTGGCAATCACGCTGGATCCGGCCATGCGGCTGCTGTTTACCCACATGAAGAACTATGAATTCCGGCCACGCTGGCTGGCCCGTGTGACGAACGCCGTCCTGGTAGGCACGATCCATTCGGAGGAGACACACCCAATCAGCAGGATTCTGATCCGGCTGTACGCACCCGTATGCGAGCTGGCACTGCGCTGGAAATGGTTCGTGATCGCCGGGGCCGTAGCTCTGGTCGTCGTAACCGTTCCGGTCTTCGAGAGGCTGGGCTCCGAGTTCATGCCGCCCCTGGATGAAGGCTCATTGCTCTACATGCCTTCGACCCTCCCCGGCATTTCCGAAACACAGGCGCAGCGGTTGATGCAGGTGCAGGACCGCATCATCAAACAGTTTCCCGAAGTATCGACCGTGCTGGGCAAGGCGGGCCGCGCGGAGACGTCCACCGACCCGGCTCCGTTTTCGATGATGGAAACGGTGATTGTTCTTAAACCGGAAACCGAGTGGCGGAAGGTGGACACCTGGTACTCCGACTGGGCGCCCAGATGGGCGAAGGCTATATTCCGGAGGTTTACGCCCGACCACATCTCAACCGACCAACTGGTCGAGGAGATGAACCAGGCGCTTAAAATTCCCGGCACCTCGAACGCATGGACCATGCCCATCAAGGCGCGCGTGGACATGCTCACCACGGGCATCCGTACGCCGGTGGGGATCAAGATCTACGGGGCTGACATCAAGAAGATCGAAGATCTGGGCACCCAGATCGAGGCGTTGTTGCCAAGAGTGCTGGGCACACGGAGCGTCTTCTCGGAACGCACCAGCGGCGGCTACTTTCTGGATTTCAAGTGGAATCGCGACCAACTGGCGCGCTACGGCTTGAGCATTGACGATGCGCAGGACGTGGTCATGAGCGCCATCGGCGGCGAGAACGTCACGACTACGATCGAGGGCCGCGAGCGCTATCCCGTCAACGTACGCTACATGCGGGATTACCGCAGCGATCCCGATAAATTGGAGCGCGTCCTGGTACCGAGCATGGACGGCCAGACCCAAGTGCCGCTGGCGCAACTGGCCGAGGTCCGGATTGTGAGTGGTCCCGCGATGTTGCGAGACGAGAACGGCATGCTGAACGGTTACGTGTACGTCGACGTGGCCGGCCGCGATATCGGCAGCTATGTCGAGGAAGCCAAGAAGGTGGTGCGCGACAATGTGAAGCTTCCCTCCGGGTATTCGTTCGCCTGGAGCGGGCAATACGAGGCCATGCAGCGTGTCCGGGAAAGGCTGATCGTGGTGCTTCCGCTCACGATTTTTCTGATCGTCATGTTGCTGTACATCAACACCAAGTCCATGACTAAGACCATGATCATCATCCTGGCCGTACCGTTCTCAGCCGTGGGCGCCGTCTGGTTCCTGACCTTCCTGGGCTACAACATGAGCATCGGCGTGTGGGTCGGGTTGATCGCGCTCATGGGTGTCGATGCCGAGACCGGCGTGTTCATGATGCTGTATCTGGATCTGGCGCACGACCAGGCGAAGGCGGAAGGCAAGCTCAGGAGTTTGGGGGACCTTCAAGAGGCGATCATGCATGGCGCGGTGAAAAGAATTCGGCCGAAGTTTATGACCGTCGCCACGATGTTCATGGGGTTGATCCCGATCATGTGGTCCGTGGGAACGGGAGCCGATGTGATGAAGCGCATCGCCGCCCCGATGATCGGCGGGATCTTCACGTCATTCCTTCTGGAACTAGTGGTCTACCCGGCAATTTATGAGGTGTGGAAATGGAATTTCGAATTGAAAAAAGAACTGGCGCACTCTTAATTGGCCTGGCGCTGGGGGCGCCGGCGATTTTAGCGCAGGATCTCCGGTACGACGTCTGGCACGGTCATTCCCGGGTGCCGAACATCAGGAAGGCGGGCAACATGGGAACGCTGACGATCTCGGACGCGGGCGTGTCGTTTGAGGAAACATACAAGATTGGCCAGAAGCCCAGGAATCCGCACGCATGGCGCTGGGACTACCAGGATATCCAGCAACTGAAGATCGCCCCCAAATTACTGACGGTCCTGACCTATAAGGACAACCTGTGGAAGCTGGGGGCAGACCGGGAATATCGGTTCGACCTGGTTGGGGACAAAACTTTCGAAGATGCCTATCAACTTCTCAAAGGCCGTCTGGACCAACGCCTGGTGGCGGCAATTCCCGATCGGCTCCCAAACGTTTTATGGGAGATTCCCGTGAAACACCTGCTGCGATTTAGTGGAGATGAAGGGGTGCTTCAGGTTGGATCGGACGCGATCGTCTACAGATCGGCGAATCAGGCTGAGTCGCGAACCTGGCGGTTTGAGGATATCGAGAACATCAGCAGCTCCGGGCCGTTCGATTTGACGATCACTACCTTCGAGCGCGCCAAGACACATTATGGAAATCTCAAGGGCTTTAATTTTGAACTTAAGCAGCGGCTGGAAGAGCCTAAGTATAACGAGCTTTGGTTGCGGTTGAACCGATCCAAAGGGCTGACGATTCTAGATTCCTACAGAGGGGCGCGCGGGCAGTGACCCGCCGACAGCGAGGGGCGCGTAACCGTTTTGGGTTAGTCCTCACCCGGCCACCGCTCCCTGACGGTCGCTGCTCGGTAACTCACGTTGAATCAGCAACCGCCGCAACCGAGCCGCGACCGTAAGGGAGCGGTTGGTCGCCGCCCGGGCGAGGCACCACGCTATCATAAGCTTAAGTGGCTCGGAGAAGCCTGAAACGATTGGGTGAAAAAATGTGCGCGAAGACTGGCGAAGTGGCGATCCTTTATGGATTCTCGCCCGTCTGGCTTTTCTGAATGCCTATGGATCCCTCACGCGACGCTCCGCGCCGGAGAATGCCTGCCTGGGCGCCCCAAGTCTTGGGATACAGCCTCTCCGCTGCGTGCCTGCTTTGGGTGCTCCACGGTTACCCGATCGACCAACTGATCCCTGCCATCCGCGACCTGGATTGGAGGTGGATCAGCGTGGCCGTCATATCGGATCTGGCGGTCTATGTCGTTCACGGGTGGCGCTGGAACACGTTGCTCAGGCCCGTGATCCGGCTGAAATTGTGGCGCACCGTTCAGGCCATCTACATCGGGCTGTTCGCCAACGAAGTGCTGCCGCTGCGCGTGGGCGAAGTGATTCGCTGCTACCTGCTTTCGCACTGGAACGATTTGCGGCTTTCCGTGGGGGTTGCCTCGATCGCGTTGGAACGGCTGATCGACGGGTTCTGGATGCTGGTTGCCTTCCTGATCACCGCGGCCTTCGTGAAGGGGATCCCGGAAAACCTGGTCATCCTGGTGTCGGTGATCGGCGCGCTGCTGATCCTGGGCGGGGTCGGACTGCTCTGGGTGATTCTCCACAAGCAGGAAGCCCACGCGGCGGCCGGTGAGAGCCGCTGGTCCTCCACGCTGCGGCACGTGATCGAGGGCCTCCACCTCATGGGCGATCTGCGCACACTAGGCTCCACCGCGCTCATCAGCCTGCTGTATCTGCTGTTGCAGATGTTTTCGGTTTACGCACTTTTGAAAGCCTACAAGACCGACTATTCGTTTTGGGTAGCGGCCGGCGTGCTCACGATCGTCAGGATCCTGACCGTGGTGCCGAATGCACCCGGGAACCTGGGATTGGTAAACCTGGCATGCGTGGAGGCACTCCGCCTGTTCGAGTTTGAGCAGGATGAGGCCAAGACGTTCTCGATCATCTACTTTGGCGCGCTGACGCTTCCCCTGCTGCTTGGGGGAGCGATCGCCACGGCGCTCAGTGGGTTAAACCTGGGCGAAATCCACGCCAGGGCCAAGCGGAGCGTCAACGCGCAGTAACACGGGCATTCTTGCCTGTGTTGGTTTTTCTTGGCCTTGGAACCCAACGCACGCAAGAATGCCTGTGCCGCTACTTCCGGAACAGATTTCTCAAAATGAAGAAGACATTGGCAGGCCGCTCCGCGAGACGGCGCATGTAGTAGGGGTACCACGCCTTGCCGAAGGGGACGTAGAGGCGCAGCCGATAGCCTTCCGCAATCAACTGCCGCTGGAGGTCGCGGCGGATTCCGTAGAGCATCTGGAATTCGAAGGCGTCGCGCGGGACCTTCTTGGCCGCGGCGTAGGCTTTGGTCTCGGCGATCATGGCTTCATCGTGGGTGGCAATCGCGGGGTAGCTGCCGTGGTCGAGCAGGAGCTTCATCAGTTCCACGTAGCTGCGGTCCACCTCAGACTTTTCCGGAAATGCCACGCTGTGAGGTTCCAGGTAGGCGCCTTTGCAAAGCCGCACGCGGATGCCCAGGGCGTTCAGTTTTTCGATATCCTTCTGGCTGCGTCGCAGGTAGGCCTGGATCACGATGCCGACGGCGCCGTAGCGCCCATGGAGATCGGTCACCAGATCGATGGTGCGATCCGTGTATTCGTTCGATTCCATGTCGACGCGCACGAAACTGTCCAATTCGGCGGCGCGCTTGACGAGTTGCTCCACGTTGGCGCGGCACTGTTCGGTGGAGAAATCGAGGCCGAATTGGGTGAGCTTCAGCGAGACATTGCCGCGGATCCCGGAATCGTGGATGGCGGACAGCGTGCGCAGGTACACATCGCGAGCTTCGGCGGCTTCTTCGAGCGTGGACACGCTCTCGCCAAGGTGATCGAGCGTGATCGTGATGTTTTCGGAGTTGAGTTTGCGGCTGACGGCAAGGGCCAGATCGAGAGTCTCTCCCGCCACGAAGCGGGTGGCGAGGCGCTGGGCCAAGGAAGAGGTTTCCATCCATCTCCGCAAGTGCCTTTGGCGCGATAGAAATAAAAGGAAGCGGCGCACGAACTCCAGCCTAACACCACGCTCGAACACCACCAAGACAGCGATGGGGTTTGGGAGGTGGCGCGTGGCTTGCCGGCGGCGCTGTGCATTTCTGTCCTTCTTGCGTAATTCCTGCGCTGTAGAGGCAGTTCCTGCCGATGGCGGGAAAGCTGGTTATTGGGGACTACTCCCTCAGGCTTCAGGAGGTGCGAAAGACTCGCCCGCAAGCGGGCGCGACAGGCGAAACCGCCTGCCCCACCAAACCTGGGTCAACTGTGTGGTAGAAATCACTTTGACTTGGACCCAGACGTGCTCAGGGAGGTGGGACGTGAATACCAGCACGGGAGAGAGGCGATGCGTTTAAGTTTTCGGCTGATTCTGTCGCTCATCGCCGGCGTGACCGCCGTCTCTTTGGGCTTCGCGATTTTTCAGGCTCAGTCTGAAGTGCACGCTCAAAGGGACGATGTCCAGCGGCATGCGCTGACGTTGGCCGAGGGGCTGGAACGCTCGGTGGAACCCTTGCTGCTGGTTGGAGCACCCCACGATTTGCAGGCTCTGGTGGACCGCTTCCAGAACCACGAGCGACTGGCGGGTGTGGCGGTCTACGATATGAGCGGGAGGCCGCTGGCGATTACCGCCGGGCTGGCATCGCCCCTCCGGAATGCTCCCGCCGTCGTCGCAGAGGCGGTTGAGAAAGGGTCGGCGCGGGGTCAATTCTTTCGCCTCGATGGCGAGCCCATGCACGTGTTGGCGCTGCCCCTGAGAGCCGGCTCGGGCACTATCGGGACGATCGCGATTTTTCACGATGTGGCCTATATCAGCGCTTACCGGGCGGAAGTCTGGAAACACGCGCTGGCCAGCATGGGCGTGCAGACTCTCCTGATTATTGGCACCACCCTGCTGATTGTGCGCTGGAGTCTGGGCGGGCCGTTGCGGCGGATGGTCCAGTGGCTGCGGGACCAGCGGAGCGGGCGGGTGGCGATCGACGGAGACGCCCCGCGGGAAGAGATCTTCGGGCCACTCGCGAGCGAGGTGACCCAACTGGCCAGCAGCCTCAACGCGGCGCGTGCGGCGGCGCGGGAAGAGGCGCGCCTGCGCGAAGCGGCGGAATCGCTATGGACGCCTGAGAGATTGCGGATCTCGGTGCGGAGCAAAATGAACGGCAGCCGGCTGTTCGTGGTCTCGAATCGCGAGCCCTATGAACATATCCGCAAGGGAAGCTCGATTGTCTGTTCCGTGCCGGCCAGCGGCCTGGTGACGGCGTTGGAGCCGGTATTGCGCGCCTGCGATGGAACGTGGATCGCACAGGGCACCGGGGATGCGGATCGTGAGACCGTGGACAAAAACAGCCGCCTCCGCGTGCCTCCCGACGAGCCGCTCTATACACTCCGCCGCGTGTGGCTGACCAAGGAAGAAGAGGAAGGGTTTTACCTCGGCTTCGCGAACGAGGGGCTGTGGCCGCTATGTCACATCGCACACACCCGCCCCACATTTCATGCCAAGGATTGGGACCACTACCGCACGGTGAACGAGCGGTTTGCCGATGCGCTGGTGGAAGAGATGGAAGGCGAAGAGAACCCGGCCGTGTTAGCGCAGGACTACCATTTCGCGCTGCTGCCGAAGATGATCAAAGAGCGCCGGCCGGATGCGCGCGTCGCGATTTTCTGGCACATTCCGTGGCCCAATCCAGAGGCCTTCGGGATATGCCCCTGGCAGCGCGAATTGCTCGATGGAATGCTCGGGGCGGACCTGATCGGGTTCCACGTGCAGGCGCATTGCAATAACTTCCTGGAGACTGTCGACTACGCGCTGGAGTCGCGCATCGATTGGGAGCACTTCGCGGTCAATCGGCACGATCATGTTACGGCGGTGCGGCCGTTCCCCATCAGCGTGGCGTTCAATGGCAAGGAGCACGGTCATGCTCCCGCGGCGTCCTCAAGCCTGGACCGCGCCGAGTTGTTCCGCCAATTGGGAGTGGAGGCGACCTACATGGGGATCGGAGTCGATCGTGTGGACTACACGAAAGGGATCCCGGAGAGGTTTCGGGGAATCGAGCAGTTTTTGGAGGATTACCCCAGTTATCGCGGCAAGCTCACGTTTATCCAGATCGGCGCGCCCAGCCGGACGCGCATTAAGCGGTATCAGGACCTTGGGGCGGAGGTGGAGGCGGAGGCTCTTCGCATCAATCGCCGCTTCCAGACAGGGCAATGGAAGCCGATTGTGTTCCTGAGGCGGCATCACAGCCACCAGGAGATCGAGCGATATTACCGGGCGGCGCATTTTTGCATGGTGACCTCACTGCATGACGGGATGAACCTGGTGGCGAAGGAGTTCGTGGCGTCGCGAGTGGATGAGCAGGGCGCGTTGATCCTGAGCCGGTTTACGGGGGCCAGCCATGAATTGCCGGACGCGTTCATCATCAATCCGTACGATACCGGCGAACTGGCTCGCACCATCCGCACGGCTCTGGAGATGGCGCCGGAGGAGAGGAGCGCGCGTATGCAGCGAATGCGGGCGTTGGTTCGGGAGAACAACGTGTACCGGTGGGCGGGCAGTTTGATCGGGGAACTGGCGGGAATCCGCCTGGTGCAGACTCACAACGGGGCACGCGCGGCGCGGGTGGAGTTGGTGAGTGAGATGGCGCCCGTGGAGTTGGTGGAGTCTCATACCAGCGGGTGACGGGTGCGCGGGTCACCCCCTAGAGGATTCGCTCGTATTCGTCATGCGGGCCGATCCAGAACCACGTCAGGACGTTCTCCTCCCGGACGGCAAGTGCCCGATAGTCGTCCGTGACCCGGGCCGACCAGAACTCGCCCACTGATTTCAATTGAAGAGAAGGATGCCTGGGATTCTCCGACAAGAGAGCGAACTGCTTGTCTGCGCGCCGCTGAATGTAATCGGGAAGGTCTCTGTACAGATCCCAGAATTTCGGCAGCGCTTTGAATTGAAAGATCACGGGCGGGACTTGGATCGTTCGCGTTCGGCTCTGACCGCTGCTAAGCCCTCTTCGAGAGAAGTAGCCTTGCCTTCGGCAATCTCGCGTTTGACCTTCTCCACCCAGGCCATGCCGCGTCCACCTGGGGAGAAGTCCTTGACCATTTGCTTATCCCAGTCGTCATACTCGATTTCATTGAGCCAGGCGGCCAGAGAATGACGCTCATCTTCTGGCAATTCAGCAATGGCCTCTTTGATGGCATCCACGGTCATACCTCAACATAACGCAAGTGGACGGCGGCTGCAAATTCCAGCTCACGGGTGAATCGGTGGAGCCGCGCGTTACCTTTCGGGACAGACGGCGGCCAGATCGTCGGCAAGGATACCGTCGATCAGCTCGATGACTCCCTCGTCCTCCTCGCCGTGCGTCACGATGTCGGCGCGCTCCTTTAAGGCGGGCAGCGCGTTGGCAACCGCGACACCACAACCACAAAACCGGAGCAGGGGGTGGTCGTTCTCGGCATCGCCGATGCCGACCACTTGCTCGGGAGCTAATCCCAGATGGGTCAGAGCTACCGCCAGGCCAGTGGCTTTATTGACTCCGGATGGCAAAATCATCACGGAACCTTTGTTGTAGATCACTTGGAGGTCGAGCCCCAGCGTGTGGATGGCATCCAGGACTGCGGGGCCTTGCGATTCGTTGGAGGCAATGGTCACGCGGCCAATACTGAGTGGAAACACACCCCGCTCCCGTAGTGCCATGAGGAATCGGGCGGGAGGCGCTTCCGCCAGGACCTCTGTGTGCTGGTCGGTCGGCGAGTAGAGCAGGGCGCCGTTTTCGGCGACCACCAGGTCGAACAACTCTGCTTCGGGGAAAATCCAGAGGAGCTCGGGAAGCTCGCGGCCAGTGACCAGGATCGTCTTACGCCCGGAGGCACGCAGGCGGCGGAGTGCCTCTACCATAAGCCGGCTTACTTCCCCATCGTGAGCCAGCGTGCCATCGTAGTCGGTTGCCAGAGCGAGGAAACGCATCGATTCCATTATGAAGGACCAAGGTTACATGGGCATTCCGAATGCCTATGTGGTTTTCGCCACTTGGCCCAGATGCAGGGCTACAATTCCGCCCGTCCAATACTCGTAGCGCACCTCTTCAAACCCTGCCCGCTGCATGTCACTGGCCAGTTGGGCAGCGGACGGAAACTTACGGACGGACTCCGGAAGATACCGGTACGCGTCGCGGCTTCCGGAAAGCGCGCCGCCGATGATCGGCAGAATCTCGCGGGAGTACCAGTTATACATTACGGCAAAGATCCGGTTGGGGGGCTGCGAGAACTCCAGGATGGCGGCCGTTCCTCCGGGGCGCAGGGCGCGGCGCATCTCGCGCAGTCCGGCCTCGTAATTCGCCAGGTTGCGGAACCCAAAGGCGACCGTGATGAGATCCAGGGACGCGTCGCGGACGGGCAGACGCAGGGCGTCGGCCTCGAAGAGCACGGCGCTGCCGCCGCGACGGGCGACCTTATCGCGGGCGGCGGTCAACATGGGATGACAGAAGTCGGAGCCCAGCACGGGGCGTGCGTGGCGGGTGCCTCCCGCGAGCGCCAAGACCAGGTCGCCCGTTCCGCAACAGATATCGAGGACGCGCGCGTCGGGACGGTCGAGGATATGGCGGACGCGACGCACCGTGCGAGCCCGCCAGAGGCGGTCGATGTTGAGCGAGAGCAGGTGGTTGGCGAGGTCGTAGCGATGGGCGACCCGGCCGAACATACCGCGGACCCAGTTGGCGGCTTCCTGCTCATTGCGCGTGCCTAGGGGAGTGGTGCCCTTCATGGCACCCTTCATAACATCCTTCATACTAGCGAGGACCGTATGGCTTCGAGCACCAGCTTGTCGTCTATGCCCGAGACCACGGTGACCTCGCCAATCCGCACGGCCAGCACGAAGTGGACCTTGCCCTGGATGGTCTTCTTGTCGTGGACCAGGCGCGCCAGGAGATTCGCGGCGGGGATGCCGTCGAGCGGGGGAATGGGGCCGTAGAGTTGGATGGTCTCCAGGATCTCGACACTGTCTTCGGCCGAGAGGTGGCCGGTCAACTCGCTCAGATAAACGGCGGCGCGCATGCCCCACGCCACGGCTTCGCCATGCAGGAAACGGGTGTAGGCGGTTTCGGCCTCGAGCGCATGGCCGAAGGTGTGGCCGAAATTGAGGATGCGGCGGAGGTCGCCTTCGCGTTCGTCGCTGGAGACGACCTCGGCCTTCATGCGCACGGAATCCTCGATGATGCGGTCGATCGCGCCGGGCTTGCGGGTGAGGACGTCGTCACTGTGGGTGGCGAGGTATTCGAACAGGGCGGGTTCGCGGATGATGCCGGCTTTGACGATCTCGTAGAGGCCGGATCGGTACTCGCGCATGGGCAAGGTCTGGAGGACGGCCGGATCGATCAGCACGGAGAAGGGCTGGTGGAAACTGCCGATCAAGTTCTTGCCACTCACCAGGTTGACGCCGGTCTTGCCGCCGATGGCCGCGTCCACCTGCGCCAGCAGTGTGGTGGGGACCTGGACGACCGGGATGCCGCGCATGAAGATGGCTGCCAGAAAGCCCGCCATATCGTTCACGATGCCGCCGCCGAAGGCGATCACCACGCTGGAGCGGTCGCCGCCTCGTTGGACCATCTCGTCGGCGAGCAATTCCAGAGGCGCAAGGCGCTTCTGATCTTCGCCGCCGGGGAGGAAGAGCACCTCGTGCGGGACGTCGGTGAGACTGTGGGCGAGGGCTTGGCCCTGGTGCCGCCAGACGTCCTCGGTAGAGACCACGAAGACCTTGCCTGTGTGCTTCGGGAGGTGTTCCGCCACCTGTCCGATGACACCCCGCTCGACGATGGCGGAATAGCAATGCTGGGGCGTTTCCACGCGAAAAGAAGGCATACGCAATTTGTACCATGATGGGGCGGGAGCGTTCGGGTAAGACGGTTTGGGCCCCGAATGAACACGAATGAACACGAATAAGAAAAAGCGAGGGAGGCTGGTTTGCTGTTTTGGTCTTATTCGTGTGAATTCGTGTTTATTCGTGGCCTTATGGTTTTGGTTTGCGCGGCGCTGTATCATGAGCCAATGCGATATCCGAGATTCTATTCCGTGGGGCTTTTCGCCCTTCTCGTGGCGGGTGCGGCCGGGCTCCTTGGCCAAGGCTCCCAGCCGCCGCTTGAAAATGACCAGGTGAGGGTGATCTACGCCACCGATCAACCTCATAAGGCGACTTCGATGCATGAGCACAAGCTGAATCGGGTCATGATTTACCTGACTGCCGGGCGGCAGGAGATCACTCCGCAAGGCGGGCAGAAAGTCGTTATGGACTTGAAGGCCGGCGAGGTCAGGTGGAGTCCGGCCAGTGGGATGCACGTCTCGGAAGTCACCAGCGCCGGGCCGCTCAAGATAGTTGAAGTGGAGATCAAGAAAGAGGGCGACCCCAGCAAAGTGGTGAAGACGGCCCTCGATCCGTTGAAGGTGGATCCCAAGGATTACACGCTGGAGTTTGAGAACAGCCAGGTGCGGGTGATTCGCGTGAAATTTCCGCCGCACCACGCCGTGCCGTTGCATGAGCACATGCTCAATCGCGTGGTGGTGTACATCACCGATCAGAACGGCAAGATGATTACGCCCGATGGCAAAGTGGATACCGCCCAGCATAAGGCCGGAGAAGCGAGTTGGGGCGGGCCCACCAAACACCAGGAAGAGAACGTGGGCGATAAGCCGTTCGAGGCGGTGGTGGTGGAGTTAAAGAGCTAAAGCCGCGAGAGTAGCGTCATCGGCCAGGCCGGTCTGCGGCAGGCCTTGGCGCTGCTGCCAGGTCTGCAGGGCGGTCTTGGTTCTCGAACCCATGAGGCCGTCTACCGGGCCGGGATTCAGGCCGGCGAAGGTCAGGTAGAGTTGGGCGGTGCGGAGCTTTAGATCGGGCAGAGGGCCGGTGGAATACTTCTGGTACGCCTGCGCCAGCTTGGTGTCGTACTGGTTGATGGCGTAGTTCGACCCGTTATAACCCTTCGCAAACGCCGCCCAATTGTGCGCCCGAAGATGCTGATCCAGGCGATTGCCCTTCAGGAACGCGACGAAGGCGGCGAGTTGTGCGTCTTCGGAGTCGCTCATCGCGGAGACCATCGCCTCGACGTCGGGGTGACCGGCGGATGCGAAGTTCATGCCCATGATCTGGGCGAGGCCCCACGAGGCGCTCTGCAGGGCCGCGGTGCGGTCCAGTTGGATGGCGTTGGCGAGACGCACATACTGGTTGGCGCCGGAGGGGCCGTAGCCGCCGGCTTGTGGATTGCTGACGTCAGAGACGTCGAACTTGCGGTTCGTCAGCTTGCTGAAGATGTGGCGCTCGAAGAGGATCGGCGGGCGGCGATCTGCCAGGAATCCACAGCCGGAAGTTTCCACGGCGAGGACAGTCCAGATCTCCGCGGCTTTGACGGAGAGGCTGTCGGTGACTGCGGTGAGGCCCTCAGAGCTTAGGGCTTTTGAGTTTCCTACGAAATCCATAATGAGTACCTTAAATTCCTGCGAATCACCGGCGGCAAGACCGCCGGCGCTACAATTCTGCGATGAAGGCGGCGGACGCGCCTACCCATTCGAATCCCTT
>PMTT01000528.1 GCA_003167275.1 Bryobacterales bacterium | reverse complement strand
CGTCTCGACGCTTTTCGGATCGCCCCGAATCTAGCTGCTGGGCGACGCGCAAACCGCGGCATTTCAAAGGATGGAATATTTCCATCGGACCAGCCGGTAGTCAATCCTTGCCTTCCAGCTTATCGACGCGGCGGGTCAACTCGGCGATGCGCGCGTCGCGTTCCGCGAGGATCTCATTCACTTTTTCGGACCACTCGATCAGGCGCGTGACCTGGCGTGCTCCGCCGTTGAGAAGGCCGCCGTGGAGTTTCAGCCGTGCTTCCACGCGCTCGAATCCATCCCTCAACTCTTGCCGCACGGATCCGATCTCTCCGGAGAGTTCCTCCTTTACCCCACTGATCTCGCGTGAGAGTGAGGCGAACAGGTCCAAAAGCGTGGCGTCTTCCATAGACTCGATCATACCGCGGCGCCAACCGAGCGCGAAACTGCTCCGGATCGTCGCACCAAAACACTGCTGCGGCGGCCTGCCGCGAGGAAAAACGCACAGCGGGATAGCGTTCCTCAACTCAGCGCAAACCGCTGTACGTCGATCTTCTTGTCGTCAAACACGCCCAGCCCCAGCGATCCCGCAATCTCGATATGCTCCACCTGGCAGTTGAAGTAGTGGCTGTCGGCGTCGGGCTTCGAGAGCGCCACGGAAGCCATTTTCATCTGGGCGCGTTTGGCGTCGATTGCCTGCAGCCCCGTCTTGTCGAGCGCCACCGGATCGGTCGCGAAGTACATGGTCTTGTGCTCCCACATGTATTGCGGGCGCGCGCTGGGCCCGCCATGATAGGATGCCTTCACACCGTCGCATATGTGCAGCACGGCCTTCTCGCGAATCACCGGCAGGCTCACTACCGACGGAATGAAAATGCCGCATGCGTTGTTAGTCGGAGTCAGATGACTGCGGTTGACGTTGTTCACCATGCCATGCGACATGTTCTTGAGCGCGATCGTGACCCCGGCCGACTGGTGATGCTTCAACACCGGCAGGTTAATCAGCTTGTTGATCTGGCTCGTGACGATCTTCGAAACATAGGAACGGCGGTAATGCGGATCGTTGAGATTCTCGCCTGGCTTGATTAAGGCCATTTCCATGAAGTGGTCCGGATCATATCCCTCCATGTCGAGTTGGATGTCGCTGTAGGCTTCGGAGGCGAATCCCATCCGCACACCTTGCGGCACCCACTTATCGATGCCGGCGTCGAGGGCCTCCTGACGATAGCGGTTGAAGACGATGACATCGCCTGCCGGTACGCCGGCTTCCTGGAGGCCATCAAGGACGCCGTGGAGGACCGTTGCGTCGGAACAGAGGGTGGGCCCGCCAACCGGGCAAACCTTGATACCCACCACGTCGCCCTTTTCGAAGAGCGTGCGCCAGGCGTCCGTCCAACTTGGCGCGCCGGTGAGCGCCGTCATGCCCTTCTCCAGCATCTTGCGGACTGGCCCTGCCTGATACGCACCGCCGGTGATACAGCCAGGATGCGCTACGGCGATGACCCGTCCCGGGAAGGGGCCCGGCATGCCTGGTCTGGTGGTGGCCGCCCGACTGTGTACCTGGCCGAGCGCGGCAGCGCCGGCCATACCTGCCAGTAGTTCGCGACGGGAAACTCTCATATGGGCAGGTTGTCAAACCCGCGGCCCATTGTCAATCGGGAAGAGAGCAGCGTGAGGACCGCAATCAGGCACCCGCCGAACCGGCGGTCGAGAAGGCGGGAGCAGGTTGCAGAAACGGGCCGGGCCCGCCGCCCTGCCATCGACGCTACTTGGTGAGCACGGCCTCTTTGTCTTAGACCCGAAGGAAGTCCGATGGAGTGTCCAGGTTCCGGTGGTTGGGAGCCACCACCAACTCATCCTCATCCCCTTTCAAAAGAAGATGAATCAAATGGGATGCAAGCTCCTTCGGGCATATGCAGTCGGCCTCTGACACTGGTTCCCTCTGGCCGTCACTTTGGCACGCAAACTCAATCTGAACCGGCTCGCAGTCCGCGGAGATCCACGTGCCGTTCAGGCGCGTGAAGTCTGTCGCGTCGTCCTCGCCTTCCACCCCAACACGAACCTTATCGTTCCTCCAGTCGAGAATCACAGCTTGAACCGCCCGGCCGTCTGCGTACCTGATGGTCATCTCGTTTGCTCCCAACAACATCTTGCAATATTCCCGACTCCCGCGCCAGTTCTTGAAGTACTGCCGCTGTACCACGGGTCTAGGAGTACCGAAGGAGCCGTTCGCCGGAGCCAACCTCAAACGTTCAGCCCGGGGAAAATCGCCGCCACCTCGTCCCGATACTCCGCCATGGCCGGATCCCGCAGCAGGTCCGCCAGCGACGGAATCAAGCCGTACTCCGCTGCCCGCCCGAGCCACCGCCGGACGCTCTCGCGATCGCCCTTTGCCGCCGCCATTTGGGCGCACGCATACGACCCGCTCCCGGCCTGCAACTCCTCAGCCTGCGCTGCCCGACGGGCCGCGTCATCCCAGCGGCCTGCACCAACCAGCACGCTGGCCCAATTCGCGTACAGATCGAAAGCCGGCTGCGCCAGGCTTTCCGCCTTGCCGAACTTCTCCTCAGCCTCCTCGATCTTCCCCAGCTTGCCCAACCCTTCGCCCCATCTCGGAAAAACGTACTTGGCGTCATCCGGTTTCAGCACGAGGAGTCGTTCGAAAGCCCGTGCAGCCTCGTCCGTATCGCCCTCACCCAAAGCGGCGCGCGCTCTGGTCCACCACCTGTCGCAGTTCGTTGGATCGGCTTTCACGAAGCGCTCAGCGTATTCCCGAGCTTCCGCCATCAGGCCGGCCGCTTCCTTCGGCGAAGCCACCTTGGCCCGGCCTTCGAGCGCATAGATGTAGCTCGGATACAGGTAGGTAACCCGCTGCCCGTGCGACGCGATCAGCTCACGGAACATCTTTTGCGCCCGCCCGAAGACCGCGGCCGATCCGCTGCCCGCCTCTTGAATCGCCCACTTCGCCAGGAGGTCCGCATGGGTCGAATGGAAGACCAGGTGCTCAGCGGTGACAGGAGGCCTGGTCGCGGTCAGCGCCTGGTCCGCTTCCGCGAACAGAGCATCGGCTCTGGGTCCGGTGCAAAATCGGGCGAGTTGACTGTCGATTCCGGCGATCACAAATGCCCTCTGCGCGGCATCGGGCCGTGCCTCGAAAAAGCCGTCCTGCCACTTCCACAGACGATGCAAGATCGTCGCTGCTTCCCGCGGACTTCGCCTCTCCGCCAAACGCCGCCACGTCAACGTCGCGGATGATTCCAAGCGGCCCAAAAGGCGCGTCGCCAAATCGAACTCGATCCACGCCTGCTCCACCAACGACTCGTATTCGCCCCCACGCGCCGTAACCAACTGCTTGATTAGTTCCGCCCACTTCTTCTGCGTGGCGTCGCGGTCCGCCTGCCTCTTCGTCCCAAACGCGCTCCTCCAGGCGGCCAGGGTGTCGGAAGGATTGCTCTTCCCGATGGGGGCGCCCAGGACCGAGGGCGGAGGAAACTCGCCGAAGCCACCGACCAGGTAGGCGAGAAAAGAATCGGCATTGAAACCCGCGACGAAGTGGGCTCCCGGCGGCAGCGGCCAACCGGGCGCCTGGTATCCCGGCAAATACAGCCCCTGTTCAAAACTCGCATTCTCGAGAAGTCCGGCGAGGGAGTCACCCCTTCAAAGCCCAACACGATCCACGGAGCCGACGCCGCGTGGCCACGGATCAGTTCCGCCACTCTGGCGTCTTCGAGTTCCCCGACTTCATAGATCGCGGGAACGTCGCCTGCGCTCATCTTGGGGAGCGGCTTGCGATAGATGGCAGGCGCTTGCCGGCCGGTGGCCATTGCCTGGATCAACCCCTCAGTCAGCTTTGTCGTGAGCACGCGCGCCACGTGCCCCGTGCGGATGAGATCCGTCAGACAGATGTGAGCCCAGTTCCAATCGTACTGGCGCTCGCCGACGGAACAGCCCGGTCCCCACACAAGGTTGATCGGTGCGGCCCGCTTCAGAGATTCCATCACCTGGTCAATGCGCATGGAGCCTCCTAAAGCGGCAGCAGCTTGCCGCGCAGCCATGCGAGTTCCCGCTCCGGAGCATGGGGCTGTCCCGCCCAGCCTGGCAACCCGGCCCACTCGAATGCGTGGCGCAGCGCTGCGACGAACTCGGCGCCGGCGTCGGCGCCGGGAATCTCCGCCGCCTGATCGAGGAATACCCGCAGCGCGGCCACGCCGCCATCGCGGTTCACCAGAGGATGACTGCCCGCCAGGTCCACGGATCCTACCGTCTCGAACCACGCGCGCACCGCCAGCGCCAACGGAGCGCCTCTCTTCGACTCCGCCGCTTCCAATGCCCCGGCAGTCCGCGCAGTGGGCGGCCGATAGTTGGCGCGCCCCGGCTTGCCTCCCAGGTAGCGGCCAGGCAAATCGATTTCCTCATCCTCCACCCAGGCCAGCGCCGGGTGCCCGAAGGGGTTGGCGCGTCCCTTCGGCCCGCCATGCCGGTGCACGTATTCGAGTGCGCCTTCGATCCGCAGCACCAGCGGGTAGTCGGGCTCTGCCGGTTCCGGCGTAGCTGCAATGCGGTAGCCGATTGCCGGTAGAGCTTCGAGCAGTGCCAGTGCGTTCTTGCGCGCCCGCTGGATGGTCTCCTTCACCACCGCACCAGCAGCTTTCCGGTTCGCGGGCTTGCGAATAGCCGGACCCAGGGCCTGCATCTCGTCCCAGACGGCGGCGTATTCACCGCCCCGGTAGCGCGCCATCCAATCGCTCATGTCAGATCGCCAGTAGTCCGTTAGTCAGTGAAGCAAGGGCTTCGCGCGGCGGATTCGGGCCGCACTTCCATCCGGGGAAGCCGCCCCACTCGAAGACGTGCCGCAGGTAGTTGACGAAGGTGCGGCCATTGCCGTCGTCGAACGGCGCATCGGCGGATGGGTTGGGGATGGGGATGGAGTACGGGTCGCCGCCGCTGGTATGCGCCTTGGTCAGGTCGTCCGGGCTCAGCCACAGTGCGAACTCGCCATCGACGCCCTCCTGCTGCGCGAGTTCGAGCAGCAGTTCGAGCGGCTCCATCACGAGCGGATCGGGCGGGTACTGCGAGGCGCCGGGTTCATCGGGATTGGGGTGCAATACGCTGTGCCAGCCGATCAACGACACCGCCCCAACCTCCTCATACCATGCGCGCAACGAGAGCGGCAAGGGACCCCCGGCGATCTTCTCCAGGCGTTTGAGTGCCCCCGCTGTCTTCTTGTCGGGAGGCTGGAGCGGAACGTTCGGCTTGGCGAACGATTTCGCAATCTGCTGCCGCGCGAACTCGCTGGCTTGCGCTCCGGCCGCCGCCTGATGAGCAAGATTGTGGAGGCGCCGAAGGCCCGCGTCCTGGAGCGCCTCGGAGTTCTCCTGTGTCAGGAAGTGATAGCCCATGGCGCGGAGCCGCTCAATCAACAGTTCGACGTTGCGGCGCGCCCGCTGCATTGTCTCTCTCGCGACCTTAGTGGCATCGGTGAGGTATAGCTCGTGCCGCACGGCGGGGCCGAGCGCCGTCAGATCGTCCCAGACCGCCTCTCGCTCGCCAGCGCGATAGCGATCCAGAAAAGTCACTTGCATACGTTCCAATATAACCGACGGCGAGCAGGCGCACTTGCCCGACGCCGCACCCTGATTGACCGCCGGTTCCGGGTCCCGCGCGGCAAACACCTACCAGGCGTCCCGGTTGGTAATCGTCACGCGGAAAAAAGGCTTCTCCTTCTCCGCGGGATCCATCTGATACTCCTGGCTGGTCTTCTTCGGATCGTAGTCGCGCCACAGCCATGCCAGCGATTCCGGCAAGTCGAGCGACGCCTGCGCGCCACCGTGGGCGGCCGTCCCGAAGCGGAAGTGGAAATCGTACTCCTGCCGCTTGAGCGAATTCGCCATCTGGATGTTCTGCATGGGCCAGGAGCCGTGCTCGTTCTCCAGATCGTCGGAACCGTCGCTCATCCACACCCGGATATTGCGCTTGGGCTCTTTGCGCACCTTAAAAGGATAGACATTGCCGCCCTCCAGCTTCTCCTGCGGCCGCCATTGAATGGAAGTGAAGCTGCCCACCGCCGAGTGCACGCGGCTGAACTTGTCGGGCATCAGCCAGGCAACATTAAACGCGCAAATCCCGCCCGAGGATTCGCCGCCAATCGCTCGGCTGTACCCATCCTGCCGCAGCTTGTAGGTCTTCTCCACCTCGGGCAGCACCTCCTCCATCAGAAAGCGCGGGTAGCGGTCGCTCACCGTGTCGTACTCAATCGAGCGCATCGCTCGCCCCTCGGTCGATTGGCCCGGCGCGATCATCACATACACCATCGGCGGCAGCAGTTTCTGATAAACCAGGTTTTCCGTGACCGTGAAGAGCCGCGACCGCGAGAACTCCCCGATCAGCCCCTGTCCGTCCTGCCACACCATGAGCGCTGCTGGAACCGCTGGATCCACTCCGAGCGAAGCATACACCCAGTAGTCCGATTTCATGCCGTCGTAGATCTTGCTCGCGATGGTCCGCTTCTCGCTAACCTTGCCGCGGGGCACTCCAGTCTTGGAGTAGGAATCGGGATTGTATCCCACCGCGTCGCCGCGAGCCCCAAGCGGTTTCCCCGCGGCGTAATACTGATACGAGTGGGTGACCCCCGTCCGCATCTTGAGGAGCAGCATCCACAGAGTCGTGCCTGCGATGGGCGCCATGGGAGTGGCCGGCTCTTGGTCCACCGAGATCGTGACCGGAGACGGTGCATCGGCCACGAAGAGATAGTCCTGACCCCAGACCGCCGTGCCGCCGCGCGCCGACAGCGTCTTGGTGATGAGATCCTTTAATCCCGGCGCCGCCGGACCTTGCCGGGCCGCAGCGATCAGTTCTTCCAGGGCGGATGTCTGGCCAAAAGCGGCCGACACGAGGAGCACAAACAGCGCAAATCTCTTCATGGTTCGCCAGTATACAACACCATCAGTAGTGGGGCAGGCGGTCGCCGCCTGCCCTCGCTGGAACCGTGGCGCGGACACTCGTGTCTGCCGCGTCGAGACTCGTCGCGACGCATTTCCGGAGCGCACAAATCCTTCCCCGCAACTCACGTCACAGCCCGAAGCACAGAATATTCGGACCCGCTGCCACCGCCACATATTGCTTCTCCCCAACCTCGAACGTCATTGGCGACGCCTTCATCGTCACATTCGTCTCAAACCGCCACAGCACTTTGCCATCCCGCTCATCCACCGCTTCGAATCCGCCGTTCGGCTTTCCGTAAAAGACTACGCCGCCCGCCGTAGCCAGCACTCCCGACCAAGTCTTCGCCTTCGCGGCCCCAGGCTGTGGCACTTCCCACACGATCTTCCCAGTCTCGATATTCAACGCCCGCAGAAACCGCTGTCCCGTCTGGTCCGGATAACCCAGAGGACTTCCGGTGCACTCCTCCAACGCCAGGAAATAGAACAGACGAGTCACTGGGCTGAATGCCGCCGAGCTCCAGTTCGCGGCATCATCCGGGCATCCCTTCGGATTGGTCACTCGTGGCCGTCCATCCGCCCCGATCTCCGTAGCCCAATCCACCCTCCGCAGGAATGGTTTGGCGAGCAGCAACTCTCCGTTGGTTCGGTCCAGCACATAGAAGAAACCGTTGCGGTCCGCGTGCAGCAATAACTTCCGCGGCTTCCCGTGAAACGCTGTGTCCACCAGTAGCGGCGGCTCCGTCGCGTCGCGATCTCTCACGTCGTGCGGCGTGAATTGGTAGTGCCATTTCAGTTCGCCGGTTCGAGGATCCAATGCCAGGATGCAGTTGGTGAACAGATTATCTCCGCCCCGGTCCCGATCGTCGCCATCCGGGAAAGGATTCCCCGTCGGCCAGTACAGCGTATCCGCGGCATCGTCATAGGAGCCCGTCAGCCACGTCGATCCGCCTCCCCGCAGCGGTTCGCTCCCCTGCCACGTCTCCGCTCCAGGCTCGCCCCGCTTCGGCACCGTCCAGTGCCGCCAGAGCAACTCGCCGGTCTCCGCCTTGTAGCACGCGATGAATCCGCGGATCCCCCGGTCCGCCCCCGAAACTCCCGCAATCACAGTGTCTTTGACAACCAGCGGAGGCATCGTCGACCCGTAATGCTGGGGCTCTTCAGGCATGGTCTTCTCCCACACTAGTTCTCCCGTCGCGCGGCTGAGCGCCAACAGATGCGCGTTGTCTGTCTCGTAGAACACCAGGCCATCCCGGATCGCCACTCCGCGATTCGTCCCAAGCGCCGCATCGCCGTCCAGTCCCCGAGTCTGCGGCCGCGAGTACTTCCAAATCTGGTTCCCCGTCAAAGCATCGATCGCAAATACCTGGTTCGGCCCGGTGACATACATCACCCCGCCCGCTTCCAGCGGAGTCACTTCGAGGCTGTAGTAAGGCACGGGAAAGACCCATTTCAGATGCAGCCCGCCAACGTTCCCCGTGTGGATCTGTTTCAACTCACTATACCGGTTCGCGCTTAATTTCCCGTTGTAAGTGAGCCAGTCTCCTGGAGCCGGCCTCCCCCAAGTGACCAGTTTCCCGGCCGCCGGCCCCACCGTCACCCCGGCGTTCAGGCCGTGCACATAACTGGCGAGAGCATCCAACTCTTCCGAGGGCAAATCGAACGCCGGCATTCCGGAGCTGGGAAACCCGCGTTGCACCACTTCGCGCAGTTGCTCGACGGACTGCCCGCTCAGCCGCGGATTTCCCGCCAGCCCCGGCCCCTTGCCGCTCCCGCGAGCGTCGACGCCATGGCACTCCGCACATCGCTCGCGGAACAACTTGTTACCGTCCGCGGCCCTGAGCGCCGTTGGGAAAAGCGCCAGTGTTGCGATCGTCAAGATCTTTGGCCATTGGATCGCGGATAATCCCGGGCTTTCCATGCGTGCGAGTATACACCAGGGCGCCGGAGGCCCGGGCGTGTTTCTGCCTTGCGAATTGGAGGTCCTTCCGCCGGGGAACGGTGCGGTACGAGGCAGGAAGAAATGCGGGCCACCGATGAACACTGATAATACGCGAAACATAAGGGTCATTTGTGTAAATCGGCGTTGTTCCGCGTTCATCGGCGCCTTGTATTTCCGGGCACAGCCAAATTCCGATGCGACCGATAATCGAGACGGTGCGACACTGTAGCTATGAAGCCTGTCCGGCAGCGATCCAAGACTCCGATGCGCCGCACGACCCTGACGCTTCCGGCACGGGACTTGCTGCATGCGCAGCGCATCGCGCGATCCCGCAACGTGACTCTGAGCACGGTCGTAGCAGAGGCGCTGGCCGAGGGTCTGCGGTTGCACGCCGCTACCGAGCGAAGTGAGGACGCGCTGAATTCGTATCATCAGGCGTTGGGGGGCTTTTCCGACAGAGAAATGATGCTGTTGGATGGAATCATCCTGGATGGCAGACGAGGCCAGTGACTCCCGGTGCACGCTGGTGGTTTGACGCCCTCTTTCGTGAGATGATGCCACCCAGGAGGTGACAGCGTGAACGTATTCAAGCTCACCTGGTTGCCCGCGCTCGTGCTGGCAGCGCATGCGCAAAACCTGGCCAGTGTCCGGATCCTTTTGGGCACTACCGACACTGCTTCCACCAATTGGGACGGCTCGGTGCAGGCCGAGGGCGCTTCAGTGACCTCTCTGGAGCCCTGGCGGTTCGAAGGCTCCGACACGATCAGCGGCGCCAGTTGGAAGATCTCGACGCACCCCATCCGCCTGTTTGGCGCAGCCGCGAATCGCCAGGTGGTGGCGAATGGCGTGATCGTCCACCTTTCCGCCCGGTCGGAAGATGCCGTGGTTCGTGTGACCACCACGCAGGGGAACTTCGAGGTCCGGCTGAACGAGATCCCCTACGGGACCAGCGTCACTCGTATGGAGGGACGCGTCTTCGTCGACCGTGTACCCCTGCCCACCCGCATCACCGAAACGCCCGACGAGGAGGACTTCCCCGCGGCTGCGGCGGACAAGAACGGCAACGTCTGGCTGGCCTATTCGGTGTTCCGCCACCATCCCGGTCACGACCGTCTGCGCGCCCCGCTGCAACAGGCGATGACTGACTTCGGACGATTGAAGGCTCCCACGGGCGGCGACCAGATCTTCGTGCGGCGTTACTCGCAAGGCACATGGGAGCCGGCCATTGCCGTGACGCCTGCTGGCGGCGATCTCTACCGCACGGCAATTGCCATCGATGGCGCCGGCACGCCGTGGGTCTTCTGGTCGCAGAACCTCGCCGGCAACTTCGAAATCTTCGCCAGCGCCATTGAGGGCGGCAAGGCCGGAACGCCGGTGCGCATCTCGAACGCGACGGGATCCGACGTCAACGCCGTGGCGGCGACCGATTCCACCGGGAAAGTGTGGGTGGCTTGGCAGGGATGGCGCAACGGGCGTGCAGCGATCTTCGCCGCGTCCCAGCGGGGCTCGGGTTTTACGGCGCCGACAGAGGTTTCGCAGTCGCCCGCCAACGAGTGGAACCCCGCCATCGCCGCGGGCCGGGCCGGGCACATCACGGTTGCGTGGGACTCGTACCGCAACGGCAACTACGACGTCTACCTGCGGACAGCGTCGGCAGGGACGTGGGGTTCCGAGATCGCGGTGGCGGCCAGCGCGCGGTATGAGGCATATCCTTCGATCGCCTATGACGACTCGGGTCGCCTGTGGGTGGCATACGAAGAAGGCGGCAGCGGATGGGGCAAGGACTTCGGCGCGTATCGCACCGACGGCGTGGCGCTCTACCAGGGCCGCGCCATCCGCATTCGAGGATTTGAAGCCGGCGGGCGCGCCATCGAGCCATCGAGCGACGTGGGTGCGGTTCTGCCGGGAATTCCGCGTCCCAAAGCCGAGATCCTGGGGCTGCAGAGCCGCGGCGAGGCGCTCGACCCGGACCCGAACCGGGCGAAGGAACGGGGCCCGAACCAGACGGCAGGCAATCAGCAGAACCCCAAGAACACATCTCCGCGTCTTTTGGTGGACGCCTCGGGAAGAATGTGGCTGGCGTTCCGCAGCGCGCACCCGATCTGGTGGAATCCCATCGGCACGGTGTGGACCGAGTACGTGGTCTCGCTTGCCGGCGAGCAATGGACGCGGCCGATCTTCCTCACCCACACGGACAACCTGCTCGACAACCGCCCCGCGCTGGTGTCGACGGCGCCGGGACAGTTGTTGGCCATCGGCTCATCGGACAACCGCCGGCAGTTCCACCTGAGCGAGCGAGGCGGCGGCACTTCGAACGAACAGCCGGCCCCGCCGGCGGACCCGTTCAACAACGATCTCTACGCCAACGAAATTCACCTCGGCGCAGCGGTGGAGCCCGTGTCGGCGAGGCCCTCGACACTGGCCGCCGCGCCGGCAGCCGCGGCATCGCCGGTTGAGGCACAGGCCATCAAGATGCTGCGTGCCTACCGGTCCGCGGACGCGTCACCCTATCGCATGGTGCGCGGCGAGTTTCACCGCCATAGCGAGATCTCCATGGATGGCGGGCAGGACGGGTCGATCTACGACCAGTGGCGCTACATCATCGACGCAGGCGGCCTCGACTGGGTGGGCTGCTGCGATCACGATAACGGCGGCGGGCGCGAGTACACCTGGTGGCTCACTCAGAAACTCACCGACATTTACTATACGCCCGGATCCTTCGCGCCGATGTTCAACTACGAGCGGAGCGTGGCGTATCCCGAAGGCCACCGCAACGTGATCTTCACCGAGCGGGGCATCCGTCCGCTGCCGCGGCTGCCCAAGGTCAACGAGAACGCGCCGGGCAACGCGCCGGATACGCAGATGTTGTACGCCTATTTGAAGTTTTTCGGCGGGATTGTGGCCTCGCACACCAGCGCGACTAACATGGGAACGGACTGGCGGGACAACGATCCGCAGGTGGAACCCGTGGTCGAGATCTACCAGGGCGACCGTCAGAACTACGAAATGCCGGACGCGCCGCGGACGATCTCCGCAGGCGACGCGATTGGCGGCTGGCGTCCGAAGGGGCTCGTCAACCTGGCGTTAGAGAAGGGATATGTGCTGGGCTTCGAGTC
>PMTT01000803.1 GCA_003167275.1 Bryobacterales bacterium | reverse complement strand
TCCAGTCCCACGGCGTACTACGAAGACAAGACGATGCCGAGCCTGCCCTCCTCGGTGCTGAACGTGATGCAGGCGGGCCGCGCGGCCAACCGGTCGCTGTTCACCTCTCCGGAGACGGCGACGGAGCAGATGTCTCTTCCGTTCGACTACGTGGTGAGCGGCAGTTACTCGCTGCGGATTCACGTGAAGTAGGAATCGGGCCACGGATGAACGCAGATAAAACGGATTAAGGCCACGAATGAACACGANNCATTCGTGTTCATTCGTGGCCTTAAGTGCTTGATGCGTGTTCCTCTGTGTTCATCCATGGCCCAAATCGGTTTTTCTCTCTATGTCTAAAAGTTCGGTAAGTATTCTTCTCTTGGCATCGCTCACTCTTTTTGCAGGGCAGACACATACCTGGTCCCAGAGCGATTATGCGGATTTCGAGAAGGGGGTCATCAAGAACCTCTCGGTCCGCAGCGACGGGCTGTTGACGCTGGCGCCGCACTCGCGCGAATGGTTCGACGCCTCTTCGGCGTACCTATGGGCGCTGGCGCAGGATTCCAAGGGCAACCTCTATACCGGGGGCGGCACCAGCGCGAAGTTGTACCGCATTCCGCCGGACGGCAAGGGCAAGATGCTGGCCGACCTGGACGCGCTCGAAATCCACGCGATCGCGGTGGACTCCAAGGATCGGGTCTACGCGGCCACATCGCCGGACGGCAAGATCTATCGCATCACCGGCAACGCCAAGCCCGAGACTTTCTACGACCCCAAGCAGAAGTATATCTGGGGGATGGTATTTGACAGCAAGGGCGACCTGTTCGTCGGGACCGGCGACCAGGGTGAGATTCATCGGGTGACCGCCGATGGAAAGGGCAAGGTCTTTTTCAAAACGGATGAGACTCACGTCCGCTCGATGGTCATCGACGCGCATGACAACCTGATTGTCGGCACCGACCCCAGCGGGCTGGTGCTGCGGGTGTCTCCCTCGGGCGAAGGATTCGTGCTCTACCAGATGGCCAAGAGGGAAGTGACTGCGGTCGCTGTGGCGCCGGATGGCTCCATCTACGCGGCAGCGGTGGGGACGAAGCAGGCGCCCGCCGCCGCACCGGCGGCCACGCCCCCTCCGCCGGGACCGGCGATGGTCACGGTGAATGCACCCGGCGCGCCCGCCCCAGCGGCTGCACGGTCGGCCGCTCCGCCGCCCGCTTCGGTCGGAGGGAATGCGGTGAGTGGAGGCAGCGAAGTGTACCGCATCGAGCCGAACGGCTATCCGCGGCGGGTGTGGAACCATGCGCAGGACGTGGTCTATGCGATTGCCTTCGACAGCTCCGGCCATGCGCTGCTGGGAGCGGGCAATAAGGGCAACGTGTACCGGATCGAATCGCCGACGGTCTATACGGCGATGTTGATCATGCCGGCTACCCAAGTCACCGCATTCCAGGCGGGTCGCGAAGGCCGTCTGTACGCGGCCACCGGGAATGTGGGCAAGGTGTACGAGATCGGTCCGGGCCTGGAGAAGGAAGGCACGATCGAGAGCGACGTGTTCGATTCGGCGATGTATTCGATGTGGGGGCGGTTGAGCTTCGAAGGCAAGCTGAATAGCGGTGCGGTGGCGGTGGCGACGCGGAGCGGTAATCTCGACCAGCCGCAGAAGAACTGGAGTCCGTGGTCGGCGCCCATCACGACGCAGAAAGGCGGGCGGATCGCTTCGCCGGCGGCCCGGTTCGTGCAATGGAAGGCTACGCTGACGGCGGATGGTACGGGCCGCTCACCCGAGTTGGAATCGGTGGACGTCGCGTACCTGCCGAAGAATGTGGAGCCGCACGTCGACGAGATCGAGATGACGCCGCCCAATTACAAATTCCCGGCGGCGACAGGGGCTTCCTCGGCGCTCGCGCAGACGCTTTCGCTGCCGCCGCTCGGGCGGAAGCCGGCGCCCAGCGCTCCTTCGATTTCGTTAGAGACGACCACCAGCACGCCGGCGATGCAGTTGGCGAAGGGGTTCGTGGGGGCGCGCTGGCTGGCCTCCGATCCCAACGGGGATTCCATGGTGTACACGGTGGAGATCCGCGGCGTGAACGAGACCGAGTGGAAGCTGCTGCGGGACAAGGTGGCGGAGAAGTATCTCTCGTGGGATTCCACGGCGTTTCCGGACGGGGAATACCGGCTGCGGATCACGGCGTCGGACGCGCCCAGCAATCCGCCTTCGGAAACGCTGACCTCGCGGACGGAGAGCGACCCGTTCATCATCGACAACACGCCTCCGAAGATCACTGGACTGTCGGCCACGCGGACGGCGGGGAAGCTGGAAGTGCGGTGGCACGCCGCCGATGCGCTGAACAACATCAGCAAAGCGGAGTACTCGCTGGATGGCGGGGAATGGACCGTGGCCGCGCCCGTGACGAAACTGTCTGATTCGCTGGAACTGGACTACGTGCTGAGCTTGGATGCCGGCCCCGGCGAACACACGATCGCCGTGCGGGTTGCGGACGACTACGAGAATCTGACGACGGACAAGGCGGTCGTGAAGTAAGGGGGAGAGTGCATTTCACCGCCGAGACGCCGAGACGCGGAGTTCTAAGAAATTGCTTTGACGGGTCTGCCTTTGGATCCTTTCTGGGGCTTTGCGCGCCGAGAGGGCAGAGGTAAACGGGGCTCTTGGCGGAGAATACTCGGATGTTCTCGGCGTGCCCTTACAGCGCTTGTGCGGCTTGCCGCACAAGCCTTACGGTAAACTGAAGCCATGGAACTCGTGATCGATGACGCGTTTCTGCCCGCGACTCTGACTGCCCCTCCCATGACAGACGAGGAGTTTGCCGCATTCTGCGCCGAGCATCCCGACCTGTTCTTTGAGATGACCGCCGAGGGGGAACTGATCGTCATGCCGCCAACCTATTCCTACACCGGCGCGCGCAACAACCGGATCGGCAGGCAACTCGATATTTGGGCCGAGCGCGATGGCCAAGGTATCGCGACCGATTCGTCTACCGGTTTCGTACTCCCCAATAGCGCACGGCGCTCGCCGGACGCAGCCTGGACTCTCAAGAGCCGGATTTCACAGCTCGATCCAGCCAGCCGTTCCGGATTTTGGCATCTCTGCCCCGACTTTGTGATTGAGTTGCGATCCTCTTCCGACCGGTTGCGCAAGCTCGCTGAAAAGATGCGGGAGTACCTGGCGAATGGAGCGCAGTTGGGCTGGGTGATCGATCCCGACCACAGGTCGGTAACAATCTATCGCCCGGACGCGGAGCCGGAGACTCGAACGTCCATCCATTCGATCACCGGCGAAGGTCCCGTGACGGGCTTCGTACTCGATCTTTCCTTCGTCTGGAATCCGCTCGATTCTTAGTCCGCCGGCCGGTCCGGAAATGATCTACGGTAAACTAAAGCCATGGACCTGGTGATCGACGACGCGTTTCTGCCTGCCACTCTGACGGCCCCTCCGATGACCGACGAGGAGTTTGCCGCATTCTGCGCCGAGCATCCCGACCTGTTCTTTGAGATGACCGCGGAGGGGGAACTCATCGTCATGCCGCCAACCTATTTTTCAACGGGCGTCCAAAACTCCGGCATCACTGGGGACCTCTTAGCCTGGGCCAGGCGTGACGGCCGAGGAGTCGCCAGCGATTCTTCCACCGGTTTCGTACTCCCCAATGGCGCACGGCGCTCGCCCGACGCCGCCTGGACCCTCAAGAGCCGCATCGCCCAGCTCGATCCAGACAGCCGTTCCCGATTCTTGCATCTCTGCCCCGATTTTGTGATTGAACTGCGATCCTCCTCCGATCGGCTCCGAAAGCTCGCGGAAAAGATGCGGGAGTACCTGGCGAACGGAGCACAGTTGGGATGGGTGATCGACCCCGACCACCAGTCGGTAACGATCTATCGCCCGGACACGGAGCCGGAGACTCGAACGTCCATCCATTCGGTCGCAGGCGAAGGTCCGGTGAACGGCTTCGTGCTCGACCTCTCCTTCGTCTGGAATCCGCTCGACGCGTAGTCGCCAACCAGAGCCCTCTCACACTACCCGATAAATGCCGTCGAAATCGGCGAAGAAGCACTCCACGGCGAGCGATGGCTCGCTGGCGAGAATCACCCCAGCCGCGCGGACGACGTCGCCAGCTACCACGTCGACGGCAACTCCCGGGTATGCCCCGCAGTCCTGGTGCGCCAGGATCAGCACGCGCCTGGGTTGGTGCAGGCGGATAGAAGTGCGGATCATCCGAAGCACGAAGTCACGATCCTCCGGACATTCCGGTGCGGCCAGCGACTTTGCCGAGCCGGGAATCTTGATGTGATCGAAGGTCACGATGCCGCGCCGCTTAAGAAACTTGCGGATCGCCACATCGAAGCGGGCGTCGAAGCAGGAGATCACACAGGCATCCGCCGTGTAGACCTCCTGCTGAGAATCGAAATGGAAGAGCTTGTCCATGTGTGTCAACCAAGGGCATCAACCAGAGTAGATCAGCCAGCGGATCAGGCGAAAGCCGCGGTCAGCCGTTGCCCTCTCTTCATGAGGTGCGGCGTCCGCTTCGCCATGTCAGCGAAAAACGCGTTGCGGTTGGCCGGAGCGATCAGAATATCCGAGGCCAGGCCGTACTGGATTCTGATCCGATCGGCAGTGAAAGAGAACTTGTCGCGATCTTCCGCGGCGGGGCCAATGTAACTGATCGCCTCGTAAGGGATCAGGACTTTCGTCAAGGCGGCGCGAACCACCAGCCCCTTAGGCGTCGTCACATAAGACTGCGGATACGCGCAAAGCAGTAGAATCAGCAGGATCGGCCCGGCGATCCAGTAGTCTCCGAGCAGGAATACGCCGATCGCGAGTAGAATGGCGGCCATAATATACACATCGACCTTAGAATGGTGAGTCATATGTTTCTCCGTTGATATGGGTGTGTGGGCGGCCGGACGGGAGCCCGGCCGCCTCAGACAGGCAGGACGCCTATCCGGCTTTGCGCTTGGACTTGATCTCGGCCAGCAGGCGATCGATCTCGCCCTCTTTTTCCATGGCGGCGAAGCGGTCGTCGACGTTGTCCGCCACCAGTTCGGCCTTGGCCTGGGCCGCCGATTCGCTGTGCCGCACCTTACTCTTCATACGGTCGAAGGCCGCGGCGTTGGAGTTGTCACCGATCGCGATACCGGCATCGGTGGCCTTGCCAAGCGCCCGCGAGCGGCGGTGCTGGGCGATCAGCATGTCGCTCTTGGACTGGGCTTCGGCCAGTTTCTGCTGCAGTCTGAGCAGCGCGCTCTTGAGGTTCTCCACTTGCGTCCTCTGGTCTTCCACCTGCTGGCGGAAGCTCTCGGTCATGGACTTGTAGCTCATGGACCGTTCCACGGCGGCGCGGGCCAGGGATTCGTCCTTCTTATCCACGGCCAGCTCGGCGCGGCGCAGCCACTGCTGCTCGTTGTCTTCGTTCTCCTTCAGTTTCCGCTCCAGAACATGCTGGTCGGCGATGGAGATGGCCACTTGCGTCTTCACCTGGAGCAGTTGGTTCTGCATGTCCAGGATGACTTGTTTGATCATTTTTTCCGGGTCTTCGGCCTTGTCGACAAGGTCGTTGATATTTGCCCGGACCAGCGTTGCGACTCGTTCTAAAAGTGCCATGGAAATTCTCCTTGGTTACTGCGCTGCGCCCGGCGCCGCGCCTTTCGATTTATCGTTCTTCGGCTTATCGGGATTGTCGCCGATCAGCCGCACTTTCGCGAAGAGTTCGCTGAGTGGCATACCCGACAGCGACTCGAACAGGGCGGGAATCTGCGCCGCCATTTCTGTAATGTCTCCGGTGATCTTGTGCATCCCGGCCGATGTGCCGTTGCCGGTGGAGACGATGGTGATCTTGTCCACGTTGGCGAGCGGCGCGGCCAGAGCCCTTACGATCTCCGGCATGTTGGTGATCAGTTTGTCGACGATGGCCGCCTGGTTGAACTCCTGGTACGCNNGCTTCACCCTGCGTGCGGATCGCCGCCGCGTGGCCTTCCGCCTCCATAATCAGGCGGGACTTCTCGGCGCCGGCCAGCGTCTCGATGCGCTTGCGCTCGTACTCCGCCGCCTTCATCACGGTGGCAGTCAGTTCGCGGTCGCGGCGTAGAATTTCGGCGTCCTGTACTTTGACTTCGTGCTCCTTTTCGATCTGGTGGATGGTGACTTCCTCGGCGCGCACCTGCTGCTGCATGATGTTGCCCTGGATTTCGTAAGCCTTGTCGGCGGTGGCCTGCTGCTTCTTCACCATCTCCAGGTACTCGGCCTTCTTCACTTCCAGATCGCGCTGAGCTTCGGCCTGTTTGGCTTGGGAGAGGGTCTCGGCGAGTACCCGTTCCTGATCGGCCTGGGCCTTGGCGACGGCGGATTCGCGCGAGGCGACGGCGCGCCGGATGGCGGTATCGCGGTCGGCCTCAGCGGTCGCTACGTCGGCGTCGCGTTTGATGCGGGCAATGTCCGGACGGCCCATGTTGGTGATGTATTCGTTCTTGTCGCGAACTTCCTTGATGGTGAACGAAATCACTTCGAGCCCCATCTTGTTCATGTCGTCGGCACAGGTGGAGCGCATGCGGTCGCCCACCATTTCGGGCTGCTTGACGATCTCTTCCACGGTGAGCTGGCCGATGATGCCGCGCAGGTGGCCTTCCATCACCAGGCGGATCAAGTCCTGGCGCTCGTCCGGCGACTTGGTGAGAAACTGCTCGGCGGCCGTCAGAATCGACTCCGGATCGGACTTCACCTTGATCTGCGCAACCGCTTCAACGGTGACTGCTACGCCTTGCCGGGTGTAGAGGTCCTGCTTCGGCGCGACGTCGAACGACATCAGCTCGAGCGATAACCCACGGGCGCTTTCCACCATGGGGAAAATGACGGTGCCCCGGCCCTTCACGACGCGGGTACCGCGGAAACCATACACGATGATCGCCTCATGCGGCCCCGCCTTGCGGAACAGCTTGGCGAACATCGCCATCAGGAAGATGACCGCCAGGATCATCAGACCGGCGATCACGAACGTTGGATTCTCTTGCATAAACTTGGATTTCTCCTTGGCGAGGATCGCCTCGCTGCTACTTCAGCTCCATGTCGCCCGTGGGGTCGACCCAGGGTTCGACGTACGCAATTCCTTTTTCATAGCGCGTGACCATGACCTCGGCACCCTTGGGAATCTGGGAGCCGTTCTCGCTGCGTGCGCCAGTGACGCGGCGGGTTCCTTCCTGGGAATAGATCAACTCTCCGGTGCCGCCGGGCCGGATGGGCATGCTCAGCTTGCCGAGCACGCCGGTCATGTCGTAATCGATGGGATTGAGAGAAGCCTCGCGCGCCATCAGCACCTTGGCGAGAAACAGAAAGACCATGGACGAGGCCCCAATCCCGCTAAGAGTGGAAATTCCCAGCGCCAGCACGAACCAGACGCTGTAATACCGTTCAAGCAGGTAGCCCGTGCCGCCAAACCAGGCGAGGAAGGCGGCGATGGTGCCGAAATTGAACCACGACAGATCGGCCCCACGTCCGCCGCCGCGGGCGCCCGCGCCGCCGCCTCCGTGAGGCACGTGGATACCGTGATTGAGGTGCAAGTGCGGCAAGTGTAACTGCACGCTGCCGGCCAGGAGCGCCAGGGCGCTTAAGCCGAAGCCGACGAGGAAACAAAAGAGATAGAAGTTGGACCAGGTCATGAACGCCTCCTCGGTTTTTTGTTGTTAGAGGGAGCCGGGGCCTTCAACACCTCGATCAGGCGTTCGGCCAGCCCCGGGTTCTCCAAAATAGTGCCCAGCAGGACCAGGCACATGCGCGAATCCGCGTGGCGCGCCACCGTGAGCAGCGCCTGGTGCAGATCGGGATCCTTACGGAACCGCTCAGCCCCGCTGACCAGCCAGAGGTCCAGCTTGTCCTCCAGGGCGCCAATGTCGGAGATGAGCTCGTTCTGATAGCCTTCCGGGTCGTCCACCAGGTAGCCGGGATGAACTTTGAAAAAACGCGCCAGCAACAGACGGCTGGAATTGGTCAGGTGAGGCCGCGCGCCGCTCTCGATCTGCGAGAGGTAGCTCTGGCTGATGGACTTGCCAAGCTCCTTCTGGATGAGGCGAGCCATCTCCTGTTGGGAGAGCTCGCGGTCGAGGCCGCGAAGTGTGCCCTCGACTTCCCGCAGGTACCGAAGCTTTTCACCGAGCGTCATATAGCAATTTGTAATTATACTATTGCAATTTGCGATTGGTGTCAAGAGGAGAATTCGGCCTGTTTTCATGGAGAAAGGGATGGGGTCCGGGACGAGGCGGGGCGGTGGGGCTGGAAGGCCAAGCCGATTTCGGGCAACTCGAAATGGGACCGGCGGCACATCCCGTTATACACGCTCCCTGCGGTGGCCACCGAACGAGTAGTGTCACCGCAAAATGCTCCACATGCCACAATAGACTGAGATTCGTCATGTGCTCATTAACTCGGATACAGGGTGCAGGGTCCTTGATGCTATTGGCGTGGGCGGGCGCCTCCGCCGCGCAAACGCCGCAACTTGCCGCGTCCTCTGCTCAGGACGCCAAAATGAAATGGTTCCGCGAGGCCAAGTTCGGCCTGTTCATCCACTGGGGCCTTTACGCCATTCCCGCCGGTGAATGGAAGGGCCAGATGATCCCGGACCTTGGCGATTGGATCATGCACAATGCCCGGATTCCCGTAAAGGAGTACGAGCGACTGGCATCGCAGTTCAATCCGGTCGAATTTGATGCCGAGTCCTGGGTAAAGTTCGCCGAAGATGCTGGCGTGAAGTATGTCGTTTTCACGTCTAAGGACCACGACGGCTTTGCCATGTACGACTCGGCCGTGAGCAAGTACAACGTTTTCGACGCGACGCCGTTCCATCGCGACCCACTGAAGGAACTGGCGGCGGCCTGCGCAAGACACAACATGAAGTTCGGCTTCTATTATTCGCATTCGCTGGACTGGCACGAGCCCAACGGAGTTGGAAACGACTGGGACTTCGGCGCCGACAACAAGAAGAATGTCGACCAATATCTCCACAGCAAAGCCGAGCCTCAGGTGAAGGAGTTGCTGACCGACTACGGCCCGGTGAGCCTCATCTGGTTCGACACGCCGAGCATGATGACCAAAGAGCGGGGGCAGCGCTTCATCGATATCGTCCACGCACTGCAACCGGACGCGCTGATTGACGGACGCCTCGGCTCCGCGGGCGATTATGTTTCCATGGGGGAAAATCGCATCCCTGATGTGGTGGTGAAAGGCGATTGGGAAGTGCCCGCAACTATCAATCGCACTTGGGGCTATAAAAAGGACGACAACGTCTGGAAATCACCCGACGAGCTTACGTTCAACCTGGTGGATATCGTCAGCAAGGGTGGCAACTATCTGCTGAATGTCGGACCGACTGGCGAGGGCATCATTCCCCGCCCCAGCCTGGTCAACTTGCAGTCGGTTGGCAACTGGCTCAAGGTCAATGGCGAAGCAATCTACGGCGCGGGTACGACGCCCTTCGGCGACGAGCTCGGTGCGGTGGACAGTGCGAGACTGGACCAGAACGGCCGGCCGGTCTTTGTGGCCTCCACTAAGTGGCGATGCACAACCAAGCCGGGCAGGCTGTTCATCACCCTGTTTTACTGGCCGGAGGGCCCGCTGGAGCTGAACAAGGTCAAGCATAGGGTCGCCAAGGCTTACCTGCTGGCATCGCACGCTGAGTTGAAAGTTACCCAGAAGGGCGAGCACGTAGCTGTGACTTTGCCAAAGGATCCCCCGCTGGAGGGGCCGCCTCCCGAGCGTATCAACCCCGACTTCGTGCTCGCCGCTGCACGGACACACGTGCGATGCGTTGTGGTGCTGGAAACGCAGAGCAATTGAGGGGTGTGTCCGGCGGCAAACTACTAGGACTAACCCAATTACGTGTCAGGTTGTGGCCTTAGAAATAGAGTCAAAGATGACGGTCCGGGCCGGCGGGAGATTTCGTCGAGACACCACCTGTGCAGTGGAGGCGGAGGCTCCTTCGGCCTCTGGGTTCCGGGATTCGCGCTGGCGGCGCACCGTTGTGACCATCCCACACCCTGCTGTTTTCTAGCGTAGCGAGGACTCCGAGCGGCGGACATCCTATGGCCGCTGCCCTTGCGCGACGTCGCCGTTGGCCTGCGTACGTGGCTATTCCGCGCCGTTCTTCCATGATTATTCCACCCGTGATTATTCCGCTTGCGTTTGAGTTGTGAAAAGCAGTACACTTGGGCCTGACTGCTGGAATCAGATTTTATCGTCTGAATTACGGGAAAATGTTGCGCCAACGTCATTGACGCGCTCCGCGGCACTGCAAAGTACTGCAGCGTAGCAGAGCGGAATAGTTTTGTGCCTGGATCCCTGTTATGAGAGCCGCGCTTAACCCGCGCAGATTGCTAATCAAAGCGAATGGAAGCAGGAATGATGAGGAAATTGTGTCAAGATCTTGGGCAGACACTGTGGGCTCGCCCATCACGGTCAATCATCTTTAGTTTGTTGGTTGTGACCATGGCCGGGCTGGCCGTGGCACAAAACCCGCCGCAACAGCCGGGGCCGATAAACCCACCCATTCTTCCTGTGACATCCCCCACTGGAAAGTTTGGCCCGACATTGTCTCCGCCCACGACAAATACCAATTTCCCCAACCCGAACAATAGCACCTGGACCGCCCTTGGCCCGGCGCCGCTGAACGAAGGAGGAAGTGCCAGCGGACGTATTGCGGCGGTGGCTGTCGATCCGACCAATTCCAACAATATTTACATCGCCGCAGCCGGCGGCGGTGTCTGGCAGACCACCGACGGAGGAGCTAGCTATAGTCCGCTGACCGATACGCAGAGCACACTCTCCATGGGCGCGATCGCCATTGCGCCTTCGAACCACCTCAAGATCTATGCCGGCACGGGTGAGGCCAATAACTCCCTCGACTCGAATTTCGGCACGGGCATTCTGGTGTCGAACAACGGCGGCGCGACGTGGACCCTCTCGACGGGACCAGGCGGGGTGTTCAACCGGCGATCCATCGCAAAGATTTCGGTTGATCCGACCACTGACCAGGTCGCCTACGCGGCCGTAGGCGACTTCGCCGAAAATGGACTCTGCTGCTCCGGCACGGGTATCTATAAAACGACTGACGGCGGCGCCACATGGACGAACGTCACGTCTGCGGCTGGGCTAGATGCGTCATTTCCCTGGTCGGACGTGGTGGTAGATCCCAATAGCCATACCATTATCTATGCGGCTCACGGAGACCCATTCGCTGATAACTCAGCGAATGGAGTGTACCGATCGCTCGATAGCGGAGCTACCTGGGCCCTTCTCGGCAACGCTCCCAGTGGCAATGGAATCGGCAGAATCGCGCTGGCCGTCGCGCCTTCGGCTTCCTCCGCCGGGAGCCACGTGCTTTACGTGGCGGTGGCAAAGCCCACCAACAACGGCGCCACGCTGTTCGAGATGTTGCGGTCCGACAATGCGGACGCTACGACGCCCACCTTCACCGACCTGGCCAGCACGCCGAACTTCGGGGGTGACGGCGCACAGGCTTGGTACAACTGGGTGATCGGCGTGGACCCGCTTAATTCGGCCAACGTTTACGCCGCGGGGGCGCTCACGTACCAATACTATACTCATAACGTCATCCGATCGACCAACAGCGGCGCAACCTGGATCGATATTACGACCGTGGGCGGGATTGAGCCGCACACCGACTGTCACGGCATGGCCTTCGATGCCTCCAGCCGATTGCTGCTCGGAAACGATGGCGGGATCTGGCGATATGATCCAACTGGAGCAGGTAGCTGGAGCAATCTCAATGGCAATCTGAACACCATCCAGTTTACCGGCATTGGCGTGCACCCAACCAGTGTGCAGACGGTAATCGGCGGAAGCCAGGACAACGGAACTGAATTAGCTTCTGGCAGTACCTTGTGGAACCTGACCTGGGGCGGAGATGGCGGCTTTGCCCAGATCAGCCAGACTAACCCCAACATCTGTTACACCACAAATACAGGCGCATCTTTGGTCGTCTCCACGGACGGGTGCAATTCGTGGATATCCCGGACGCCTACGGTTAGTAACGGGAATCTTTTCGATTTCTATGCCCCGATTTTTGTCGATCGGCTCAATGGGAATCGCGTCTTTCTGGGTGGCGACAACCTCTATGAGTCAACCAACGCGGGAGTTAATTGGACCAGCCATACGAGCCCCGATACCAATCCCATCAATACTATAGCGGTGGTTCCTGGTGGCAACACCATTTACATCTCCACCGGCTCGGGTATCTGGGTCTCCACATCCGATGGATCTGCATGGACAAAGTACAACCTGCCGGTTGGCGGCCGGGTCAGCGAACTCGACATTGATCCCAACGACCCAACGGGCAACACGGTTGTCGCGGTCATCGGTAACTTTAACGGAGCAAGCGGTCAGGTTTACAGAACTATCAATGGCGGAGCACTCTGGACCAACATCAGTGGAAACGTTCCGGCGCTACCGACATGGTCGGCAAAGATCGGCACGGACACCAATAAGACTATCTACGTGTCCGATGAGATCGGCGTATTTTCCTCTCCCAGCCCGTACGGCACCTGGACGGCAGTGGGAAGTGGGCTGCCTCACGCGCAAGGTGTGCATCTGGAATTGAACTTAAACTTGGGTGAATTAGCCTTGGCCACGCATGGCCGCGGCGCCTGGTTCTTCTCGACGCCGTTGCCGTCTGTGCCCGGACAGGTGACTCTGACATCACCAGGCAGCGGAGCGGTCAACCAATCGACGACGCCCACGCTGAACTGGTCGGCATCGAACAATGCGACCTCGTACGATCTGTACCTGGGGACCAGCAATCCGCCGCCGGTGTACGCGCAGAATCTCTCGGGCATCAGTTTCGGGGTGACCACGGCGCTGAACGCAGGAACTCCCTACTTCTGGAACGTGGTGGCGAAGAACAGCGCGGGCTCCGCTCCGGCGTCGAGTACGTGGTCGTTCACGACGACCTCGCTGACCGGTCCTCCCACCACGGGCCTGATCGGCTATTGGAATTTTGACGAGGGTTCGGGGAGCGTGGCACACGACACTTCCGGGAGCGGATATAACGGGGTGGTGAGCGGGGCCACCTGGACCACGGGAAAGATCAATAGTGCGCTGATGTTTAGCGTCAACACGAACTCTGTGACGACTCCGAGTATTGCCTTGGGGAACACCTTTTCCCTCTCGGCGTGGGTGAATCCAACGGCCCTTGCGCAGACGTCGTACGTGAGAATTGCGGAGACCTATTACGGGTCGGGGCTTTATGTGGGTACGAATGCTGCCGGCACGGCATACAAGTTCATTCTAACCAACGGCTCTGGCGTGACGGGTTCCTGCAGCGGAGCGGTCTATGGGTGCGCGGAGGGGGGGACGATCACCAGCGGGTGGCACCTGGTGACGGCCACCTATGACGGCGCGACGGCCAGACTGTATGTGGACAATGCGCTGGTCGGCAGCGACACCTTCACCGCCCCGGGGAACACCAACCTCCCCTTATACATCGGCCACTCAATCTATGGAAATGGGTATAACGGCGCGATTGACGAAGTCCGACTCTATAACCGGGCACTCACCGCCACGGAAGTCACGACGATCTACAATTATACCGGCACTTCCGACACAACGCCTCCGACCGAGACCATCACCGCGCCGATCGCCAACGCGACTGTATCTAACACGATCACGTTGACGGCCACGGCAAGCGACAACGTGGCGGTGGCGGACGT
>PMTT01000197.1 GCA_003167275.1 Bryobacterales bacterium | reverse complement strand
CCGTGACCGGGTTGGGGGCCAATGGGAAAACAACGAGCTATGCCGGCCTTCTGCTGGACGCGGAGACGCGAAGACGCGGAGGAAAACGCGGAGAAGAACAAGACAAGAAAGAGAGAACAAAAGAAAAGAGAGAGCGGAGGAAGCGGAGGGCGCGGGTCAGGCGATCAGGCTGCTGCGTGGCGCTACGCGCAGAGGCTCGGCACTTACGAGTTCGCAGTTTTCAGGTGTGAAGGTGGAATCGCGGTGTTGAATCTCAGAGATCGCGGTGATGCGTTGGCCTGCCTGGAGACGGCGGAGTTGAGGCTCACGATCTTTGGCGAAGCGGAGGTTGATGCGCCGGCCATCGTCCAACAAGAGGGAAAGATGAATAGAATCGCGGCTGAGCGATTCCGCCATGCCTTCATTGCCTGGGCGAAAAGCCGCTCCACCAATCCGGCGTGCAACCAGACCGCGACGTGAGTGTCCAGGTACGCGTTCACAATTTCTTCCAGTCCTTGGTCCACTCGGCTTCCATGTTCTTCAGGAGTTCCGGATCGCTATGAACGATGGAGTCCGGGTCGCAAAGGAGGGTGTTGCGACGTTTCGCGCGGGACAGCTTGGTAGAAGATCCGCCAGCGGTGACTCGAACGGTGGAACCCTGGTAAACGATTTCAACGGTCTCGCCGGCCAGGGCCTGTTCCAACACGGTAAACAGGTTTTTTCGGAATTCCGTTGCGGTCATACTCATATGTAAATTCTACAGTGGCGAACGTACATACGGGGCGGGCGTTACTCCACTACCCGGCGGCTGAGCCAGCGTTCGGTGGCGGACTCGTGGTCGCGCGCGAACTGCTCGGCGGCTCCGTGCAAGTAGGGCCGGAACTCACGGGCCCAGTAGGCGCCGAATCCGGTCTTCGAGATCTCCTTGAGTGACTCGCTGTAGTGGTCCAGGATCGTCGCGCCCATGACCTTTCCCGTGCGCCTGGCCGCGGATCGGGCGGCGCGCGAAAGCCACAACACATTCGCGGGGACGTGCGCCACCGTCGAGATGGCCATCAGCGACGAAACCGTGAATACCGAACGCCGCTGCGCCTTGGCCGACTCCTGTAGTTCCGTCCAGACACGCTCCAGGCTGGCCTGCGCCGGCAGGCTCTTCGGCGGGATCGACCGCAGTTCGATCTTCAGGCGGCTCCATTCGCGGCGCAGGCTTGGAATGTTCACGGGCGGGAGATTGAGCGTGGTCGCGAGGTGTTCGCTGGTCTTCTCGAGACCGTCCAGGATCTGCTCCAGGGTTTGGAAAGGCGCTTCACCCTGAAGCAGTCCTTCCTCCTTTAACGCCTGGGAAATCTCCTGGATGAGCTTGCGGCTGCCGCCGGTGGCGTCCGCCAGCGCGGCCAGGATCCAGATCGGCGAGGCATGAAACGCCAGGATCCCGGCCAGTTCGACTCCATGACTGGCGGCGCGCTTGAGCAGGAAATTCTCCGCCAGCGTTTGTTCGGCGGGGTAGATGTGCTCCACCTGGCCGACGTCTTCAATCAGGAATTGGAGGCCGACATCGACCATGGTCCGGTACATGGTGGTCCGCCGGACGCCGGCCGGAAGAGCGACGTTTCCGATCTCGCGAATCAGTCCGCCCGAGAGGGCGCCCAGGGAGCGAATGGCGCGCTCTGGGAGGGAGAGGATGTATTGGTAGCGAGGTTTAGGAGTCACGACTTACACCTGTGCGCAATGGTCGCGCGGACCCCCTGGTCGCCGATTCCGCGCGACACTCCGAAGACGAGCCGACCAGGGGGTCGGCTGCGGACCAGGGGGTCCGCCCCACCATTGCCTCTTCCGCCAGCCACCAGGGTGTTTCACCAGCATAGGCCACCCAAAATAGCCATCATCGGGGGCGGACAGGCGCGGGGACGGGCTGCGCCTCCGGCCATTTGATGGGGCCGCCCAGCGCGCTGTAGACTGCGGGCATGTCCTGTTGGATTGTCCGATTTAGCGCGGAGACCGTGGATGTCGCGTCTTCCCATGCCCAATCCAACTGGCGCAGTTGGGCACCGGTCGGCAGGCCTTCGTAGGCGTCGATGCCGCTCTGCACGCTGCCCGCGGCGGCCTGGATCCGGACGATCTGGGCCTGCACGCGCGATACTTCTACGGCGACGCGCTCTACGACGTCCAGGGCGCTCTGTCCACCTTCGCCGCTGGCGGTGAGATATTGGCGCATCGCGCCTGCCTGGCGGGTCAGCATTTCGGCGGCATCGCGGGCCGGCACTAACTGTTGCGCCAGGGTATAGGCGGCCATGATGGCGGCATGGCGGGTTTGGCGGTCGGCCTCGGAGATGGTGAAGTGCGGGTCGGGTTCCACGGTGAGGTCGGTTCGCATGGCCGGGCCGCCTGCCGGTGTGACCGCGACGGTGTACTTGCCGGGGGGAACGCCGGGACCCAGGTTGGCGCGGCCAAAACCGCCTCCTTCTCCGACGCCTCCACCGGTGCAACTGGCCATCGGCGGCAATCCGGATTCGGGCAGCGGAGGGGCCTGGCGCAGATCCCAGCAGGTGCGATTCAAGCCGGCCTCCGCAGGGCCGCGGAGCGTGCGGATCACCTTTCCCGTGGCATCGGAAATGGAAATCCCGACGCCATTGGACCCTTTCGGCAAGTAATACGTCAGCAGCGCGCCATAAGGTGGGTTGGGCGCGAAGAACTCGCCCGCGCCGAACCAGAACTGGCCCACCTGGATGGTCTTGAAATGCGCCGGAGGAACCGGGAAAAGATAGCCGCTGCCGCT
>PMTT01000431.1 GCA_003167275.1 Bryobacterales bacterium | reverse complement strand
AAGCTAAAGCATACCCCACGAGAAGGGTAACCACACCTCGGGTTCCCACGTCACGACATATTTGGGGGGGAAATCCTGACTGGTCCGTTGGGTCCCAAGATAAAAGCAACACAGGCACGAATGCCCGTGTTAAAACAAGTCAAGTGGAAAATGTTTCAAGCTTCATGCCGCTGCAATCGATTTGTAAACACCAGAGGCGGTAGGATGAAGATGCAGAGGGAGCTGAGGTGGGGAATGAGAATCATTGCAACGGCAATTCTATCGGTCGCCTGGGTGCTAAGCGCGTGGGCGCAGCCGCAGGATCGAGGTCCCGCACCGCACGTGATCGTCATTGGAATCGACGGCTTGAGCGTGGACGGCGTCGCCAAGGCTAAGGCACCGCGCTTGCGCGAATTGATTTCGCGTTCGGCGTGGACCATGGAAGCCCGCGGCGTGATGCCTACATTGAGCAGTCCGAACTGGACCTCGATGATCACGGGCGCGGGTACGGAACAGCACGGTGTCACTTCCAATGGCCATCTGCGCCACCTGGTGGAGTTTCAGCCGGTATTGCGAAATGCCGCGGGTATCTTCCCGACCGTCTTTGCGGCGCTCCGCACCCAGATCCCCACCAGCCGCATCGCGGTGTTCCACGACTGGCCCGGCTTTTCGGACCTGCTCGAAAAGGACGCGCCTGACGTGCTCCAGCACGAACACGGCGCCGCGCGGACCGTGGAGGTCGCCGCAAAGTATTGGTCCGAGAATCGTCCCAACCTGATGTTCATTCACCTGGATAATGTCGATCAGGCGGGGCACGAGAACGGATGGGGGAATTCTACTTACTATGAGGCCGTGGCGCGCGCCGACTGCTACGTCGGAGTCATCCTCGACATGCTGGAGAAGCTCTCGGCGACGCAATCGACCTTCGTCCTGGTGACTTCGGACCACGGCGGAAAGGGCCGCAGCCACGAAAAGAATGTCCTGGAGGATATTCAGATCCCCTGGGTTTTGAGCGGCCCCGAGATCATCGCCGGACACATCGTCGCCCCGGTGTATACGTTCGATACCGCGGCCACCATTGCGTGGATCTTCGGTATCAATCTATCCGAGTACGCCATCGGCCGGCCGGTGCTGGCGGCCTTTCGGTCGCCCACTACCATGGCCCGCAGTGTGCCGGCGGAATCTGCTGGACGGAGTTGCGCGCCCGATCGCGGGTTGATTCCGACCGGTGCGGGAGGCTCCCCGCCTTTGGCAAACCTAAGCCACAACAATCAGCACAACTGAGCTGCACCACACACCTTGCAGCCTTGTGGGGCAGCCAATCCTGGCTGCAGCCGGCTTTCAGCCGGCCCTCGCCCCGATGCGATGATTCACCCTAAAACACCCGCCCGTTGCTGCAAGATAGCCCGCCCCACCTGCTAACATCGAACTATGGCGGGTATCGCACACCGAATCTCTCGCAGATCGCTGCTGGTTTCGGGACTGGCGGCCACACGCCTGCTGGCGGTCGGATCCAAGGGCAACGCGTTTCCGTCGGAGTGGAGCCGGTATCCCGACCCCGCGACCGAGCTCGAAGTCCTGCGGCTCACCGATCCCGAACATACCAGCACACTGCCGGCCTGGTACAACCGCGCCGTCGCGAAGAACAGCAGCTTCCTGCTGTACACGTCGGATCGCAGCGGATCGCCCCAGGCATTCCGCATGGATTTGAAGGCCGGCGGAATCAAACAGTTGACCGACGTGGAGAGCCTGGACCCCGCGTCCCTTACGCTCACGCCCGACAATCGCTCGTTCTGTTACTTCGCGGGCCGCGCCGTCTACCTGACCAGCCTCGCCACGTTGCACGAACGCGAGTTGTACCAGATTCCCACCGGGTGGGAACGATGTCCGGGAATGAGCGTCGGGCCCGACGGGACGCACGTCACCTTCGCCGAACGGCAGGGCGATGCTTCGCGCCTTCGCATGGTGCCGTTCGTGCCGGCGCCGGCGCGGACCGTGGTGGAGGCGCCCTTCCCCATGGCGGACCCCATCGCCCGGCCCATGCGCGCCCAGATCCTCTATCGGCAGGGAGACGACGCGCTGTGGCTGGTGAACTCCGACGGCCAACAGGCCCACAAGCTGAAAGTCGCGGAGGGACGTATCGGCGCGGCTAACTGGGCGCCCGACGGGAAGACTCTTCTCTATCTGAACTTCCCGACAGATCCGAAGCAGTTGAATACCATCCACGAACAGACTCCCGACACAAATACCGACAAGCTGTTGGCGAAGACCAGTCAGTTCATCCAGTTCGGATCTAACCGCGATACGACTGTGTTTGTGGGAGCGAGCCGCAACGTGGGTTCCCCGTACATCCTGATCCTGCTGCGGGTGACGCGCCGGGAACTGACTCTATGCGAGCACAAGGCCAGCCATCCGGAGACGGTGAACCCGATGTTCTCCCCGGACAGTCAGCGGATCTTCTTCCAGAGCGACCGTCATGGCAAGCCCGCAATCTACAGCATGCACGTGCAGAAATTCGTAGAGAAGACTGAGTCCGACGTAGGGTAAGCTTTAGCTTGCCAGTCATAGCTTAAGTATCATTCCATACTTTAGTGTCCGGAGATCCGTGATATAGTAGTCATTCCTCGCGTCCCACGAAAGGTTTGTCCAAACCGGGATATCCTCATGTCCACCAACACAGGCCCCGTTTTTCCCAGACTGCTGCTCCTGGCAGTTCTGCCGCACCTACTCCATGCGCAGACCACGGTAACACTCTCAGCGTCGCCCAACCCATCGAGACTCAGCGCGCCGGTAGTGCTGACTGCCACCGTGACGCCCGCCAGCGCCACCGGCCAAGTGACGTTCTACGACGGAGTGGCGCTCCTGGGCACGAAGCCTCTGGTGGCCGGGGCCGCATCGATCTCGACCATCCTGCTGCCGGCCGGGCCCCGCAAGCTCAAGGCCTACTATGCGGGAGACGCCTCGCATGCTGCCGCCACATCGAACGTCGTTGCCCAAGCTGTCCACGCCCTCCCCGGCGGCGGGCTCGCCTCCGGACCTGCGATCATGGGCACTTCCCTCCAGGAAGTGGTCGCGGAGGCGGACTTCAATGGGGATGGCAAGGCTGATATCGTCGCTCAAACCTTCGGCCATAATGCGGTGGTTCAGCTCGTGGTTCTGCTCGGTGACGGCGCAGGCAATTTCCACGAGTCGTTCACCACGGATGCTCTGGGTTCGCCAGCCGTGGGAGACTTTAATGGCGACGGGATTCCCGATCTTGCAATCGCGGGCGCGACGGGCTCGAGCGTAGTGATCCTGTTGGGAAATGGGGACGGGACTTTTCGACCGCTAGCCGGCACCCCGATTTCCCTCTTCACATACGCCATCGCGGTGGGAGACTTCAACAGCGACGGCAAGGCCGATATTGTCCTTGCGAACGACGGGGGCGTGACTATCCTGCTCGGCCGGGGAGACGGAGCTTTCCAGCCGCCGGTATCATACGCCGGCGGTCCCTCAAACAACCTCGGAAGCAATTCTGTCTTAGTCGCGGACTTTAACGGAGATGGCAAGGCCGACCTCGCTATTGACCATGGCATCCTGCTGGGCAACGGCGACGGGACTTTTCAGCAGGTTTTACTGTATCCGGGCGGGCTGACTCCCAGCTCGCCGGTCGCGGTGGACGACTTTAACGGCGATGGAAAGGCGGATCTGGTAACCAGCCGGGTGGAGGTCCTGCTGGGCAACGGCGACGGGACTTTTCAGAATCCACTGGACTACGGGATTACGGTAGGGGGCGATCCGTCAGTTGTGGTGGGCGATTTCAACGGTGACGGCAGGCCCGATCTCGCCGTGACCTCGTTCGAAGGGAACATCGTGAGCATCTTGTATGGCGTTGGCGATGGCACGTTTTTGCCGCCCGCCTTCGCCGCAATGATACCCACAGGCTATTTTACGCATCCCGCGCTGGCAGGTGACTTCAATGGCGATGGCATAACCGATCTTGCCGTGTCCAGCCTGGGTGGTAATGCCTTCCTGTTCCTGGGCACCTCCGTGACGGTGACGCCGACCGCCGGCTCACCTCAAGCCACTGCCATTACGCGGCCTTTCCCCATCCCACTCCAGGTTACCGTCAAGAACGGCGCCACGCCGCTGGGCGGTGTAACCGTGACTTTTACGGCGCCCGTTTCATCGCCGCCTTTTGTATCGCCCTCCGCGGTGCTGTCGAGCGGAACTGCGACTACGGATCTCAACGGTGTGGCCAGCGTGATGGCCACCGCCAACTCCGTTGCCGGCAGTTACACAGTCACCGCTACCGCTCAAGGCGTATCGACGCAGTTTTCGCTGACCAACACCGCCGCGGTGATTTCGGCCAAAAGCGGATCTCCCACCACGCAATCCGTCCTCGTAGGTTTGCCCTTTCCGAAACCCCTGCAGGTGATGGCGACGGATCTCTCCGGCGCCCCCGCAAGCGGAGTGTCCATTACATTCAGCGCGCCCAGCTCCGGAGCCACGGCGTTTCTCAGCGCTTCGACTGTGGTCACGGACGCTTCCGGCATGGCCAGTGTGACGGCCATCGCCAACAATATTCCAGGCACCTATTCAGTCATTGCGGCTGGATCGATCGTTTTCTCACTGACCAACCTCGGAACCGCGGTTCCAGTGGCGCTGACAACATCCGCCAACCCGTCCAACTTCGGCGCGCCGGTGACCCTCACCGCCACGGTTTCCAGCCCCAACGCCAGCGGCCGCGTGACCTTCTTCGATGGTGGAACGCTGCTGGTGGGGATCAAGTCTGCGTCCGCCGGAGTCGCCTCATTCTCGACCGTGCTGCTATCGGCCGGAACCCACAAGTTGACGGCATACTACCGCGACGAAGCGAATGCCATCATAGGCACGTCGAATGCAGTTACCCAGACGGTGAGGGCCGCAGCGGGCGGAGCGTTCATCAGCGAGAATCCTCTCGGACTCATTCCCGTTGGGTCGTCAGTGGTCGTCGTGGGCGACTTCAATCGCGATGGCAAAGTCGACTTTGCTTCTCTCAACTCCACCGGGTTATCGGTGGTCTTAGGCAACGGCGACGGGACGTTCCGGCCGCCAGTGAACTACGCGACTGGAGTCGACAGTTTCCTGGTAGCGTCGGATTTTGACGGCGATGGGAATACCGACCTCGCCGCCGGCAACTTTGACGGGACCATCACCCTTCTGTTGGGCAATGGCGATGGAACCTTCCGTCCCGGCGCCAGTCTCGGGGTCGGAAGCACCATTGGTGCGATGGCAGGGGGAGACTTCAACGGCGACGGCAAGGCTGACCTTATTTTCACCACCTCAAACACCATCAGTTCCGGACCATTCACCAGTGTAAACCTGCTGCCCGGCAACGGCGATGGTACCTTCGGCGCCCCGACTGGATACGCCTATCTCGGAAACCTCTCTGGATTACCTAATCCCTTGTTGGTTGGGGATTGGAATGGCGACGGAAAGCCGGACGTTGTCGTCGCCAACGTGCCTTCTGTCTATAACCCATACCCACCCCCAACCCTCTACCCATCGACCTATAGTGTGACCACGCTCATGTTGTTTGGGACTGGCGACGGCTACGCCCAAAACGAAGCCTCGCTCTACCTGAAAGACATCTATGCCCCAGCCCAGTGCGCAAGCTGCTCCCAATATCGTTCCCCTATCCTCACTTTGGTCTCTGGTGATTTCAATGGGGACGGCAAGACGGACCTCGCCGTCGGCGGACAGGCCTTCGGCACTAATGCGGCTATCACCGAGCTTCTGTTGGGTAACGGCGACGGAACCTTCCAGGGGCCAGTCAGTTATCCGGGCATCGCCATGGCCTCGGGCGATTTCAATGGCGATGGAGTCATCGATCTCGTCGTCGTTGGCGCTTCCGGCACTCCCGACATCTTGCTCGGTAACGGCGACGGAACCTTCCAGCAAGGGCCGGCCCTTCCAGCCGGGATCCCGCTGCGCGTGGCCGACTTCAATGGCGATGGCAAGGCCGACATCCTCGGCACCAATTCAGCGGGGGCCTTCACTGTCCTTCTCGGCGCCAACCCCGGCTCCGTGCCCGCCGGCATCACGGCCACGGGTGGCACGTCGCAATCCGCCCAAGTCAATGCGCCGTTCGCGAATGCCCTCCAGGTAACCGTGACGAACACCGCGGGCTCGCCGGTTGCCGGGGTCGCCGTGGCCTTCACCGCGCCCTCCAACGGCGCCAGCGCGACTCTCTCCAGCCTCTCGACACTGACCAATTCCTCTGGCATGGCCAGCGTCACTGCCACCGCCAACAATATCTCCGGAAGCTACGTCGTGACTGCGACCGTCGGAGGGCTCCTCACGTCGTTTTCGTTGACCAATGTGATCGCAGGAGGCTCCGATTTGGCGGCGGGCAAGGCCGCCACCCAAAGCAGCACCTACCCAGGATCGGCCAGTGCAGGCGCTCTGTCCGCCGTGGACGGCAATACCGATGGGAACTTCGCCGATGGCTCGGTCACCGCCACGAACCTGGACAACAACCCGTGGTGGCAGGTGGATTTGGGAGGTTCGACGGCCATCGGTTCGGTGGTCATCTGGAATCGCACCGATTGTTGTGGCTCGCGATTGACTGACTATTGGGTCTTCATCTCGGATACGCCGTTCCAGGCCACGGACAAGCCTGCTTCGCTGCAGAATCGCGCCGGCACGTTTGCCAGCCATCAGACGACTGCGCCGAGTCCCTCCACACTCGTCTCGGCCGGCGCGCAGGGGCGATACGGGCGGGTCCAACTCACCGGCGCTGGCTACCTAAGCCTCGCCGAGGTGCAGGTGTTCACCAGCGCCAATCTGGCGCAAGGCAAGCTGGCCACCCAGAGCAGCAACTATAGCGCCGCCTCGACCGCCGTGCTGGCCGTGGATGGCAATACCAACGGGAGCTTCTCCGCCGGCTCCGTGACCGCCACGAATGCCGATACGAACGCCTGGTGGCAAGTGGACCTGGCAACTTCGGCTACCGTCAGTTCGGTGACCGTCTGGAATCGCACCGACTGCTGCGGCTCCCGCCTGAGTGACTACTGGGTTTTCATTTCCGACACGCCGTTCCTCGCGACCGACACTCCCCTCACGCTGCAAAGCCGCGCCGGTACGTTCGCCAGCCATCAGACGACGGCGCCGAGTTCGTCGGCCACTATCTCGATCAACGGCGCCCAAGGCCGCTACGTGCGCGTGCAACTCACCGGCACGGACTATCTGAGCCTCGCCGAAGTGCAGGTGTTTGGAAACGGGGGAGCCCCGCCGCCTACCGATCTCGCGCAAGGCAAGACCGCCGCCCAAAGCAGCACCCTGCCCGGAACACCACTCGCCAGTGCGGCCGTGGATGGCAATACCGACGGGAACTTCAATCACGGCTCAGTCACCGCAACGAACGCCGATACCAACGCCTGGTGGCAGGTGGACCTGGGCGCGCCGGCCACCGTCAGTTCGGTGGTCGTCTGGAACCGCACCGACTGTTGCAGCGGCCGTCTGAGTGACTACTGGGTCTTCATCTCGAACACCCCGTTCTTTCCCACCGACACTCCCACGACGCTGCAGAGTCGCGCCGGGACGTTCGCCAGTCATCAGACGACGGCGCCCAGTCCATCGACTACGATCGCGACGAACGGCGCGCAGGGCCGCTATGTGCGGGTGCAACTCACCGGCGCCGACTATCTGAGCCTCGCCGAGGTGCAGGTCCTCGGCGCTGGCGGAGCCCCTCCGCCCTCGAATCTCGCGCAAGGCAAAGCGGCGGCCCAGAGCAGCACGCTCCCCGGAGCGCCGCCCGCCAGCGCGGCAGTGGACGGCAATACCGATGGCAGCTTCTTCGACGGATCGGTGACCGCGACTAACCTCGATACCAACGCCTGGTGGCAGGTCGATCTCGGCGCTTCAGCGGCGGTCAGTTCGGTGGTCGTCTTCAACCGCACCGACTGTTGCAGCGCCCGTCTGAGTGACTACTGGGTCTTCATTTCCGACACCCCGTTCCTCGCCACGGACACCCCCGTCACGCTCCAGAGTCGTGCCGGTACGTTCGCGAGTCATCAGACAACGGCGCCCAGCCCGTCCACCGTGATAGCTGCCGGAGCGCAAGGCCGGTACGTCCGCGTACAACTCTCCAGCCCGAACTACCTAAGTCTGGCCGAAGTCCAGGTCTTCGGCCAGTAGGCGCCCCCGTAGGGTATGCTTTAGCTTGCCCACCCATCAAGTAAGGGCAAGCTAAAGCATACCCCACAAAATCTCCTTGACCGCCTCGTCACCTCGCTGTATTCTGCTCCAGATGGAGGCCAGTTGCGGAGTAGTATTGTTTAGTATTGTTTTGCTGAGGTGTCAGTGGTCGAGGCGCGCCACAAAGGCGGTTCGCTCGACTGACTCCAGCCGAATGCGGACAGCCAGCGCAATCGCGCCATCCTGACTCTTTTCGGAGCCGACCAGCACGCGCCACAGGACGGGGTCTCCTTCACGCATGACGATGCGGCCAGAGCCGTACTGGGATTGCATCACAGCCAGGTAGCGTTCGGCGTTGCCACGGTCCCGAAAGGCGCCCACCTGGACGGCGAACAGATCCGGAACGAAGCCCTTCGGCATATCGATCACCTCGACGCGGACTGCTCCGATGCCGGGAGTGATCAGGTCGACGGCCCTCGCGGCCGCCTTGGAGAGGTCGATGATGCGGCCATCAATGAAAGGCCCGCGATCGGTGATGCGAACCTCGACCGACCGTTCATTCCTGAGGTTCACCACACGAACCCAGGTGCCAAACGGCAGAGTGCGGTGTGCCGCCGTCAGCTTTTCCATGTCGTAGATCTCACCATCGGCGGCGTGCCGGCCGTGATAAGGGTATCCATACCAACTGGCAACGCCGGTTTCCGCCTCGGTGGGCCTGGCGGCGGAGGGCGGCCCGCCGCCAGTGTCACCGTCTTGAGCGGACGCAGAGAAGACCAGGAGCAAGACTGCAATTGCCAGCAGAGCGGCTTTCATAAATTGGACGCCGCATTACATTTGGCACATTCGGGGCCACTGGCAAGTCATTGAAAACAAAGCCAAGGATAGGTTGGTCAGGGGCAGAATCCTGGCGCAGCGGCAAATTCTTGGCAGGGTTTCGGGGTGCAGGCAGGCGGCGCCGCCTGCCTCAACTTACCTACTTCTTCTTCCCCTGGGCTGCCACTGCTTCCATGGCGGCCTTTACCTTCTCGGGATCGCCCAGGTAGTAACGATTCAGAGGCTTCAGGTCGTCGTCCAGTTCATACACCAACGGCATGCCCGTGGGAATGTTTAGCTCGACGATTTCCTCCTCCGGGATATCGTCGAGGTACTTCACCAGGGCGCGCAGGCTGTTGCCGTGGGCGGCGATTAGCACCTTCTTGCCCTCCCGGATGCTGGGAGCAATGGTGTCGTGCCACAGCGGAAGGAACCGCGCCACCGTATCTTTCAAACACTCGGTGAGCGGCAACTCCTCCGGGCTGAGGCCGCGGTATCGCGGGTCGTGGCCGGGGTAGCGTTCGTCCTCGGGGGTAAGGTCAGGCGGCCGGATATCGTAACTCCGGCGCCAGATCTTTACCTGGGCTTCCCCGAATTTCGCCGCAGTCTCGGCTTTGTTCAGCCCTTGCAGCGCGCCATAGTGGCGCTCGTTCAGACGCCAGGAGCGATGGACCGGAATCCACATCAGGTCCATCTCGTCCAGAATGCTCCACAAGGTGCGGATGGCGCGCTTCAGTACGGAGGTGTAAGCCACGTCGAAGGCGTACCCCTCGGACTTCAGGACAACGCCGCCATCCCGGGCTTCCTGCCGGCCTTTTTCGGAGAGGTCAACGTCCGTCCAGCCGGTGAAACGGTTCTCCTTGTTCCACGTGCTTTCGCCGTGGCGTACGAGTACGAGTTTGGTCATGGAATTCCCTCTATCTAAGTGGGGCGGACGCCCTCGTCNNCTTGGCTCGTCCGGGCAGGCCGACCAGGGGGCTGACCGCGGGCCGGGGGGCCCGCCCCACCAAGCTGGCAATTGATGATAGACAGCCAGCCCTACCGCCGAAAAGCCTTTCGTCCCGGGAACTTCGCTGCGGGGCCGAGTTTCTCCTCGATGCGCAGCAACTGGTTGTACTTGCAAATCCGGTCGGTGCGGCTGGCCGAACCGGTCTTGATCTGACCGGCGCCGGTGGCCACTACCAGGTCGGCGATGAACGGATCTTCGGTTTCGCCGGAACGGTGCGAGACCACGGCGGTATAGTTTGCGGCGGCCGCCATATGCATCGCCTCCAGGGTCTCGGTCAGGGTTCCGATCTGGTTTACTTTGATGAGGATGGAGTTGGCGATGCCCTGGTCGATGCCGCGCTGGAAGATCGACGGGTTGGTCACGAAGATATCGTCCGCCACAAGCTGAATCTGCTTGCCCAGCCGATCGGTCAGTAGCTTCCAGCCTGGCCAATCTTCTTCCGACATGCCGTCTTCAATCGAGAGGATGGCCGGGTATTGCCGCACCCAGTTCTCCCAGTAGTCGACCATTTGTTCGGAACTTCGTTCGCTCTTGTCCGACTTCTTGAAGACGTACTTGCCATCCTGGTAGAACTCGCTGGCAGCCGGGTCCAGGCAGACCCCGATGTCGACGCCGGGCTGGTAGCCGGCCTGCGAAATAGCCTCAAGCACGCTCTCGATGGCCTCTTCGTTGGACTTCAGGTTGGGCGCAAATCCGCCCTCGTCGCCCACAGCCGTCGAGTAACCCTTCTTTTTCAGCACCTTTTTCAGCGTGTGAAATACTTCTACACCCATCCGCAACGATTCGGAGAACTTCGTCGCGCCGAAGGGGGCGATCATGAACTCCTGCACGTCGACGGAATTGTCGGCGTGGGCGCCGCCATTGATGATATTCATCATGGGCACCGGAAGAATGCAGGCGCTCACGCCGCCCAGGTACCGGAAAAGCGGGGTGCGCTGCGCCGCCGCGGCAGCCCGGGCCGCTGCCATGGAAACGGCCAGTACGGCGTTGGCGCCCAGGCGCGCTTTGTTGTGCGTGCCGTCCAGTTCGATCATAATGCGATCGAGCTCCGCCTGTTGGGTGGCGTCTTTTCCGTGTAATGCGGTGGCGATCTCGCCGTTGATGTGGCTGGTTGCCTTCAGAGTCCCCTTGCCGAGGTAACGCGACTTGTCGCCGTCCCTCAACTCCACCGCTTCCTGTTCTCCGGTGGATGCGCCGGAGGGCACCGCGGCCCTGCCCATGCTGCCGTCTGCGAGATAAACATCCGCTTCCACGGTCGGATTCCCACGCGAATCGAGAATCTCCCGTCCAATTACCTTTGTGATCGTCATTAAAAAAANNCACTCGGTGACGTGATAACCCACAGCACGGTCCGACTGCGCGTCGAAACCGATGACGCTGGAATCCGGCACCTTAAACCCGGTATTAATGATGGCGCGGCGGATCCGGCTGTACCGTCCGATCTCCGCGCCCGGCATCAAAATCGAATACTCCACTTCGCAATAGCTGTTCACCCGTACGCCTGGGGACAGAATGCTATGCAGCACCCGTCCGCCGGAAACAATGCAGCCGGCGCTCACGATCGAATCGACCGCCACTCCCATGCGGCGGCCTTCCTGGGCGAATACGAACTTCGCCGGCGGCTGCTGGGTCACTTTCGTCCGGATCGGCCAATGCTGGTCGTACAAGTTGAATTCGGGCACCACATCCACCAAATCCATGTTGGCTTCGTAATAGGCGTCCAGCGTTCCCACGTCGCGCCAGTAGCGCACCTGCTTGGCGTTGAGGTCGCGGAAATCGTAGGCGATCACGCGCGCCGTTTCCAGGTTCCGGGGCAGCACGTCTTTGCCAAAATCGTGGCTCGAATTGGGATCCTGGGCGTCCTCGTGCAAGGCGCGCAAGAGTACATCCGTGTTGAAGACGTAAATCCCCATCGACGCACTGATCATCGACGGATCGAACGGCGATGGAATGGCGTTGGAGGGATCGGGCTTCTCGATGAAGCCCACGACGCGATAGTCCGGACCGATGTCGGCCACCCCAAATCGAGGGGATTCCGCGGGAGGCACCCGGATGGTGGCGATGGTGATATCGGCATGGTGTTGCCGGTGCCAGTCCAGCATCTCGCGGTAATTCATCTTATAGATTTGGTCGCCGGCGAGAATGACGGTCAGGTCCGGAGCCTCCACTTCGATGCTCTGGAAGTTTTGGAAGACGGCGTCCGCGGTGCCCTGGTACCAGTCGTCGTGTACCCGTCTCATGGGGGGGATGACTTCGATGAATTCGCCCATCTCAGGCGACAGGATGTTCCAACCGTCGCGGACATGGCGGATTAGTTCCAACGACTTATACTGTGTTAGGATGAAAATTCGACGGACGTCGGAGTTGATGCAGTTGGACAGGGTAAAGTCGATAATGCGATAAGCGCCTCCGAAAGGCACGGCCGGTTTGGCGGTGTCTCGTGTGAGGGGATACAGACGCTCACCGACGCCCCCCGCCAGCAAAATTGCTAGTACATTTTCCATTTCAGTGTAACTCCCTGAAAAGAAAGAGCATGCAGATGTTCTGGCCGGTTGGTTCGAACGGCGTCGATAAGTTTAGGCTTGACTTTATCTGTCAACCACCTATGATATCAGTACCTTCTGTGCGAAGTGCAGGAAATTTGGGGTCGGGCCTCACTCCAGGTGACGCAGGGTCTCGGAAATCCGGAAAACCCGCATGGGAACTCTTTGGTTCAGTTGGGAGGTGTATTTCGTTTGGCTGAAGTAAAGCTTCAAGAGGGCGAAACATTAGAAAACGCCCTTCGCCGCTTCAAGAGAAAGGTCCAGCAAGAGGACATCATCAAGGAGGTCAAAAGACACTCCTTCTACTTGAAGCCGGGCGAGAAGCTGCGGGCTAAGCAAGCGCTGGCCCGTAAGCGAAACCGGAAGAAGAATCGCCGGGAAATCGAGTAACGCGGTGGCGGGATGCCTGGCCCGTGCGGCTTCCATCCCGCCCACCCTAATCCTAGTACAGTTCAAGTCGATAACGGGGCACAGTTGCTATGGCGGAGTTCCAGGATCGCGTCCTCAAGTGCGTAGACTGCGGAGCGGATTTCGTATTTACAGCGGGAGAACAACACTTCTTCCACGACAAGAATTTCAAGAACGAGCCTAAACGCTGCAAGAATTGCAAGACCAAGCGTCAAGGCTCATCGGCCTCGGGCTTTACCAAAACCGAAACCATGACCACCTGCTCACAATGCGGTCGGGAAACCACGGTGCCCTTTAAGCCGACTCAAGGCCGGCCGGTATACTGCCGGGAATGTTTCTTAAGCCGAAAGGTGTCTTCGGCGGCGGCTGCCGGGGGCCATTAGACCTCAGCCATGGGCAGGCCGGCCCTCGTAAGGGTGGCCTGCCCATGATTCTCCCCCTTTTCGTTCCTGTGTTGCCTGCCGGACCAACTTTGTCCGTGTGCCTTCCCTCCGTCCTCGTGTTACCTTACACGTTTATGAATTGCCGACATCTTCTCGCTCTTTTCGCGCTGCCCGTGCTCGCTCTGGCAGCCGATTCCGCCTCGGGTCTGGATACCGCCGCGATGAACAAGTCCATCGACCCGTGCGTCGATTTCTACCAGTACGCCTGCGGCAACTGGATCGCCCACAACCCGATCCCCGCCGACCGCGCNNATCAATAAGAAAGGTCTGGCGCCGATACAGCCCGAACTCGACCGCATCAACGCGATGACCAGGCGGGAAGAGGTTCTGGATGAACTGGTGCGGCTGCACCGCCGGGGAATCGGCGTGCTCTTCACTTTCGGTGCGCAGCCCGACGCCAAGGATTCCACCCGGACCATCGCGTCGCTGGGCCCGGGGGGCCTCTCACTGCCGGATCGAGACTACTATCTGAAGACCGACACCAAGAGCGTGGAGACCCGGAAGCGCTTCGTGCAACACATGAAGAATATGCTCCAACTCGCTGGTGATTCAGCAGATAACGCTGCGGCCAAGGCCCAGATGGTGATTCAGTTGGAAACTGCCATCGCGCAGGCATCGCCCGACCGGGTTTCCATGCGCGACCCCAACAAACGCTACCATCCTATGACTATGCAGGAGTTGAAAGCGCTCTCCCCGGTCTTGGATTGGGACGCCTATTTCCATGGTGTGGGCGCCCCGGCCTTCACCACCTTGAATGTCAGCAGTCCGGACTTCATCAAGCAGATCTCCGCCACACTTCCAAGCGATTCGGTGAGTCCCTGGAGCGCCTATTTCACCTGGCACCTCCTGCGCCAGAGCGCATCCCAACTGCCCCAGGCGTTCGAAGATGAGAGCTTCGATTTCTGGCAACGCTACCTGACCGGCGCGAAGGAGCCCCGCCCGCGCTCGGCCCGCTGCGTCGCGGCAGTGGACCGCTCGTTGGGCGACCTGCTCGGCCAAAAGTACATCGACGTGGCGTTCGGGGCGGATGCCAAGGCTCAGATCGCGCAATTGGTGGATGCGCTCGAGAAGGCGCTCGGGAAGGACATCCAGACACTTCCGTGGATGACCGACACCACCAAGAAGGCGGCCATCGAGAAGCTGAAGGCGATCACCAACAACGTGGGCTATCCCAAGAAGTGGCGCGACTACACCAAAGTGACCGTCGCCCGTGACGATTTCTTCGGCAACTCGGTCCGCACGACGGAAGCCGTGCTGCAGGACCGGATGCAACGCATCGGCAAACCGACCGACAAGAGCGAGTGGACCATGACGCCTCCCACGGTCAACGCGTTTTACAGCCCGCAGAACAACAGCATCAACTTCCCGGCGGGCATCCTGCAGTCGCCGTTCTTCGATCCGCGGCGAGACATCGCCCTGAACTACGGAGCCGCGGGAATGGTGATCGGGCACGAAATGACCCACGGCTTTGACGACCAGGGGCGCAAGTTCGATGGGGACGGAAACCTCCGCGACTGGTGGACCCCTCAGGACGGCGCCGAGTTCGAGAAGCGCGTGTCCTGTGTGGCGGACGAATATTCCGGTTTCACCGCCGTGGACGACGTGAAACTGAACGGCCGCCTGACGTTGGGTGAGAACACCGCCGACAATGGCGGCCTTCGGGTGGCGCTGATGGCGCTGCAGGATACCCTGAAGGGCAAGGAATCGGTGCTGGACGGGTTTACGCCGGAACAGCGCTTTTTCCTGGGGTTCGCCCAAATCTGGTGCGAGAACAGCACGCCCCAGTCGGAGCGCCAGCAGGCCTTGACCAATCCGCATTCTCCCGGCCGCTACCGCGTGGATGGCACGCTGCAGAACATGCCGGAATTCCAGAAGGCGTTTTCCTGCAAGGCCAGCCAACCGATGGTGAGCTCCAACGCCTGCCGGGTCTGGTAG
>PMTT01000266.1:1515-6673 GCA_003167275.1 Bryobacterales bacterium | reverse complement strand
GACTACACCGCGAGCGCCTGGCCGACGCGCTATAGTGGGTCCATGCGAGGCACCCGCTGGCTCTTACTGGTGGCCATTGTCATAATCCTCGGCGGCATCGGCGTCAAGTATCGGGCACAACTCAACGCACTTCGGGTCCGGGATCAGGCGCTGGCCAAACCAGTGCATTTGGCCGACGATTTGAATTCGTCTTCAATAGACTGGCACTGGGTGCAAACCGATACCCGGAATGGCGCCGCCCGCACGGTGGCCGAGATCTGGGCGAAGGACGCCACCGAACTCAAGGATTCGTCGCGCGCCGATCTCAAAGGCGTCACCCTGCGGCTGTCCAGCAAGAAGGGCGATACCTATGACCTGATCAAGAGCGCCGCTGCCTCCTTTTACAAGGCTGACGAGCACCTCTACTCGGAGGGCGATGTCGACATCACGCTCAACGTGCCCGTCGAAGGGACTCCCAAACGGACGCCCGTCTCCGTCAAGTCGTCCGGCGTCACCTACGACACCAGCGGCCGCGCCGAAACCGACCGTCCTTCGAGCTTCACTTGGGAACGCGGCAACGGCACCGCCACAGGCGCCTCATATGACCCCACTTTGCGCCAGTTCGTGATGAAGAACGACGTCGTGATGTATTACACGCCGCTCGGTCCGCACGCCAAGCCTATGAAGATCGAGGCCGGCAGCCTGGAGTATCGCGAAACCGAAGCCGAGATTCGGCTGACGCCCTGGGGTCGCCTCACCCGCGAGAACACCGTGGTGGAGGGCCAGAACGTGATGATCCATTTGCAAGACGATGGCGACGGGCACAAAGTCATCCGCAGCATCGACGCCATTAACGCGCATGGCACCGACAACTACCCCACCCGGAAGCTGCAATACTCGGCCGATCAGCTATGGCTCGCCATGAATGACGATGGGCAGGTCGAGAGAATGACCGCGCAAACCAACGCGCAATTGATTTCGACCTCCGAAACCGCGGAAACCACCATCACAGCGAACCATGTGGACTTGAATTTCACCCCGGAGGAACACGAGAGCATCCTTACGGATGCCAACACTTCCGGCAATAGTGTGGTGACGGAAAAGCCCCTGCCCGCGCCCGGCCGGCAACTCGGCGAGTCGCATATCCTGCGCAGCGATACCCTCACGATGAAGATGCGGCCCGGCGGCCGGAATCTCGAAAGCGTGGTCACGCATTCGCCCGGCACGCTGGAGTTTATCCCCAATCTGCCCATCCAGCACCATCGCCTGCTGGAGGGCAACGACATGGTAATCAACTACGGTGCGGACAACCGCATCGAGTCGTTTCACAGTACCAGCGCGCGGACCCGCACCGAGCCCACCGACGACGAGAAGAAGCACAACCGCGTGGCATCGGTTACCGCCAGCCGCGACCTGATGGCGCACTTCGATCCCAAGACTGGCCAGATGGTGTCCACGGAGCAAAACGGCGACTTCACCTACGATGAAGGCGACCGCCACGCCCGCGCCGCCAAGGCCACGCTAGACTCCTCCCAAAGCCTGATCCTGCTGGATACCTCCGCGCGCATGTGGGATGCCACCGGCTCTACCTCCGCCGACCACATCCGCATGGACGAAAAGACTGGCGATTTTGTCGCCGAGGACCGTGTGAACTCCAGCCGCCTTCCCGACAGAGACGAGAAGAAGAACTCCCAAATGCTCTCGGGCGACCAGCCGCTCCAGGCGCAGGCGCGCAAGATGGATTCCCGGAACCACAATCGCAGCATGCACTATGAAGGTGACGTCACCATGTGGCAGGGCGCCAACCGCATTCAGGCCGACGTGGTGGACGTGGACCGAGAAAAGAAGTCCCTGATCGCGGACCGCAATGTGGTCACCAATCTCTGGGAGGAGCCCAAGAAGGACGATCCCAAGAATCCTCCAGCCAAGAAGAAGGCCGCAGCCGATCCGGTGCTCACCGTGGTGCATGCTCCACACCTGGTTTATACCGAGGAGAACCGCCTGGCGGTCTACACCGGCGGAGTTGCCCTGACCCGGCCCAACCTGGATGTGAAGGCCAAGGAGATCCGCGCATTCCTGGCCGAGTCGGGCAGCGATTCCCGGCTCGAAAAGGCTTTCGCCGATGGCGCCGTCCAGATCACACAGGTATCCAAAGAGGCCACCCGCATCGGAACTGCCGACCACGCCGAGTACTACACGGCCGATCAGCGTGTGTTCCTGCGCGATGGCCGGCCGAAGCTCGTAGAACGCCGAACCAACGGCAAAGACAATACCACGGAAGGCATCGATTTGACCTACTTCGCTAACGATGATAGGCTTCTGGTAAATGGGTCTCGCGCCCAACCAGGGCAAAGTCAGATTAAGCGAAAGTGACGTGGGATGCCATACCGCGACCGTCGTGCTGTAAGCAGTGGCGCAGGACCCCTGCCTGCCCACCCGGTGTTGGACCGCTACCGAGGAAGCACCGAACCCGATGAGCAAACTCGAGACCAAGGAAATCTCCAAGACCTATCGCGGACGGCGCGTGGTGGATGACGTTTCGGTGTTTGTCCAACAGGGGGAAGTAGTCGGTCTGCTGGGTCCCAACGGCGCGGGGAAGACCACCTCGTTCTACATGATCGTCGGGCTGATCAGCCCCGATTCGGGCCGCGTCCTGGTGGATGAGGAGGATATCACCAACCTGCCCATGTACCTGCGCGCGCGCCGCGGCATCAGCTATCTTCCACAGGAAGCCTCGGTCTTCCGCAAGCTCACCGTGGAGGAGAACCTGATGGCGATCCTGGAGACCCTGCCCCTCCGGTCGCGCGAGCGCCGCGAGACCATGGAGCGTCTGCTCGATCAGTTGGGCCTCGAAAAAGTGCGCACCAGCCGGGGATACATGCTTTCGGGCGGCGAGCGCCGCCGCGTGGAAATCGCCCGCTCGCTGGTCATCAACCCTAGTTTTCTGCTACTGGACGAGCCGTTCTCGGGTATCGACCCCATCCAGGTGCTGGAACTGCAGCGGATCATTTTCGACCTGAAGCGCTCCGGCATCGGGATCCTCATCACGGACCACGCGGTTCGCGAGACCCTGGTGGTGACCGACCGCGCCTACATCATCAATAACGGACGGATCTTCCGGGCGGGCAGCCCGGAGGCTTTGGAGCGCGATCCCGAAGTCAAACGCATCTACCTGGGAGAGACCTTTTCGTTGCGCGTGTGATTTCACCCGCCGAGGTTTCGTACAATGGAAACCGCCGGTCCTGTTCGCCCGTAACCGTCATCATGAGATCTCTGTTCCTATTCTTGCTCGTCGCGGTATCAGCCTGTTCACAGCCCTTTTCGGCCGGGGTGAAACTCGGTGTTCCCCTCACGGACTTCATCGACACGGTGCAGAACGTGAGTTCCAGCATCCCCAATCGCTTCATTGGCGGGGTCACCGGCGAATTACGTTTGCCGTTCGGCCTGGGTGTCGAGGTCGATGCCCTCTATCGGCGCATCCATTATCAGGACAGCACTGGGACCCCCCTCGGCACCCTGACCACTGACCGCACCACTGCCAACTCCTGGGAGTTCCCGATTCTAGGCAAGTATCGCTTCCCGACAAGAATTGCGCGGCCTTATGTGGCTGCCGGTATTGCCTTCGATACGTTGAGCGGTCTGACCGATACCGTTACTCAGACGATTCAGAATCTCGCGTCTACCACCCACACCACATCCACGCCGGCGGCGCTCCAGAACAACTCCACGAAAGGGTTTGTGCTGGGCGCCGGGGTGGACATTCACGCCATCGTGATTCACCTCTCGCCGGAGATTCGATACACCCGCTGGGGCGCGCAACACTTTAATCTCGCCGGTGTATTGAGCAGCAATCAGAACCAGGCCGAGTTTCTGCTGGGAATCACGTTCTGAAGAATTCAGCCACCGATGAACACCGATGAACACAGATAAGAATTGGATGTGGAACTCTTGGGTGCGTTTTAACGGTGTTTATCTGTGTTCATCGGTGGCTATGGTTTTGCTGCTTGGCACCGTGATATTAGCGGCCGATTTGCCGCCTAAGAAGTACAACTGCGTCCGGGCCGACTCCGTCATCCGTGTGGACGGAAACTTGGACGATGCGGCCTGGCGGCGTGCGCCCTGGACTGACTGGTTCCTGGATATCCGTGGCCCATCCTCTCCCAAGCCGCGCTTTCGGACCCGCGTCAAGATGCTTTGGGATGATACTTACTTTTACGTCGGCGCCGAACTGGCGGAGCCCGATGTGTGGGCGACGCTCACCGAGCACGATTCCGTGATCTTTCACGATAACGATTTCGAGGTCTTCCTCAACCCGACCGGCGACACCCTCAAGTACTTCGAGTTTGAGATCAACGCCCTGAACACGGGCTGGGATCTATTCCTGCCGAAGCCCTACCGGCAGGGCGGCAAGGCCGACAACAGTTGGGAAATCCCCGGGCTCCTCAGCGCCGTTTCTGTCAACGGAACAATCAATGACAGCCGCGACCACGACCGGGGCTGGAGTGTCGAACTGGCCTTCCCCTGGAGTGCTTTCACGGAGCGTAGCGGCGCCCGGCGGCCGGAGCCGGGAGCGGAGTGGCGCGTGAATTTCTCACGCGTGGAGTGGCACGTCCGTAGCGTGAACGGGCGCTACGAAAAGCTGCCCGGCCTGAAGGAGGACAACTGGGTGTGGTCCCCGCAGGGCGTTGTAAACATGCACATTCCCGAACGCTGGGGATTCGTGAAGTTCGTCGCGCGCTAGGCTGTGGGGCGGACCCCCTGGTCCGCGCGGGTCCCCCCGGACCCGCTTTCGCCAAAGGCATCGACATCTCGCCCGCAGCCAGGAAGGGCCGACGCGGGCGTCGGCCGCGGACCAGGGGGTCCGCCCCACGCGGATTGACCACCTGCCCCACAGTCTCAAAAGTGAGATATCCTAGTAGAACTTATACTGAGATCTAACGGGAACATGAGTGACGCCTCGGGTCGAATTCTTCTCGTCGATGACGAGCCTGCCTTGTTGAAAATGATGCACATGTACCTCAGACGTTTGGGGCACGATGTGACTATTGCAAGCACCACCGAGGAGGCCTGGTCACAGATCCAGGCTGCGCCCGACAGTTTTGCCGGGGCCGTCCTGGACGCCACCATGCCGGGGCTCAGCATGGAAGATCTCGCTCGCCGCATCCTCAATGCCAATCCG
>PMTT01000266.1:0-1446 GCA_003167275.1 Bryobacterales bacterium | reverse complement strand
CGTCCCGCAAGAAACCCAAGCACAAGAAACCCATCGAGGAGGAGCTCCAGTGAGCCGTCCGGCGGACTGGTCCCGCCGTGAATTCCTGGCCTACGGCTCGATACTCGGATGGCTGCCGTTCTTTCGTCCCAAGCGCATCAGCCTGGCTGGGGCGACCTTTCGGATCATCCGGAACGGCGCGTCCAAGCGCCGCTATCTGCTGATCCATGGCAACGAAGAGACCGCCCGTCAGGTCTTGACCCGGCACATGGAGGCCCACGAGGGGATCGCCTACGTCATCCAGAACCACACGCGCACGGTGGCCGTCGATACCGGCCAACTGGATCCCAACCGCATGTTCTCGCGGGTAGGAGCCGAGGCCAGCCTGCGGAGACTCAACCGCGATTGGAGCCCGGAGCGCGTCCAATCGGCGCTTCACGAACTGGACCGAAGGCGCGAAAAACTGGTGCGCGCCCTGCTTCCGCCGCCCAGCGGCCTGCTCATCGCACTCCACAACAATTCGGCCGGATATTCGGTGACCAATGAGGAGGCCATCAGCGACGAGAAGTCGATCCGCGAGCCGGACAATCCGCACGCCTTCTTCCTTTGTACCGACCCGAACGACTTTCGGCTGCTCTCGACCTCCGCTTACAACGTGGTTCTTCAGCAACACGCTCCCAAGGAAGACGACGGTTCGCTCTCCCGCCTGGCTGCCGCGCGGGGCATGCGATACGTGAACCTGGAGGTGGGGCTGGGTCACACGGAAAGGCAAAAAGAAATGCTGGACTGGATGGAATGGACCCTCCGGTAGGGGGCCCGTGCCGCAGACGGTCGCCGCCTGCGCATCTGATTTATCTGGCCCCCGCGTCCGAGCGATGTAGAATGGGAACAATACCTCCCCAGGATGTTCGATGAAACTGGCGTCCGCACTTTCGGCGCAGTTTGACGTTGACGTCCGCTCGCGCGGCGCCAGCTATTACCGCTCGGGCGCGGTGCGCATCCACGCCGGCTCGGCAACTGAAGTGGAAGCGCGGGTCCGCGGTTCCCGGACCTACGACGTCGAAATCACCTGGGACGGCCGTAAGCTGACCCTGTTCTGCGACTGCCCGCATTTCGAATCCGGCGAGCCCTGCAAGCACCTCTGGGCCACCATCCTGGCCTCGGATGCCAAGGACTACTGCAACGCGATGACCCGGTTCGACCCCAGAAGAGTCGTCTTTGACGTTCCGGATGAGCGTCCCGACGACGATGTACTCGTCGACCGGCATGAGGATGAGGATCCTCTGGATGTAGACGATTCGGACGACGATGAAGAAGTCGCCTCCATCGAGTCCCCCGCTCGCCATTTCCTTCCGATCCCGTCCTCGAGGCCAACGCCCTCCACCGGCGCGAAGCCGTTGCCCCACACGTGGCAGACATCCGCCGCGAAGCCTCAGCCCCAGCCCCAGCCCCAGCCCCAGCCTCCCG
>PMTT01000844.1 GCA_003167275.1 Bryobacterales bacterium | reverse complement strand
GAGCGTGTTCCCCGAACTGCCGGACGGCATGGTCTCTCCGCGCGGTGGCTGGAAGCTCTCGGCGCAGCCCGAGCGCAATCGGCGCAGCGTCTACATTTTTGCCAAGCGCAACTCGCGTTATCCCATGCTCGAAGCGTTCGACATGCCGGACACGCACGAGTCGTGCTCGCGGCGCTCCGTCACGACGACCGCGCCGCAGGCACTGGCGATGCTGAATGACAAGGTGACGCTCGAATGGGCGCAGGCTTTCGCCGCAAGGGCGCTCGAGGCCAAGGACCCGGTGGATCGGGCCTTCCGGCTAGCCTATTCGCGGTCTCCGGACCCTTGGGAAAAGGACACAGTCGCGACCTTCTTCCACAAGCAGAAGGCGCTGATTGCCGAACGTGCCGCGAAAGGCGAGAAGCTGGCCTTGCCCCTGCAGATGCCCGCGGGAACGGAGCCGTCATACGCGGCGGCATTCGTGGATTTCTGCGAAATGCTGCTGAATTCTAATGAATTCGTATATCAAAACTAGTAGGACAGGCCTCCCGGCCTGTCTTCTGAGCTGCCCATGAAAGGACCCTAACTCTATGAGACCTCCACATTACGCACCATCGCGCAGCCGGCGGGAGTTTCTGATGCGCTCCTGCGGGGGATTAGGCGCTCTGGCCGTCTCATCGATGTTACAGGGCGCCACACCGGCGGATCCGCTCGCTCCTAAGAAGCCGGATCATCCGCCCACCGCCAAGTCAGTCATCTTCCTGTTTATGGAGGGTGGCCCGAGTCACTTGGATCTCTTCGATCCCAAGCCGGAATTGGAGAGACTTGCGGGAAAGCCGATGCCGCCATCCTACGGCAAGGTGATTACCGCCATGGGCACCGCGTCCAACACGCTGATGCCTTCGTCGCGCAAGTGGAAGCAGTACGGCGAGAGCGGCATGTGGGTGTCGGACTGGTATCCGAATATCGCGCAGCAGGTGGACGAGATCGCTATGTTCCGCGCGTGCTGGGCGGACGGGTTGAACCACGTCGGCTCGGTCTGTCAGATGAATACCGGCTCGATCCTGGCGGGCCGACCGTCAATGGGCGCTTGGGTGACTTACGGGCTCGGCACGGCGAACAATAATCTGCCCACGTTCGTGATCCTGACCGACCAGGGAGAGGTGCTGGGCGGATCGAAGAACTGGAGCTCCGGGTTTCTGCCGGCGACCTATCAGGGCACGCTCTTCCGGCGGGAGGGCGCGCCGATCCTGGACCTGGCGCCGCCATCCACGATCGGGGACCAACAGCAGCGCGGCCGGCTGGACCTGCTGAATGCGCTCAACCGGCACTACGGCGACAGCAAGCCGGAGGATTCGGAGATCGAAGCGCGGCTCAACTCCTACGAGTTGGCCTACCGCATGCAATCGGCCGCGCCCGAAGCGACTGACCTTACGAAGGAATCGGAAGCCACCCGCAAGCTATACGGCATGGACAACGAAGTTACATCGAAATACGGCGCCAACTGTCTGCTGGCCCGGCGGCTGGTGGAGCGCGGCGTGCGCTTCGTGGAACTGTACTCCGGCAGCGGGAGCGGATGGGACGCGCATTCCGATATCGAGCGCAACCACTCGCGGAGGTGCCAGGAGACGGATGTGCCCATCGCTGGGCTGCTGACGGATCTCAAGGCGCGCGGCCTGCTGGACAGCACGCTGGTGGTTTGGGGCGGAGAGTTTGGGCGCACGCCGTTCAACGAGAACGGCAATGGCCGCGATCACAATCCGTGGGGCTTTAGCATGTGGATGGCGGGCGGCGGTGTCAAGAAGGGGCAAGTCATCGGACGGACCGACGATATCGGCCTCAGAACGGTGGAGCGCCCCGTGCACGTGCATGACTTACACGCCACGATACTGTGGGCGCTGGGACTGGATCATGTCAAAGTCACTTACTTGCATAACGGAAGGTCGGAGCGGCCGACGATTGTGAGTGGCGAGGTGGTAAGGGAAGCGCTGGCGTGAGAAGTGCTTGCCCTACGCCCCTATGGGGCTGGATTGAGGGCGTGACTGTGACCTACCGCACGCTTGCGCAATGAGCTACCCCCAAACGTGGGCAGCCGTAGCGAGCCTGAGTTAACCCGAAGGACTATGCCGGGAAATCCGACACCAGCATCCGATAAGAATATTGTGAATTTCCACAAATAATCGTTGACACAATTCAAATTCAAATCTATCCTAAAGATAACTCCTCCAATTTTTGCGCCGGTCTGGGTTTCGGAGTCGAAGGACTCGAAATCGATAGAGATGGAAGCCGTAGATCCCGTTGACGGAACGGTTCCAACTACTTAGGCTGGACTTTTGACTCACGTTGTGACGGTCGCCCATTCACACAACTGACGAGTGACAACGGGCGAAATAGGACTTCTCGCATGGCTCCGACGGTACCGATTGAAGTGCAAAGGGGTGTTGTCCGCACCGTCAGCGTATTGTCTGTGGATCCGATCGCTAAGGACCACGCTTCGTTGAGGCAGATCTTTAGCCGCTCCGAATGGTCCCTTTGTCCCAATTCGAAATGGACGTTGACAACCAGTACCACGGCCGAATCCGCGATCGCGGCCATTCGACAGAACCCGATTTCCGTCCTCCTTTGCGGATGCGATCACCAGCCGGACACCTGGAAAAAAATGCTGGAAGTGCTCACCCCGCTGCCCCATCCGCCTCTTCTGATTGTGACCTCCAGGACCGCGGACGACCGTCTCTGGGCGGAGGCCTTAAATCTGGGAGCCTACGATGTACTCGCCAAGCCATTTGATCAAGACGAGGTGGTCCGCATTGTGAGTCTCGCCTGGCTACATTGGAAAGAGCGCCTTCCGCAGTTGCCTGATGAATTGCCGGAACGAGCGGGAAACAGGAATTACCCACACTTCGAAGCCCTAGTCAGCGCCGCGGGGGCCTCCTCATGATGGCCGCGATGCAGCAAGAAACCGCGCTGGCCCGGAGAGCGAGTCCGGGGGCAGCGGTTCTTTTGGAAGAAAGCACGTTTCGCGAATGCGGCACCGGCCCCGTGTTGACCCTGGGGGAACATCAGGGTCGAGCACTGCTTCTCATGCTGCACATCACCCGAGTGATCGATCAGCAGTCCCTCGCTCTTTCCGTCTGGGGTTCGACAGACGGCATGACTTGGGGTTCCGAGCCCTTACTGAGTCTTCCGCGGAAGTCCTATTGCGGTTCGTACGGGATTCTTCTGGACCTTCCCGTTTATCCCGATGTGAAGTACTTGCGGGCGAAATGGAATGTCACTCGCTGGGCCCTAGACGATCGGAAGCCGCTGTTCACCGCCAACATTTCGATACGGGAACCCAAACGCTGCGATTAGTCTCCACGTAGGCGGACCGATCCGAGAGCAAATAGTGCATCCTGCCGTCACGGTCTGACGTATGATCGGGTAATGGCACGGTATTCTCTCGTACTGGCGTGCGCACTGGCGGCGTTGGTCTGCCGGGCGCAGTCACCCAACCAGCCTTCCAACCTCGCAGCGATCCTCAGCTTTGAAACCGACCATCCGGGCGGCGCCCCAGGCGGATGGGGCAGCAATCCGCCGGGAAGTGTCCACGTCGACGATCGGATCGTGCATGGCGGAAAGTGGTCGGCCCGCATCGAGCGCCCGCAGGATACCTCCGGCGGATTGTCCGGAATCACCAAAGTCGTCCCCATGGACTTCCAAGGTAAGAGGCTGGAGATGCGCGGGTTCCTGCGCACCGAAGAGGTCACCGGCTTCGTGGGAATGTGGATGCGCGAGGACGGCGAAAGATCTGGCATGGAGTTCGACAACATGCAGAATCGCCAGTTGAAGGGGACTCACGACTGGCAAGAGTACTCCATCTCCATCCCCGTCAACGCCGAGGCCAAGCAACTCTTCTTTGGAGTGTTCGTCACCGGCACTGGGAAGGTCTGGGCCGATGATTTGCAGTTGCTGGTGGATGGCAAGCCGGTCTGGGAGGCCCCCCGGCGCGAGATCCCCAAGACCGTACTCGACACCGACCACGAGTTCGATGCAGGCTCGGGCATCGCACTCACCGAACTCACCCCCGTGCAGATCGAGAACCTGGCGACGTTGGGGAAGGTGTGGGGCTTTCTGAAGTACCATCACCCGCTCGTCACAGGGGGACAGCGCCATTGGGACTACGATCTGTTCCGCGCGATGCCCGCGGTTCTGGCCGCGCCAGATCGCGCCGCGGCCAACGCCGCGCTGGTGAAATGGATCGACGGGCTTGGTGTTCCGGAGGCGTGCAAGCCATGCGCCACGATGGAAACTGGCGCCACCCACCTCCGTCCCGCCCTGGAGTGGCTTGGCGATCCGACATTCCTGAACCCCGATCTGAGCCGCAGACTGCGCGCCATTTACACCAATCGGCCGGCCAACGGGAAACAGTTCTATCTTTCCCTGATGCCGGGCGCCGGTAATCCGGAGTTCCGTCATGAGCTCACTTACACGAATATGAAGCCTGGAGATGCCGGCCTTCAGATCCTCGCCGCCTACCGCTTCTGGAACATCATCGAATACTGGTACCCGTATCGCGACGTGCTGGGGGAAAAGTGGGACGACGTGCTCCGCCAGTCCATCCCAAAGATTGCCTTGGCGAAGACCGCAGAGGGGTACCAGCGCGAGTTGATGGCGCTGATTGCGCGGGTCCACGATACTCACGCCAATCTCTGGAGTTCCCTGAACGCCCGGCCGCCAGTGGGCGCTTGCCGCCTTCCGGTGAACGTGCGCTTCGTGGAGAACCGACCGGTGGTGACAGGCTTTGCCTCCGCGGAGGCGGAGAAGGCCACCGGCTTGAAGACCGGCGACATCATCACCGATCTGGATGGCGTGCCAGTGTCCAGACTACTCGAGACCTGGACGCCCTATTACGCGGATTCCAACGACGCGGCCCGTCTGCGCGACATCGGGAGCGCGATGACCCGCGGGGCGTGTGGCGAAACCAAACTCGGTATTCGCCGCGAGAGCCAACAGTTGTCACTCACCGCCAGCAGAGTCCCGCCCGCGGGACTGAACCTATCCGCCGGTAGCACCCACGATTTGCCCGGAGAGACTTTCCGCCGTCTATCCGATGACGTGGCGTATCTGAAGCTGTCATCCATCAAGATCGCGGACGTGCGCCGTTATATCGATGCCGCCGCTGGCACCAAGGGCTTGGTCATCGACATCCGCAACTACCCCTCCGAGTTCGTGGTGTTCGTGCTGGGACAGTTGCTGGTCGATCGGCCGACCCCGTTCGCGACGTTCACCCGCGGAGACCTTTCCAATCCGGGGGCGTTCCACTGGGATTGGCAGCCCACCATACTGACTCCGCAGTGGCCCCACTATTCCGGGAAGGTGGTGATCCTGGTGGATGAGGTTTCGCAGAGCCAGGCCGAGTACACGACCATGGCGTTCCGCACCGCCCCCGGCGCGAAGGTGGTGGGCAGCACCACGGCCGGGGCCGATGGGAATGTGTCCCAGATCCCTCTGCCGGGGGGCCTGAGATCCATGATCCTAAAAGCGGCAGTTCTGTCTTTCCTTTGAGCAGAGAGGTGGTTGATACTGTTCAAGATGAGCGACGAAAAAGCCCTGGTACAGGTTCACCCGGAGGGTTAGCGCACAGCAGAGGGGATCCAACCTGCGGAAACGACCACCAGCCTGGATACGTTTGCAGGCAAGGTCCAGTTCAAGAGGGTGCCTGACGCAGGGGTGAGCAGTTTGGGGCTGATG
>PMTT01000872.1 GCA_003167275.1 Bryobacterales bacterium | reverse complement strand
ATCCCCGGCTCGACCGTGATCGTCATGCCGGGTTCCAACTCCCTGCCGCCGGGGTCGTGTACGTTGAGCCCGATGCCGTGGCTGATGCCGTGGTTGAACCAGATGCGCATCTGCTGGTCGCTGGTGGCGTCGGTGATCAGACCCATCTTGAACAGGCCCTTCTTGAAGACCTCGTTGGCCGCACCTTGCACCGAGGTGGGGCCGCCCGAGGGCGTGTGGCCGGGCAGCGCCATCTTGAAGCCTGCCTGCTGCGCCTCCCACACCAGGCGGTAAACCTCCGCCTGTTCCTTCGAGTATTTGCCGCTTACCGGAATGGTGCGCGTCACATCCACGCTGTAGCCATCGAACTCGGCGGCGTCATCCATCAACAGCAGGTCGCCGGCCTTCATGCGGTCCTTGTTGGTCTCGTAGTGCAGGGTGGTGGCGTTCACCCCGGAGGCCACAATGCACGGATAGCCCCAATGGGCATTACGCCGCAGAAACGTGAACTCGAATTGCGCCTGCAGTTCGTACTCCCAGGCGCCGGGAACTCCCAGAGCGTAAACCCGCTGGAAAGCCTCGGCGGTGATATCCACAGCATGCTGCAGGATCTCGGTTTCCCGCTGGGACTTGACCCGCCTCAGGACGTTGAAGATCGGGGTAGCGTCTTTCACCGTGAGTCCGGCGCCGGTGAGCTTGGAGGCGAACTCGATCTCGCGATGATATTCGGCGGGTCGGCCGCGCGAGATCATAAAAATCTGCGCCTCGCCCTTGGTGACGCTCTCGATGGTCCTAGCGAACGACGTGCTCACGTCCACAGGCGTGGTGGGGGGTGCTTCCGCCGCGCCGCCCCTGGCCCTGCCGCCGCCTCGTCCACCTCTGCCCGCTTGCGCGGCCTCCTCGGCCAGGATGGCGCGCGCGGGCGGAATCAACGTGGAGAGGAATCCGTTCAGCAGCCGCGCGTCCCAGACTTCCTGGATGCCCGAGATCTTGCGCCCCTCGTCTGGCGTCAAGATGTGGCCAGTCCAATTCTCCTGGGCGGGATTCGAGGGCGGCATGAACAGGATCTCGCGGGTCTTTTCAGCGCTGGGGATGAGCACCAGCGCGCTGCCGGGCTGCGGAATGGCGGTCAGGTAGAAGAAATCGTTCTCCTGGCGGAATGGCCAGTCCACGTCGCCCGCATAGTTCCGGGGTTCGGCGGCGTAGAGGATCAGGATTCCCTTCGCGCCGATCTGCTCCATGGCGGCGTGGCGGCGGTTGGTGAGGTCGGCCACGCGGTCCCGCTCCCAGGAGGCCGGCGGCGGCGGCGCTACCTTCCAGATGCCGGCGTCGGCCGCGCGCGCCTGCGGAAGACTTACAGATAAGATGAGACCGAGCGCGATTGCGCACAGAGTTCGACGGTGCATGCCTCTCCTTGAGCCCCTGCCGGGAACGTGCCTCCATTATAGGAGATGTGGCCTGCCGAGCCGCGACCGGCTTGCCCGCCTGAGAGAGCTCCGGTGCCGGCTCATCGCTAGCCTTCTGATCCTTCGCGGTCACGCCGAAGCGGTCGGAATCGAACCACCCCGGAGTTCCCTCGTCTCCGGCGCGCGGGTGGAATCAACGTCGAGCTGCCGCGCTGGCCAACAGCGGCGCAGCAACCGGCAGACACCACGCAGGGATCGGCGCGGGGGTAATATAGATGTGGTGGTGAATTATGAATAAACGGGTCTTTTTAACCACAACCGGCATGATTGCCGCACTTGTGCTATCGACTTGTTCGAGCATTGCCACAGCNNTTCTATGAAATGTACAAGCCGGCACGCGCCTGGGCGACCGATCTGCTGGCGCTCAGTGTGACCAGCGGCGAAATACCGAATATCAAGAATCAGGACGGTAAGGCCGGGCTGTGGACTGTCGTCTTTGTTTCCCCCAGCCGCAAGGAAGCTCGGATCTTCACCTACGCTGTTGCCGACAGCGGAGCCGACATCCGAAAGGGAGTCAACGTGAGCAACGCGTTGCCCTGGGCCGGCTCCACACCCACGAGCAAGGCGTTCTCGAACAGTGAGTTTGCGGTGGATTCCGATGCTGCCTACAAAGCGGCGTTTGAAAAGGCCGCGGGCTGGCTGAAAACGCATCCGAACCAGAAGGCCACGCTCCGGTTGGGCAATGCATCGCGGTACCCAGCGCCCGTGTGGTACGTGATGTGGGGAACCACCAAAAACGGCTATGCGGCGTTCGTGAATGCCCTAACCGGCGTGGTCGTCAAGTAGAGCGCGCTTTATCAGACAAAGAAGGGGCGCCGCCAAGATCCCAACTTCTCGCCCTGACCGCGCAACGGCCCTCCTCATTCATGCCGCAAGGCCACCAGCGGATCGACCCGCGTGGCCCGACGGGCGGGCAAGTAACTCGCCACCGTGGCGGCCGCGCCCAGAGCCACGCTCACGAGCAAGAACGTATAGGGGTCGGTCGACTTGACTCCGTAAAGTAAACTGTTCAGCAAGTGCGTGAGCGCCCGCGCTCCGAGCAGGCCTGCGCCGATCCCCAGCCCTGCCAGGCGCAGGCCCGACATCAGAAACGTCAGCAGCACATCGCCGCGCTGCGCCCCCAGTGCGAGGCGGATGCCCACTTCGTGCGTCCGGCGCGTCACCGCATACGACATCACGCCGTACACGCCCACCGCGGCGATCGCCAGTGCGAGCGCGGCGAACAGACCCAGCAGCACGGCGCGCCGGCGGCGTTCGGCCAGCGATTCGGCGAGCTGGTCTTCGAGAGGCTGGATGTGGTACAGCGGCTGGTCGCGATCGATGGCCTGCACCGCGCTGCGGACCGCGGAGGTCACGTCGGCGCCACTGCGGATCACCACGGTTAGAAAGGTCGAGGGCCTCCGGTCGAACGGCTGGAAGATCTCTGGCCAAACCTTGTCGTCCAGTGCGCGGTGGCGTGTATCGGCCACCACCCCGACCACGGTGAGCAACGGGTCCTTGGCGTTGACGGCGAGGCGTTCGCCGATCGGGTCGCGGTTCGGGAAAAGAAGACGGGCCAGAGATTGATTGAGAATCGCGACGTCGCCATCCCCCGCGCGGAATGCCCTTCCGGCGATCAGAGGCACACGCAGGGCAGTGAAATAATCCGCTGTGGCGCCGGTGTAAACCACCGTTTCCGCGGTCTCTGGCTGGCCTTCCGCATGCAGCCCGCTGCCAATCTCGTTGAAGGTTCCGAACGGAGCTTCGGTGGAAACGGCGGCGGACTCGACGCCGGGGATGCTCTCGATGGATGCCACCACGCGTTCGGCGAAGGCGGCCTGCTGGCGCGGGCCGTAGAGATTGCGCGGCGCCAGCGAAACATCGGCGGTCAGGACGTGGCGCGGGTCGAACCCCGGCTGAGTCGTGAACAGCACCAGGAAACTCCGCAGCAGCAGGCCGGCGCCGGTCAGCAGGATCAGGGAGAGCGCCAACTGGCAGACCACCAGTCCGCCGCGGATGCGCGAGCCGTGCCGCCCGGTGGTGGACAACCGAATGCGCGAGGCCGCCACAGCCGGGGCGAGGCCGAAGAGCATGCCCGCCGTCAGCGCGCAGGCCACCGCGAAGACCACGACGCGCCAATCGACGGGGATGTCGGGCGAGATTTCGCGGGGGATCAGAAAGGTCAGCGCGCTTCGTCCCCAAAACAGCACCCCGATGCCCAGAGCGCCGCCCACGATGCCGAGCGCCAGGCTTTCGGTGAGCAGCAGTTGCACCAGCCGGCCCCGGGAAGCGCCGATCGCGGTGCGGATCGAGATTTCGCGGGCGCGCGCCACGGCGCGGGTGAGGAACAGGTTGGCCACGTTGGCGCACGCGATCAGCAGGATGAAGGCAACGGCGCCGGTCAGGACCACGAGGGCGGCCCGCGAATTGCCGCCCAGTTGCTGTTGCAGAGGCACCACGCGCGCACTGGCGCTCTGGTGGTACCCCGACCACGGAGTGGGATACAGGTTGTCCGTGCGGCGGGCGATGACGTTCAGGTCGGCGCGCGCCTGCTCGGGCGTGGCCTGGGGCTTCAGGCGCCCGAGGGCCATCACGAATCGCATGCCGCGTTTCGCTACCAACGCGTCGGGCGGGACCTCATTGGGGAGCCACACCGCGGCGCTGGGTGCGTCCGGGTAAACGAAACCGGGCGGCATGACGCCGACGATGGTCCAAGCCTTGCCATTCAAGGTGATGGTGCGGCCCACGAACGCCGGATCGGCATTGAGAGAAGTCCGCCAGAATGAGTCGCTGACGATTGCGACGTCGGCCTGCGACTCCTCGGGAGTGAAGTTGCGGCCGATGTGTGGTGCGACCCCCAACATGGAGAAGAAGCCCGGAGTCACACTGGCGGAATCGACGCGCATGGCAGGTTGGCCGGCCATCGTGAGGTTCACGCCGGTAGTTGTGCCAAAGGCCTCCATTTGCTCGAAGGTCTGGTTCTGCGCCTTCCAGGCCCCAAACTCGGGCGTCAGGACGATGGGACGGGCGAACTTGGGCATGGATTCGGTGACCCACATCAAGCGCGACGGGTCCCGGTAGGGAAGCGGCCGCAGAAAGACCGCGTTCACGACGCTGAAAATCGCGGCGTTGGCGCCGATGCCGAGGGCCAGGGTGCCGACGGCGGCGGCAGCAAAGGCCGGGCTCTTGCGCAAGGAGCGCTGGGCGAAGCGGAGGTCGTGCCAGAGGTTCTCCGCCCAACGGGTGCCACGCGCGTCGCGGCAATCTTCCTTCACTTGCTCGATCCCGCCGAACTGGAGCCGCGCGCGGCGGCGCGCTTCCTCTTCGTCCAAGCCTTGGCGAAGGCCATCGGCCACCTGGCGCTCGAAGTGGTCGCGGAGTTCGGCGTCCAGCGATTGTTCGAGAGCCTGTCGATTGCGGAGACGCTGCCACCAGTTCATGAGGATGCCTTTCGCTTCTACATATAGCGCGGAAATGGTGGGAGCGCAAGTGTACAATGGCAGGGAAACGGAAAACGTCATGGAACATTACACGTGGGACCAGATGGACAAAGAGATTCTCAGCGACACCATCTCGCGGAAGATCATCTCCGGCGACAAGGCAATGGTGGCGCAGGTCTTCCTCGCCAAGGGCGCCGTGGTGCCGGAGCATCATCACGAAAGCGAGCAGATCACCTACATCCTGGAGGGTGCGCTGAAGTTTGAAATCGAAGGCCAGGAGATCGTCGTGGCCAAGGGGCAGGTACTCCGCATCCCCTCCCACGTGCCGCATCGCGCCGTGGCCCTCGAAGATACGCTCGATCTCGACATCTTCAGCCCCATACGGCACGACTGGCTGATCAAGGACGACGCTTACCTTAGAGGCTGAACCATGGATCTAGGACTCAAAGACCGCGTCGCGATCGTCGCGGCATCCAGCCAAGGCCTCGGGAAAGCCGTCGCCATGGGACTCGCCAGGGAAGGAGCTATCCTTGCCCTGTGCGCCCGCACGGAATCGACTCTGGTCGCCGCCGCCGAGGAGATCCGCCGCGAAACCGGCGCAGGCGTCCGCACGCGCGCACTGGACGTGACGGACCACGAGCAGGTGCGCCAGTTTGTGGCCGACACGGTGGCGGAGTACGGCCGTCTGGATATCTGTGTGGCCAACGCCGGGGGACCGCCCTCGAAATCGTTCGCCGAAACCACCATCGAAGACTGGCAGAATGCGGCGAATCTCAACCTGATGAGCACGGTCTACCTGGCAAAGGAGACTCTGCCGGTGATGCAACAGCGGCGGTGGGGGCGCTTCATCGCCATCACCTCGGTGAGTGTCAAGCAGCCGATTGACGGGTTGATCCTGTCCAACTCGGTGCGCTCGGGGGTGAGCGGCCTGATCAAGACGCTGGCCAACGAGTACGGCCCTTACAACGTGCTGGTGAACAGTGTCTGTCCTGGATACACGGCGACGGCGCGGCTCGTCTCGCTCACCGGGAAACTCGCCGAAAGAGACGGAGTGACTTCGCAGGACATCGAAGATCGCTGGGCTAGCCAGACACCCCTGCGTCGCATCGGCCA
>PMTT01000271.1 GCA_003167275.1 Bryobacterales bacterium | reverse complement strand
ATGAAGAAGATCGACATCGCCGCAATCGAGGCAGCGCGGCAATGCTGACGTGAACACGCCGACACGTCCTTATCCTGGATCACGCGCCACTCGGAAAAAACTTCCTCGAAAGTGGATCGGAAAGTGGCCAAACGTTCTGGGAAGCGTCAGGCCGCCTCTGCTCGGATTGTCGGCCCTCGGAAACTGCCCACAAACGGCCTTCTGAAGTTGCAGGAAAAACGTTGTGTCCCAAGACTGGATCGCGTGCAGCCGGCGTTCGCCAGGAGCGAATCCACGCACTCGGTCATCAGCGCCGGCTGAAAGCCGGCGGCAGCCAGGATTGGCTGCCCCACAGGCTATTGTCCGAAAACCTGCACTTCGGCCAAGCTCAGGTAATTCGCGCCGGTAAGTTGCACGCGCACGTACCGGCCTTGCGCGACGGCTGGAATCGTAGCCGCCGGATTGGGAGCGGTGGTCTGATGGCTGCCAAACGTTCCCGGCCGGAACTGCAGCGTGGAGGGGGTGCCCGTGGGAAGGAACGGGGTGTCGGAAATAAACACCCAGTAGTCGCTCAAGCGGGCGCCGCAACAGTCCGTCCGGTTCCAGACGACCACGGAACTGACGGCTGCCGAGGTCCCCAAATCCACCTGCCACCAGGCGTTGGAATCCAGGTTGGTCGCGGTCACGGAGCCGTCGAAGAAACTCCCATCCGTGTTGCCGTCGACTGCCGCGGAGGCGACCGACGTGGCGGATCCAGTAAGCGTGCTGCTCTGAATGGCCGCCTTGCCTTGTGCCAGATTCGTAATTGCCTGGGCTGTACCCAACACCTGGACTTCGGCCAGGCTCAAGTAGTTGGCGCCGGTGAGTTGCACGCGCACATACCGACCTTGGGCGGCGGCCGGAATCGTAGTGGAGAGATTCGGCGCTGTGGTCTGATGGCTGGTGAACGTACCGGCCCTGAACTGCAGCGTGGATGGCGTGTCCGTCGGGAGGAACGGAGTGTCGGAGACAAAGACCCAGTAGTCGTTTAGCCGGGAACCGCAACAATCGGTACGGTTCCAGATGACGATGGAATTGACGGCTGCCGAGACGCCTAAATCCACCTGCCACCAGGGGTTGGGATCGAGGTTCGTCGCGGTCACCGAGCCGTCGAAGAAATATCCATCCGTGCTGCCGTCCACGGCGGCCGCGGCGATGGCAGTGGGAGATCCCGGAAGCGTGCTGCTTTCGGTGGCCGCCTTTCCCAATGCCAGATTCGAGGTTGCCGGTGCCCCTGTCCCAAACACCTGGACTTCCGCGAGGCTCAGATAGTTGGCGCCGGTGAGTTGCACCCGCACATAGCGACCCTGCGCGCCGGACACAATCGTAGTGGAGGGACTCGGCGCTGTGATCTGATGGCTGCTGAATGTGCTGGCACGGACCGCCAGCGTGGACGGCGTGTCCGTGGGCAGGAACGGGGTATCCGAGACAAACACCCAGAAGTCGTTCAGCCGCGAGCCACAACAATCCGTACGATTCCAGACGACGATCGAATTGACGGTTGCCGAAGCACCCAGGTCCACCTGCCACCAGGCGTTCGGATCGAGATTCGTCGCGGTCACGGAGCCGTCGAAGAAATTCCCATCTGGATTGCCATCCACTGCCGCCGCCGCGCCTGCATTGGGAGATCCCGTAAGCGTGCTGCTTTGGGTGGCGAGTTTGCCCAATGCCAGATTCGGGCCTCCTCCTTCCGGCGGGGGCGGTACGGGGAAGGTCACTGGAATGACGGTGACATTGCCAACGCTAGGATTGATGGTAAGGTGCCCGATATAGAACCCGGAGGGAAGATTGGCCGCACTGGCATTCACGAACAGGGTCGCCGGACTGGTGGAACTGACCGTGAGGCTTGTCACGGCGAACGACAGCCAGCTCTCATCCGCCACCACCGTGATCGAAACCGGACTGGCAATGGAGGTCGTCAGCACGACGGTCATGGTTGGGGCACCCTGCCCGGAGGGAGCGACGAAAAGCAGGCTCGGCGGACCCGCGACCACTGTCCCGGTGCGGATTCCCGTCCCCACGTTGAAGGTAACGGTAATCGTGATAGGTGACCCGGTACTCGGAGTAACTGTGATGTGCCCGGTGATCGTGCCAAACGGAAGCCTGGCAGCGGTGGCCGACACCGTCAGAGTCGCCGGGCTGGTGGAGCTGACCGAACTGCCGGAAGTCAAGGCTGCCGACAGGAAGTTGGGCGAATCGGTTGTTACCCCACTGATCGTAATCGGGCTTGGACTGGTGGTCGAAAGAGTGACGTTCTGCGACCCTGCGCTCTGCCCGGAATCCGCGCTAAACGTCAGTGTGGAAGGATTCGCGGCGATATTCCCAACTGCCGGCACATTCACGACCAGGGTGACCGGAACCGTCTGCACAGCGCCGTTCGAATTCAGCGAAATCGTTCCGATATAGGCCCCGGGCGCCAGGCCCGTCTGGTTCACGGAAACCACAAGCGTCTGGCTTCCCACCAATACGCCGCTGGGCTGCACCGTCAGCCAATTGGTCACGGTGCCTGGAACGCTGGTACTCACCGTGTAGGCCGCGGAGAGCGCCGGGGCGATCACCGCCAAGTTCTGGGCGGGCGGGAGAGGCCCGTTTATTGGCGCGACGAAGAGCATCGCGGGAGGCTCCAGCACCAGCGGACCGCCCGCGCCGTTGGGGCAGCCCGCGGTCACGGTGCTGCCGCTGACCAGCACTACCACCGGAATCGTAAATCCACTGTTGGCCGCAGTGGGCGCCGAAACGGTAATGGAGCCCGTATTCAGGCCGTTGCACAACCCGGCAGGATTGATCGTCAGCGGGAAATATACCGGTGTGGTAGCCGGATACGCCCCCACGGTGATCCACGGCGTCGACGTCGAGGCCGTCACAGGCATAGCCGAATTGTCGCTGGCAATGAGCTGAACGGCAGTTTGCACCGGCGACTGGGACGGGGCCTGGTAGGGAAAATTCACGCTCCCAGGAGCCGGCACTACCACCGCGCTCGCGGTCACAGTCAGGGTGACCGGTATGGCCATGGTGCCACTAGTCGAGGTGATCGTGACCGTACCGGTGTACGTGCCTGCTGCAAGCCCCTGCGGGATCACCGTCACAACTACGTTGTTGGGTCCCGCGCCCGATGCGTTCGCGACCAGCCATTGCTGGGTACTCGAAACACTGGCCCTGGCCGTAAACGTCCCGACCGGCCCAACTGTGATCAACTGCTGGGGTTGGTAGTTGGCTGCCGCTATCTGGTCAGTAAACGCGAGTGATGCGGGAGCTGCTATGGCGCCGGTTCCCGTTCCATTGTTCACCGTGAGGGTCAGGCTAATCGTGGTCGTGTCGTTTACGTTCTGCGGGTTGATCAGCGTGATGGTGCCGAGATATGTGCCGGTTGCTAAAGTCGCCGCCACAGCCTGATTGACCGTGATGCCAAAGAGGCCCAACTCCACGCTGGTGAACGATCCCGAGACATTCTGGAAAAGCAGCCAGTTCGATTGGCTGGCGATCGTCACGTTGAAACTGGTCACGGCGGGGTTGCTACTGCCAATCGTGACAAACGCCTGCAGTGGGTTGGGGTATGCCAACTGAAACGACGTTTGGCTCGCCGTAATGGTCCCCGCGGACCCCATCCCCACATTGAACGTAACCGTAATCACGGTTAGGGCGCCGGCACTCGTGTTGATCGTGATATGCCCGGTGTACACTCCGGGCGCTAAGGCGCCCGCGATGGCCGACACTGCAAGTGTGACTGGACTCGCGGCACTCACCTGAAAACTACCGCTGGTCACGGATGCCGACAGCCAGCTCAGATCGGGCATAATCCCGACAATGGTAAACGCGCTCGGACTGGTCGTCGACAGGGTGACGGTCTGCGACGCAGCGGGCTGAGCCGACGCAGAGTTGAACGTCAGGCTCGAAGGAGTCGCGACCAGCGTTGCGCCGCCGGCACCGGGCGTATATGTAACGGTAATGTCAGTAGCAAAAACGGGCGCCAGGATTCCCGGCGGAGTCGCGGGAACCAGCAGGATCGTCGCCGTACAAGTGCCGCAGTTCGTATTCGTAACCTGGAACGACAGAGTGTCCGGCGTCGTATGGTTGTTGGCGCTGAACGTGCTTAGCCAGAAGGGCACACCCGAAACGGTGTATGCCAATGCAGCCGTGTTCGTCGTCGTCACCTGGATCGATCGCGCGGATGTGTCAGTCAGATTGACCGTAGTTGAGCTTACGGTTAGTTTGAATTGCGCCCGTCCTGGCGCTGCAATCCCGAACAGCACTACGAGAAATAGAACGGTCTCCTTCAACAGCTTGTGAGCAGAGCACATGATGTTCCTCGGCCAACTGGATGATAGCAGCAATTTGCCCGCGTGACGCACTCCCCTCAACTTCCCTATCCGCTCTCCGGCCTGTAGAATTGAACCACGTACCATGTTGGAAAACATCAACCTGAAGAAGAAGCTCTCGCGCGAAGCCTCCAAGGCCATCCTGCCGCCTCTGCAACAGCGCCTCAACGATCTGGAGAAGGCCTGCTGGGATCAGCAGGTGCCCACCATGATCGTGTTTGAAGGATGGGACGCCGCGGGCAAAGGGACCACCATCTCCGCCTTGACGCAGCGCCTGGATCCTCGCGGCTTCAAGCTATATCCGATCACTTCTCCCCGCACGTATGAGCAGCAGCGGCCGTGGTTATGGCGCTTCTGGCTGAAGGTCCCCAACCGCGGCGAGATGGTCATCTTCGACAAGAGTTGGTACGGCCGCGTCCTGGAGGAGCGCGTGGAAAAGACCATCCCGGAAAAGGCCTGGCGGCAAGCCTATCGCGACATCGTCGAGTTTGAGCGCATGCTCGCCGACGATGGCGCCACGATCCTCAAGTTCTTCCTGCACATCAGCAAGAAGGAGCAGAAGGAACGATTCCGGGCGATTCAGGCGGATCCGCTGGAGGCTTGGCGGGTGACCCCCGACGACTGGAGCCGGCACAAGAAATACGACGAGTACCTGGCGGCCACCGAGGAGATGCTGGAGCTGACCGAATCGGAGTTCGCGCCGTGGACCATCGTGGAAGCGACCTCCAAATGGCATGCGCGAGCCAAGGTCTTTGAGACCCTGATCGCCGCGATCGAGCGGCGACTGGGAGCGAATGCGCCGCCCAGGGTCCAGCTTGCGGACGCCAACACCAAGGACGCGGACCTGCGAGCGGCCATGGAATCGCTGGGAGAAGGGGGACTCTGATGTTGGAGACGATCGATCTGACCAAGGCGCTCGACCGTGAGGCCTACGTGCGCGAGGTGACCCGGCGGCAAATTCAGCTCCGCGAACTGGGATACCAGGTTTACCTCCAGAAGCGCCCCGTAATTCTGGTCTTCGAAGGTTGGGACGCGGCGGGCAAGGGCGGCGTGATCAAGAGGATCACCGAGAAACTGGATCCGCGCGGTTATGTGGTTTACCCCATCAGCGCACCGCAGGGCGAGGACAAGACCAGGCACTACCTGTACCGCTTCTGGAGGCGCCTGCCTGAGCGAGGGCAGATCTCCATCTTCGACCGCTCGTGGTACGGGCGGGTCATGGTGGAACGGGTCGAAGGATTCGCCACGGAGGATGCATGGAAGCGGGCGTTCAAAGAGATCAATTCGTTCGAGCGCCAATTACGGGATTTCGGGACCATCGTGGCCAAGTTTTGGATCCACATTTCCCGCGATGAACAGCTTCGCCGATTCGAGCAGCGTAAGGCCATCGGCTACAAATCCTGGAAGCTCACCGAGGAAGACTGGCGGAACCGCGAGAAATGGGACGCCTACGAGGAGGCCGTGGAGGAAATGCTGGTGAAGACCAGCACTCGCAACGCTCCCTGGTGCCTGGTGGAAGGCAACGACAAATACTGGGCGCGGACCAAGGTGCTGGCGAAGCTGGTGGAAGTGCTCTCGAAGGAACTGAATTACGAACCGGCCGATCCACTCAAAGGGAAGAAAAAGCTCTCCGCGGTCAGCGGCCGGCGATCAGCCGCGCGGGTGAAGGTGAGCGCTGATGTCTGATGGCTGCCTGCTTCCCTGAAACCATGACGTGGCGCGGACACTCGTGTCTGCCGCGTCGAGACTCGTCTCGACGCTTTTCGGATCGC
>PMTT01000827.1 GCA_003167275.1 Bryobacterales bacterium | reverse complement strand
AACGCTTCCGCCTCGGCCAGGGGACCGGCCTGCGCCGCCTTCGCCTGAGCCGCATGCACCTCGGCTTCGTATTGGGCCCTCTTGGTATTCAGGTCGCGCTCGGCCTCCGCCACGCGCGCCAGGTTCGAAAGCTCAGCTTCCTTGCCGGCCCGGATCGCCTCGGAAGTCTTCTCCATGCGTTCCCGTTCCGCCTGGGCCTCGCCCACCGCGGCATCGCGCTTCACTTCGGAGGTCCGCTTCTTGCCGAGAGCTTCGATGTACCCCTGGTTATCGGTGATGCTCTGGATGGTCAGAATATCGATCTTGACGCCCAGCTTGAGCAGCTCGGTCTCGGCCACCTCCAGCACGTTCTGGTTGAGCTTGTCGCGCTCGCCGATCAGGGATTCGATACTCATCTTGCCGAGAATCGCGCGGAGTTGGCCCGACATGATCTTCGTCAGCAGCTCGTCAATGTCGGCATCCTTCTTGTCCTCGAAGTTTTGTGCCGCCGAAGTGAGATGGAGTTGCTCCCGGCTGATATGCACGGTCGCGATGCCCGAAGCGTTCACGCGCACGCCGTCTTTGGTGGGGATGTTTTCAACTGTGAATTCGATGCCGCGGGCGCGCAGGTCGAGTTCGGCGCAGGCTTCCAGCACGGGGACGATCAGCTTGCCGCCGCCGGTGACCACGTGGAACCCGAAGGTCTCCTCGGTGACTGTGCCATCCGGCTGGGCCACCTTCATGGTGTGCTTGCGGCCATAGACGATCAGCACTTTGCTCGGTGGAACCTTGCGATATCGCCCGGCGGCCCAGCGGATGGACCCCATGACCGCCAGCACCAGGAGCAGGGTGCCGATCACGGCGCCCAGGTGCGTCGAGATTGTCTGAGAGAGTGTTTCCATATATTCCTTTCGCGTGGCTGTGGCCGGCACGTCAGCGGTGCGTTTCGCTCAACACTTCTTGACCAGGTAGATACCGCCGGCACTCTCGACAATGCGGACGCGGGCGCCGGCGCCCACCTCTTCGTCACAGCGGACGATCAGCTCTTCCGAGCAGGCGGCGCATTGGATTTTGCCCAGGTGGCTCTCGGCGGAGATGGGAATCGTGACCACACCGACGGCTCCGACAAGCTTTGCCGAGGTCACGGTGGAGTCCGCCTGCTGGCGGTGTAGCATGCTCATGAACAGGAACGCGAGGGCCCACAGGGCGCTTCCGGCCAGCAGCGCGATCAGGGAACTGGGAATGGTTGCCCAGCCCGACGCCTTCATGAGGGTGCCGGCGCCGCCGAAACCGGTGAGAAAGAAGGCCAGCGAAAAAGCGCTGAAGAAGCTGGGACCGGTATCGTGGGCGACGTCGTGATCGCCAAAGTCATGCCCCATGTCGCTGTGATCGTGGCCGCCGAACATGGAGGCGAACAGGAACATCATGAGCCCGACGATCCCCAAACAGATGAAGACGATCACATGGTCGCTCGCTCAAACAAGATTCCAATAGCTGAAATTACTATATCACTGTCTCGAGGATTTACCGGAACGATTACCTTTGGTTAGTACGCGGGCCGTAGGGACTCCTCGCCCCGCATCCTCCGATAGAGGTCGTACCACTTTTTGCCGCCATCGACAGGCGAAAAAGAAACTAGAATCGCTTCATATGGGGGATGGCACAAAGGGAGGCGATGCGATGGCATCGAAGGGACTGTGAATTCGGGTCCTTCTCCGCATCCGCCAACTCATTTCATGCGAGGAGCTGAGCTGATATGAAGGCATTTATAGTGGTGTTTCTCCTGGTTTCCGCTGCGGTGAGGGCACAACCGACCATCTTTGGTTGCCCGGTGTTTCCGTCGAGCAACATCTGGAATACCAGAATCGACTCCTTGCCGGCAGATCCACAGTCGGCAGCCTTTGTTACTATGATGGGGGGAGCTTCGACACATCTCCGCCTGGACGATGTGATGCCCATCAACACCACGCAGGCGGGGCCGCTGGTGCGCATTGGTGGCATCGCGACTCCGGAAAGCGATCCTGGTGGTTACCTGATACCTGCCGGTGTCCAGATCGAACCCGGGTCGGACGCCCACGCCCTGGTCATTGATACTACGAACTGTATTCTCTACGAGGTTTACTCACTCATGGGGGCGCCAGGGGCGTGGACAGCCGGCAGTGCGGCGAAGTGGGATTTGAGGTCTAACGCCCTGCGGCCCGATACCTGGACCTCCGCGGACGCGGCCGGTCTCCCCATCGTGCCTGGGGTGCTGCGCTACGACGAAGTGCTCGCGGGTCAAGTGAATCATGCGTTGCGGATGACGACCACCCCCACTTTTGGGTTCACGTATTTGTGGCCGGCGCGGCACTATGCCTCGCACGATACCGATAGCGGAGTTCCTCAGATGGGACAACGCTTTAGACTGAAAGCGAGCTTCGATATTTCGGGCTTCACACCGCGAATGCAGGTGATTCTGCAGGCCTCAAGACGTACGAGCGATGGTCGCCGACAACGGCCTTGCCTGGGCGATGCAGCACGACCAGGACTTGCGTTGGGATCCCAATGAACTGCTCACACTGCACAACATTCCGGGCTCCAGCATGGAAGCGGTAGACGCGACCGTTCTCATGGTCGATCCGAATTCGGGGGCGACTTCCGTAATTCCCAATAGTCTGTTTGTCTCGGACGCGTTGGGCCGGCCGAACCAACTGGCTCTAGGGTCCGGTCTGGCTGTGCAGAATGGGGTGATTGTGGCCACCGGCTCTGGGAGTGGAGGACCACAGGGCCCTCCGGGTCCCGCGGGCCCACAAGGTCCAGCCGGCCCTTCGGGCCCTGCCGGTGCCGTTGATGTCGCGAAGGGCAAACCGGCTACCCAAAGCAGCACGCTTACGGGGACGCCGAGCGCCGGGGTGGCCGTAGATGGCCTTACAGACGGTGCATTCGGCGACGGCTCGGTGACGGCGACCAACCTGGATGTGAACGCCTGGTGGCAGGTGGACCTGGGCGCGTCGTACGCCGTGAGTTCGGTGGTGGTTTGGAACCGGACGGACTGTTGCAGCAGCCGGCTGAACGACTACTGGGTGTTCATCTCGAACACGCCATTCCTCGCCTCGGACACGCCGGCCACGCTACAGAACCGGGCCGGGACGTTCAGCAGCCATCAGACCGCGGCTCCCAATCCGTCCACCGCCATAACAATGACAGCGACGGGCCGCTACGTCCGCGTGCAGCTCACCAGCGAAAATTATCTGAGTCTCGCTGAGGTGCAGGTGTTTGGGCAATAGACTGGGCGAAAGGTGAGTGGCCGCGGCTAACTATGCCTTACGCCGTCCAGGTCCGCCACCGAGAACTCCTTCGCGATGATCGCGCACTCCGCCTCGATCCCAGGGTCGGCAGCCATCGCAGCCATCTGCGTTTCGAACACGAGCGCGCGGCAACGGGCGGCGTATTCCCGCAGCGCGAGCGTCACCAGCTCGTTCCAATTGCCACGGAGTTCATCAGGTGCGAGGGCAGAGAGCTCGTCCACAAGGGTGCTTGGGAGGGCTACGCTGCGGCGGATGGTTCTGGGTTTGCTGGAGTGCTTCCTGGTTGGCATTTCCTGTAAGGAAAATAGCACACCTATGGTCCGTGCGATCCGGTAAATCCGGACTGGGAACTTCCGGGCCGCCCGGGGAAGAACTGCGGGGCCATAGGGAAGAAGTTCGGTAGCGTTCATAGTCGTTCCCCCAAAATTCGGGGGAGGTTCCGCTTGCCGTGGATCACGGCAGCGATTTCAAGCGGGAAGCTCTTTCGGTAAACGATCATGTACTGGTGCGCGACGAAGAAGAACACGGGTGCGGCGGTCAAATCTGCGCGTCGGTGGCCGATGCCCGGACTACGCGCCAGCGTCTCGAAGGCTTCATACAATTCGGCTTCAATATAGTTGGCGACTGAGATGCCCGCGTCCTGCGCGAGATATTGCCAGATGGTCCAGATATCCTCGTCGGAGTCCGGAGAAAGGACGAACGCGCTCATGGCCTCGCCGTGGGGTTCTCCGCCAGCCAGGCCGCTTTTCGCTTTTGCAGCCGCGCCCGCGCTTCCTCACCCGGAATCCCTTCGCCGCGGCCCAACTGTGCCAGGCTGTGGACGATCTTCGCATTGAGGACCTGGCGTTCTTCATCGCTCCAGGTCTCCTCGGCGTCCAGCGCTTCGAGGGCGCGGCGGACGACCTCTTCGGGGCTGGCGTAGGCGCCGCTGGCCAGCCGTTTCTGGATGAGGGCCTCGGACGCGGGATCGCGGATTTCGATATTCATGGGTCTCCTTGGGCTGGTGGCTCTTCTTTCAGCCTACCGGAATGGGCCAACCTGGTCAAGATAAAGGACATTTATCATGAAGCCGGTTGCAATTCGAATTTCGCGCTTCGAGCTGACCACAGGCTGACAACCGCTCCGGACCCCTAACAGGGGTACCCGGTTGCGGCTCGGTTGCGATTGTTGCTGATTCAGCGCGAGTTAAGCGGGATGCTGTGGTTTCCTGGTAGTCTGTCATTATTGCGTCATATTTGTTCGCCGCGGCATGCCGGTCCCCGCGAGCGAGGCGCTTTGGAGCCGGTATGTTCCCATCATGGATTCCGGAGACTCACAGATCGAAACTACC
>PMTT01000304.1:21753-29532 GCA_003167275.1 Bryobacterales bacterium | reverse complement strand
GTCAGCGTTGACGGGGACTTGGATTTCGCAACATTGACCAATTCGACAGGATGGTCGCGACTCAACAGCGCCGACAGCGAAGACTATACGGTTCCCTTCGGCGGCTATTGCGCTCCCGGCTCCCTATTCCCGGGGTGGTCAGGGTGTCCGGCCTACCCGCATGCAGACGCGCTCGCCCCCTTTTTTCTGTCGCTGCGCGTATCCAGGTTCGTCGAAGAATTCCGCATGGCCTCACCCGCGGATCAGCGCGTCCAATGGTTGCTCGGCGGGTATTATTCGAAGGAAGATAGCTCATCGAGTCAATACATTCCAACCTTCACGCCGTCCTACGTACCGCTGCCAGCCGCGGATTTGCTTGCGCTGGATGTTTCGAACAGCACCTACAAGGAATCTGCTGGATTCGCCAACATCACCTACGAGTTCAACGAACGCTTCGACATCAGCGGCGGGGAACGCTACTCCGCTTATTCTCAAGGCGGGTGCACTCCCGTTTCTGAAGGCCTCTTAGGAAGTGGACCCTCGCCGTGCACGACTCTGCCGTCCACGGGCGTTTCGGTGTGGATGGCGAACGCTCGCTTTCATCTGAATCAGCAAGCCATGTTGTATGCCCGGGTGGCCACGGGCTATCGGCCGGGCGGCGGCTGCCCGACATGCGGTGATCCGAAGTTGGGCATTCCGGGCGTCGTCAATCCGGATAATACGACTAACTATGAGGCGGGATTCAAGGGCAGTTTTTTCGATCAGCGGCTGCAGATGGACATGGCGGCGTTTCACATCGACTGGAACCATATTCAATTGAATCAGCTTACACCTCAAGGCATCGTCTATGCCGGCAATGGCGGTACGGCGGTCAGCAATGGTTTTGAGCTCAGCGCTGCCTATCAATTCACGCAAGCTCTGCGGCTCAACGCAACTATCGGCTACACCAATGCGCATTTGACCCAGGATGCGCCTGGCGCCGACGGGAAGTCTGGCGATCAGCTCCCCGAATCCCCACGTCTGACGGGCTCCGTGACGACCGACTACGGCCTCCCTCTCGATGGGCGCGAGACCATCCTGATTGGGGCCGGTTATCGTTATCGGGACGCCATAGTGAATCAGTTCGCGCACACGCCGTTCGCCTCCATGGGAGGTTCAGCACCGATCGGTCCACAGAATATCGTCGACCTTTACACAGGACTGGCGACGCAAACCCTGAAGCTGCGACTCTACGCAAGGAATGTCTTCAACAATCAATCCTACACCGGCTTGCTTTTTATAAACAATCCGCAGGAGCCGAGGTTCGTGCCCGTACAGCCGCGGACGCTCGGACTCAGCGCGGACTATCAATTCTGACGTTCGCCGGAATGGTCCGTCACAGTCGACCAATTGCCGCCGAGGCAGAGTCGGCGCGCCAACCCCCACCGAGCGCCTCGACAAACAACACGCTGGCATTCATGTGCGAGCCGGTGACAGAACGTATTCATCGACTGTCGACAGCTTTTCTAGATCGACCACCTAAAATCTAACGGTCCCAGAATTTGACGAGTGATATGTCTCGCTGCGGGGGCTGCGTTGTCGTGCAGCGTCAGAGCGCCTTTGGTGCCTGTTCCGTCCCCAGCGCGAACAAATATTGCTGCGGAGCCGCAAGGTGAGGTGTTGACAACTCCCTTAATGCAACATAACTCCCGACGGCAACGGGGCTAGCTGAAAGGGATACTCATCGAACGTCGGATTTGGCCTCATGATCTGGAATCTCCCCGGGACCCGCTACTCAACAATGCCCAGCACTTTGAGCATGTCGCGGGCGGTAACGATATGGGTGTTGCCATGTCGTTGAAGCGCGAGCATATGCCGCTTATCACCAGTCACCAGATAGTCTGCCGCACTGGCCGCGGCCATTGCCAATAAGAAGTTGTCGCCCGGATCGGGCGAGCGATTCACGGTCGGCAGCGTCTCCAATACCGCCTCGGAGGTCCGCAGTTGGTTGTAGAGCGTGCCGGCCGCACCAGGTTCAATCAAGGGCTTGACTCGAGCATAGCGGGTGACCCGCCGAAATTCCTCAAGCTGCTCGTTACTCGTGACCAGGACGAAACGGCCGTCTTTCCAAGCGGAATACAATCGATCCGTCGCTCCAACGCGCGAGATCAGCGCGCTGACAAGAATGTTGGTATCGAGCACCACGCGCATCAGGCCCGCCCGTTTCGCGCTTGGTGAGTGTTCTTTTTGGCGGAGCGTTTGGCGCGAACCTTGCTTACGGCTTCGTCGATGATACGCTGCAGTTCGTCCGGGTCGGTGTCGGCGTTGCGCCCCTTGATGTTCTGGACGGTGCGATGAAATACGCGCCAGCGGACGGCCTCCTCGATGAATTTCGAGAGGTCGCCCTTCTTGGCGCCCTGTGCGCCCAGAAAAGTGCGAAGGGTGAGGTCGGTCTCCTTCGAGACCTTGATGTTCCAGCGGACGGCTTCTTCCATACGACACCTATGCAGTTAGGTGGATAAACGCTTATGCATTCATTATGACCCGGAACGGGCTGAATAGGGGAAGATTGCCGCTCTCTTGAATGATTTGTGTGATCGAGTTGGCTTCAGGCCGAATCTGTCCGTTCTCAGCACGACCGCGGCTTTTTCCGTGGCGGGGTCCTGCACAGCGGACCAGATGCAGAGCGGTTCATAGGCACGCCTATCGTATCTCACGGCGAACACGGTGAGGTATCCCGGTGCCGGTCGGGGTGTCGGTGGTGCCGGCCGGGTCAGCAAAAACGTGAGTTCGCCGACTACGATTGCAGCATCGAATTGTCGTTGGATCATGCTCGCGTGGCAGCAGATCAGGCGGAAGTGGCGTTCGCGAGTTGGGAAATCATCCGGAACGAACCAATCGCCCAGGATTATCTATTTTCTCTCCTGATCAGAGAGAGGGTCGCAAAGTTTCCGGAATGGCGTAAGCGGTGATGGACGGCTTAACATCGACTGACACTGACCGGGCTTACCGGGCTTCACCTTTGGAATGCTGGCTACCGACAAGCCGCGGTTAGGCTACTCACCATGCCTCGGCATCAGGTAAGTGACCCCGAGCGCCGTCGCGACCACTACCGCGCAGCCGATGGGGTTGTACCAGAGCCAGGAAACATCCGTGAATTGCGCTGTCGAAAGGATGGCCGTTTCCCCTACCAGCATTCCAACGAATGTGGCCGTGCCGCGGACCCGCCGGAAGCCGAAAGCCAGCACGAAGCACCCCAGCAGCGTGCCGTAGAATAACGAGCCGACCTTGTTGACGGCCACGATCAGCGACCCCAGCCGTCCCGCAAATCCGGCGAAGGCCACTGCGTACACGCCCCAGAACAGCGTGGCCCATCGCGAGGCCATCAGGTAATGGTGGTCGCTCTGCCCCCGCTTCAGATAGCGACGGTAGAGATCCACGATGGTGACCGTCGCCAGGGAGTTGATTTCGCCCGAGCTGGCCGACATGGTCGCCGCGAAGATCACCGCGATGACCAGGCCCACGATCCCCACCGGAAGATAGCGCGTCACGAATGAGAGAAAGATGTAGTTGGTGTCGGTGAAGCCCTTCTCACCGCCGGCAGCTTCCACCAGGTGCTCGGCACGCACGCGGGTATCGGCGATCTCCTTTTCCGCCGACTGGAACGCCTCTCTGCTGTGCCCTTCGGCGCCCGAATCGCCCGCGCGGCGCGCCTCGGCCAGTGCCAGCGCGGCATCCCGCCGGTGCGCAAATGCCTGGTTATACTCCTGCTCGATCGCGGGGAATTCGGGCCGGCCCTGGATGCGCGACAGCTCGGCGTGTTGGAACAGCAGGGGCGGCTGCACGAACAGGTAGAAGACGAAGACCATCGCCCCGATGAACAGGATGAAGAACTGCATCGGGATCTTGGCCACGGCGTTGAACAGCAGGCTCAGGCGGCTTTGGGAGATGGATTTCCCAGTGAGGTAGCGCTGCACCTGCGATTGATCGCAGCCGAAATAGGAGAGGAACAGAAACGTGCCGCCGAACAGGCCGCTCCAGAGGTTGAAGCGGTCGGACCAGTGGAAGGTGGTGGTCACCGCGTTCAAACGTCCCGCGGCGCCCGCCAGGTAGACGGCATCCGAGAAGTGAACCGACGAAGGCAGCAGCACGAAGACGGTGACCAGCGCGATCACCAGGCCGAGAAAGATCACGCACATCTGCTGCACGTCCGACCAGGTGACCGCCTTGATGCCGCCGAGCACCGTGTAAGTGACCACCACCGCGCCCATCATCGACGTGGTCATGCGCTCGGGCCATCCCAGGATCACCGAGAAGACGATGGCCGGCGCATAGATGGTCATGCCCGCCGAGAGGCCTCGCTGGCAGAGGAAGATCAGGCTGCCCAGCACGCGGGTCTTGCTGTCGAAGCGCTGTTCGAGGTACTCGTACGCGGTATAGACCTTGGTGCGGTGGAACACCGGGACTACGGTGGCGCAAATCACCACCATGGCGATGGGCAGTCCGAAATAGAACTGCACGAAGCGCATGCCATCGGCATAGGCTTGGCCGGTGGTGGAAATGAAGGTGATGGCGCTGGCCTGGGTGGCCATGATGGAGAGCGCCATGGCGTACCAGGGCATGGTCTTGCCGGCCAGCAGGTAACGGTCCACGGTGTTGCTGCCGCGGCTGCGGTAGAGGCCGTAAGCCACGATCGAGAACAGGGTGGTGACCAGGACGATCCAGTCGAGCGGCCTCATCGGTACGCTCGTGTGAACAGGTAGGAGGCGATGATGATCACGACCAGGTAGATGAGGATCCCGATGTAGACACGCCGCCAGGTACCGAGAAACGGCGGCGCTTCATCGGGGACCTCGCGAAGTTCGGGCATGTTGGGAGTTTATCATGGGGTGGGCCATGCTTTACTGTGCCTGCAAAACCGGCCAAGCCAAGAAAGACCTCAATGGCTTAAAGTGCCGGGAAGGCAACCCGCGGGGCACGGGCCTAGAGATTTCCTGGGGTGAAGGCGACCCAAAACCAACCCCGACCGCGGACCCCTGTGAACGATGCTTGGCCATCGCCAATGCGATCCGGCCCACACCGGCCGACCACACCCGCTCCGGCATCATGGCTGCTTCCGATCACCGGACTGGGAGCGGTCGGCCGGCTGACCTGGCTCCGGCGGCGGCGCGACGCGTAAGATCAGAGCCTTTTCCGCCGCGACCCGCACCAGCTCGACAGTCGGATCGGTGTGGGGCGGGCCGTGGGGCGGGTCTGTGACCTGCCGTCTTCAATACTGAAGGATTGAGGTCGACACGCTGCCCGCCCTGGTTGTGGAGCAGGCCTTCGGCCTGCCGATGGCAGGTCATAGACCTGCCCCACTTGGACTCAGGGCTGAATCGGCAGCACCAACAGACCCGGCGGGCTGGTATTGATGGTGGTCGGCGAGGAGACGCCGTTCAAGGAGATCGAAAGCGGATAGTTCCCGGCGGGCATGTTGGCGAATTGCCCCGGCACCGTGAAATTGATCTGGAATTCGCCCACATAAGGAGTCTGCCCGGCGAAATCGGCGGGCACGGTGATGTTACCGATAGTGACGGTGACTCCGCTGATGCTTTGCGCGGTCGGGATCACGCCTCCGGGCTGGGCGATCAATCCCGTGGCGTAGAGCTCAATATTGTTGCCGGGGAAGGCGTTGCGATAGCCGGCGACGTTGGATGGGCCGACGAAACCGCCGCTCACGGCGAAGACCGCGGACGGATAGTTCACTCCATTGACGGTGTTCGGAAACAGGCCGGGTGCGCTTGCAGCAGAGGTAGCGGTAAGCGTGTTGCTCGCAATGCCGTTGACGACCACCTGCACGGATGCCGTTCCGCTAACTCCCGTGGGTACCTGAAAATCGATTTGCGTGGGCGAGATGTAGTAGACCGCGGCCGGGAGGTTATTCACCATCACCTGCACGCCGCTCAGGCTCTTGGGAAGATTGTTCCCCAGGTTGAGAAAGTCGAAGCCGGTCCACAAGCGAGTGATGTTGCTTAAGCCCGTGCCTTTGACCTGCGCCCAGGACCCCGGCACCAAACCTCCGGAAACATACGTCGCGCCGTTGGCCAGCGATCCCGAGGCCAGCACCGGCGCTGGCTGAGGCTGCGCGGTGATGGTGAAAGTGCGGGAAGTAAAGATACGCGGGGTCGCCGGCAAGTTTTCTCCCGCCACGCAACCCTGCAGATAAAACACCGTGCCGGTCAGTTTGATGTGACCCACGGCCGCGCCAGGTGACATCAAGGACGGATACCAGCCATCAAACTGCGGCTCACCATTCGTGCCGTTGATTGTAATTGGGTATTGCGAGTTCGCGATTACCTTCGGCGTAGTCCAGTCCTCCAGGTCGAGGCTGGTTGCGGTGGAGTAATACCAAGCACCGGTCAAGGCGGTCGAGGACCCATTCGCGCCGGAAAAACACACAAACGTCAAGAGATAGACGCCTATATCGTCCACATAGTTGATGGCGCCCATAGTTATGGCTGGGCATGCCTGGGGAGCTATCGACGTCGTATCCAGCCCACCCAGGCCGGGCTGGCCGAAGGAGCCGTTGTTCCACTTCATGAAAGTCGGGTGATTCGTGCCGAGCGCGGCCCGGGCAAGATGAACCCCAAACGTGGAGGCCGTAGGGCCGTCGTCGGAGAAGGTGGCGTACAGGTAATAGTTGCCATCGAGGCTCTTGTCGATAAACCCGCTCTCCGCTTGAGTGCCGACGGCCACCTGACCGTTGGCGGGTGGAGGGTCGGAGCTTTGGATAACGGGATAGCGGTTCGGGCCGCCTGCCACGCCGTTCTCCGGAGCAGGCCAAGTCTTGCCATTGTCCGAGGACCGCGTAAATCCGACGGAGAAGCGGCCGCCGCCGCCGCCGTTAGTGAGTCCGTCCGGGCAGTGGTTTTCCGCCTCATAGAGCATGACCAGATTTCCCGTGGGCAAGGTCGGGTCCTGGTCTACGAAGGTCTGAGAGGCATAGTTCTGGTCAAACTCGGACGCATAGGTAGGATTGCATAGGCTGATCGCAACCGGGGAGGTCATCACCTGAGGGCTATAACCGAGGCCCGTGGCAAACGTGAATGTTTGCAAATCCGTCGATTGGAGCGCCACCGTACCGCCCCATGCGGTTGAAATCGCGCTGGCTCCTAAGAACAAGTAAGGAGCCGAGCTGGAGGTGGGAGGGATGATAGTCGTGTGCTCGTCCGGAAAATCCAGCAGATAAGGCGAGTTGGGCGCACCGACAGGATATGTGAGCTTCTGGTCCGCGCTGACGGAGATCGACGCGATTTGGAGTTGCGTCGGCTGTTGCGCACGCACGGGACTCGGGTGATCGAGGAGCGCGAGAGCGCCCGCCAGCACCGCGCCGCAAAATGCCACTGTGAGAATTCGCTCTGTCGTCATAGTTAAACAGTATATGGCAGCGCTTCGCCCCGCGTATACACTCATTTGAACCGTGCGACCACCGAAGCCAGGGGTAGCGCGACGAGACTCGCCATCCTGACGTAACATCCGGGTAGCAGGCGGATGACCGTGGTTTTGGTGACGCCGCCCTCATCTCCGGGCAATTCGCGGCCGAGGATCGAGAAGGTGGTACCGGCGATGGCGAGAGCAATTGCTCCGGCAACGGCTGCCGGGGTGGGCTTGCGCAGGAAGCCCAGGATCAGGCCGAGCAGCCAGAATGGGTTGGCATACCAGGCGACGACGCCTGCGAAAATCCCGGACCAGCCAACGGCCAGAGCGCTGGCGCCCCACATCACGGTATTCGGGCTCTGGCTGTTGCGGAACTCCAACGCGGGCATCGAGCAGGCGGCC
>PMTT01000304.1:0-21684 GCA_003167275.1 Bryobacterales bacterium | reverse complement strand
GCCCCTTTGATCAGACCGCCCCGCGACGCGTGGGCACAGTGGATTGGACCGGAGACGCTGCTCTCGCAGGTCCGCAATACGGCGCCGTTTCTTGCGTTGCCCGCCACCGAACCAGGACGCCTCATCGAACTGGGCCGCCCGCCTGACGGCTTTCTGCGCATTCTCGCCAATTGGGAGAATATCCTGCGCGGCACCCTTAATCCAGAGGAGCAGTTGCAGGACTACTTCGCCCTCTGTCTTGCCTGTCACCACGCGACCGTCGCCACGTTCGTGCCGACCGACGTCGATACCAAGATCCGCGGCATCGTCTGGCGGGAATCGCGCGACCCGGAGGTGCTGCGGCCCATGCTGCGGCTGGCGCTCGATTCGCGCGCGTGGACGGAGGACGGCATCTCGATCCGCGCCATACGCGGAGTGAGCGGACACAACGGCGAACAGTGGAGCGCCATCGCGGGCGGTCTCGGGCGGCTGCTCGAACTCGGCGATACGGCGTCCGCGGAAGAGGCGCAGGCCGCAATCGAAGCGGAGATCGATCGCGAACAGGCGGTGTTTGACGCGGTGGCCGCCGAACCGTCGGGCGAGCTCGACCTGTTGCGGCTTTCGATGACCCTGGCGCACAACCGGGGCGATCTGACGCAAGGCATGGGCTTCTGGAAGCGCACGCCGCTGACCGCGCCGCTGATGGATCATCTCTCCGCGCGGGGACGCTTCGCGCTGGCGGTGCGCGTGTACCAGCACACCGGCCTCTCGGCCGAGGGCCATCGGCACTACCCGCTGCGCGCGGTGAAGGCGCTGCGCCGGTCGGCGGCCACGCTTCTGCCGCTGTGCCCGTTCCTGGACGAGTGGGGCGGAGCGGTGGCGAGTCTTGAAGAGAGCCACGAAGTGCTGGCGGCGCTGGTGGGCGGTTGCCAGAAAGTGCAGGGCCAGCAAGGGTACTACCGGGCGATCGCGGGGATGAGGGAGGCTTCGTCAGGCGCCTTCGAGCGCGCGGCGGCGCGCATGCCGAACGCCGCGCAGCGCCTGCTTCGGGATGGAGAACTGCGCAAGCTGGTAGATGTGCCGCGGGTTTCCTTCGAATCGATGATGCGCAAGCGGGCGCGAGCGGCGCTGGCGATGTTCGGGGGGCGAGGAAACGGAGCTTGACGCGGAGACGCGAAGACGCGGAGGAAGAGCGCGGAGAAGAAAGAAGATCTTGGAGAGACCTTCACGGCGAACTGTGGCGAAGGTTCAATGATAGGAGACACGGGCAACGGGCGTGGCGACAGGCAAATGCGTCGACACGAGTGCCCGCGCCACGTCTCGCTTACGCAATCGCTCTTTTGGCGCGCGCCAGTTGGGCCTTCGCGGCATCGACTATGCCTTCTTTGGTGAAACCGAATTGCTTCTGCAGGACCTTCAGCGGCGCGGACGCTCCGAAGGTGTTCATGCCCAGGATCGCGCCATACATCCCGGCGTATCGCGACCAACCTAAGGCGGAAGCCTGCTCCACGGCTACCCGCGCCGTTACGGATGGGGGCAGCACGCTGTCGCGGTACTCCTGGCTCTGATGCTCGAAGAGTTCCCATGAGGGCATACTGACTACCCGCGCCGCGATCCCTTCAGACTGGAGCTGTTCATAGGCGGCCACGCAGAGGTAGACTTCGCTACCCGTGGCGAGCAGCAGAACTTCGGGCGGCGCGCCGCTATCGGCCAGTGTGTAGCCGCCCTTGGCGACGCCTTCGGCCGAAGCGTATGGCGGCCGCGCGAGCGTGGGCAGGGGCTGGCGCGTGAGGATCAGCGCGACTGGTTGGTGCTTCAGGCCCATGATGACCTTCCATGCCTCCACGGTCTCATTGGCATCGGCAGGCCGCAGGACGATCAGGTGCGGAATGGCGCGCAGCGAAATGAGCTGCTCGATGGGCTGGTGGGTGGGGCCGTCCTCGCCGACGCCGATGGAGTCGTGAGTAAAGATGTGGACCACCGGCAGTTCCATGAGGGAGCTGAGGCGGATGGCGCCGCGCGCATAGTCGCTGAAAATCAGGAAGCCTGCGCCGAAAGAGCGCAGCTTGGAGAGCGACAGTCCGTTGACGATGGAGCCCATGGCGTGCTCGCGAACGCCGAAGTGGAGGTTGCGGCCGCTGGGTGTGGCCGCCTGGAAGTCACCGGCGGATTCGAAGGTCAAGCGCGTTTTGGTGGAGGGTGAAAGGTCGGCTGCGCCACCCACGACCCACGGGACGCTTTGGGCGATGGCGTTCAGGATCTTGGCAGAGGCATCGCGGCCGGCCACGCCCTTGGCGTCGGGGGGAAAGACCGGGAGATTCTTGGCCCAGCCTTCGGGCAGGTCGCGGCGCTGCATCTGGCCGATCTCGGCGGCCAGTTCGGGATACTGCTGGGCGTACTGCTGGAAAGAGGCGCTCCATGCCCGGTGCAATTCGGCGCTGCGCCGGCCGATGCCCGCGTGGAAGTGTGCCATCACGCCATCCGGCACCAGGAACTTGGCGTCTTCCGGCCAGCCGTAAGCTCGCTTGACGAGCTTGATTTCTGCGTCGCCGAGCGGTTCGCCGTGGGCCGCGGGGGTGTCCTGACGGTTGGGAGATCCGTAGCCGATGTGGCTGTCTACCACGATGAGGGTGGGCCGGCCTTTGGTCGCCTGCAATCCGCGGAGCGCGCGCTCGATGTGGTCCAGATCGTTGGCGTCCTCGACGTGCAGCACGTTCCAGCCGTAGGCCACAAAGCGCGCGGCGGTGTCTTCGGTGAAGGCGATCTCGGTGTGGCCCTCGATGGTCACGCGGTTGCTGTCGTAGATCCAGCACAGGTTGTCGAGCTTCAGGTGGGCGGCGAGCGAGGCGGCCTCGCTGGAGATGCCTTCCATCATGCAGCCATCGCCGCACAGGGCGTAGGTGTTGAAATCGAACATCTCAAAGCCGGGACGGTTGAAGTGCGAGGCCAGCCACTTGCCTGCGATCGCCATGCCGACGCTGGTGGCGACGCCCTGGCCCAAGGGTCCGGTGGTGGCTTCGACGCCGGATGTCCAGTGGTATTCGGGATGGCCGGCGCAGCGGCTGCCGAACTGGCGAAAGCTCTTGAGATCGTCGAGCGAGACGGTAGCATGCCCGGCCACCTCGTAGTCGGACCCGACAGATTTGGTTCCGGTGAGGTGGAGCATGGCGTACAGCAGGGTGGAGGCGTGTCCCGCGGAGAGCACGAAGCGATCGCGGTTGGGCCAGATAGGATCTTCGGGATCGAACCGCAGGATGCGCTGCCAGAGGCAATAGACTGTGGGGGCCATTCCCATGGGGGTGCCGGGGTGGCCCGAGTTGGCCTGCTGAATGGCGTCGATTGCCAGGGTACGGATGGTGTTGACGCAGAGCTGATCGATTTCCATAAGATCTCCTTGGATGGATCTCCTTAGGTTATGCCATTCGGGGAGGATGTGTGCAAGAAAACTTGTGCGTGGTGCGGGCGCGGATCGGGATCGGGCGAGTCGTGGGAGATCTCGATGGCTTGCATATCAGACAGCCTGGCAACCCGCTGGGCGTGGCCACCGAATTTAGGAACCGAGGTAGCATGGAGTTGTAATGGGCGATCGATATCGGGTAAGCAGGGCTGGACTGCGGGTAGAACTGCTGTTTCCGTTTGGCATTCCGCGAATTCCACAGCCGGGTAGCCGGGCGTACCAACACCTCACCAGGGTTTTATTGGGCTACTGGATCGACAGCGATCAGGTTCTGTATCGGCCCCCTAGGCCGCGGTTGAGCGATGCCTATCTAGAGTTGATGTTGCCGGATGAAGGCGCTCAAATTCAATTCAGTCATGACAGATTGAGCGTGGCGGTCAACCAAGCGATACGCGCGAATCCTGAGAGGATCGGCACGATCCTCGAGTCGTTATGCGACCTGGCCTCTCGTCAGCTTCCGAATCAAGAATTCGGAGGGCCTGTGCTTGTCAGGTACTGGGCACATGCAACTCTCTTAACTGGCAAGGCGTCGGATCTGTTGGGTAGTCCGGGCAGTACGGCATGGGCGCCAGGTGTGCAGGTCCAAACGGTCACCCTGCGTTTGCTGGGCAACAGCGCGGCGAGCCCAGATTCTTCGATCGATGTCGGCACATCCGGGGAGATCCCCAATGGTTTATTCCTGGACTATAATGCTGTCATTGATAAGGAAGGATCTCGCAGCCTCGTCTCGGTCGTTTCGGAGGCCTTTAGGGCTAGAAGGGACCTTCTTGAGAAACTGAATTTGTGCTCGGATGGCGACGAGGAATTTGCATCATGCTTCACACAAGTATCTATGTCAGACGGTCAGAAGCTCTAGCNNCTAGCCGAGCAGAAAGGGGCCGAGTGCCTGCGCGCGAAGGCCGTGCGGGCACGCAAGAGCACCGCTCGGACTGACGATGATCGCGGCTTCAAGACGGCACGCGCGTCTACCCAGGCTGTGCGCGACCTGCGCCACTCGGCCTTCAAGAAGGCAATCGCACGCCTACAGTACAGCAATGATCGACGGCTGCAGCAATCAAAGTCGAATGTCGAGGAAGTGATACCAGAGGAAAACTCATCTCGAAGCCTGGAATTCAAGTGGCTATCTGCTCATCGCCAAGCATATCCCGGTCTGTGGCTGGCCTTGGATGGGGATGTCCTCGTCGCTTCGGACAAGTCTTTGGCCGAGGCGCTGCGTCAAGCGAGGCGCCGGGGTTCCGTGAACCCTTTGGTCGTATGGAGCGACGAAACTGCGGAAGCTCCCTTCGGCGGGTGGTAGCGTCTCGTGCACGGACTTCGCTTCGATCAACAGTATAGTTATCATCCGACGGCCAGCGGTATTGAAGTCCCGGTTTCTCTATCCGTGGTCGGCCACACAATCGAAGTCGTGACAAAGGTTGATACCGGCGCTACCAATTGCATTTTTGCACGCGAAGTCGGCGACGCACTCGGGCTGGACCTCGCATCGGGCCACGTCGAACGGTTTAACATACCAAACGGTGGTTCATTCACTGCGTATGGTCATTCGGTCCAGATGCGCTGCCTCGGCATACATATCGATGCTCTTGTCTATTTCGCGGCAGATCCGGCCTTTCGAAGAAACGTCCTTGGAAGAAGAGGATGGCTCGAACATGTCCGCGTTGCCTTCATCGACTACGAACGCATCCTATTCTTGGCGCCTTACAATCGGATGTGAAGAGGCGTTCTTAAAAAAAGCTGACAATGACACCGCTTGGTTGGGGCCATTGCCTCCGGGATCCGAGATCGAGCCGAGCTAGCTATCTATTATATTAGTCGCATTTCCGCTAACGCCTCGGACCGATGTATACCCCTTTCGGTTACTATGAAACAAATCATGAGGACAGAATGATCGAACGGAAGAAGCGTACGCCCTCGATGGATACGGATAAAGCCGGAAGAAAACTCCCCCTGAGCAACGCATTCAATCTGTCTGCGCCTGTTCCCTATGATAACCTGAGCCGCTATATCAAAACAGTGAAATTGGATTCTCTGGCGCGGATTCGGAACCAATTTGACAGCCTAACCGAACCCCGCTGGGTCTTTCGTGGGCAGTCTGACTCCCGATGGCATTTGACCACCTCCCTGGAGCGACTCGCGACCGGGCAAAACCTCCTTTTTGATGACGCCGAAGCACGCTTAATCAGAGCATTCAAAAGCCAAGCCCACCTATATACAGCCGATTTGCCTCCAATAGAGGACGATCTGGAATGGGTAGCTCTCATGCAGCACCACGGTTGTCCAACTCGATTGCTGGACTTCACAAGGTCGCCTTACATAGCCCTTTACTTTGCCGTCGAGACAGTACGAGTTGGTGGTACGTGCGCCGTGTGGGCAGTGAACAGCGAGGCCTGCGACGAACGTGCGATTCGCCGTATTGAAGGGCTCCAGGAATGGACAAAGGAGCAAGTTCTCACTCCACAAGACCTTGAGGAGAGAAATGTGGCAGGAAAACTGGGTTCGCCAACTCTCTTCAGGAAGGCATTTCTCCGCAATCAGTTTTCGCTCGTTTGCACCGTCCAGCCGGCTCGGCACAACCACCGAATGGCTAAACAGCAGGGTTGTTTCCTCTGCCCAGGAGACGTCGCCGACACTCACGGATTCGAGACCAATCTCCGGGACCAGTTAATCATGGGCATTGATCCAGAATACTTCTTTCCGGTTTGGAACCCTCCTCAGATCTTTCGCTTCACTATCCCAGGCCAGCTCAGAGGCCCAATACTCCACGAACTTAGGCGAATGAATATCAGCAAGGCGAGCCTGTTTCCAGGGCTTGACGGCTTCGCCGCTTCACTAGGACTAGACCTAGACATCCTGAGGCGGCGAGCGGCCCAAAAGGACTCTGCATAAGCGAACATCGTGGTGCCGGGGCCGATGCACAGAGTGAGCCTTCATGGCCGTATGCGAGGTTTTCGTCGAGGAGGAGGCTCACCCTACCTTCGCTTTGCGGCCGTTTTCCGCGGCGAACTGGTACACGGCAGGGAAGTCGTCCTTCTCGAGGTCGGGATGTTCGTCGAGAATCTGCGCCTCGGTCATTCCGGCGCCTAGCCAGCCGAGAATATCCCACACCGTGATACGCAAACCTCGAACGCACGGCTTTCCACCACGCTTGCCGGGCTCAATCGTAATCCTTGCGATCTCTGCTGGCATGTTGCACCTGACATCAGCTATGATACGTGGCGTTTCGCGGTTCGGCCTGGCGACACCGGATCTTGGTTGTGTGGGGGCTTCGGAAAGGCCCCAAAACCAACACAAAACCAACACAGGCAAGAATGCCCGTGTTACTGATTGCCGCCGGCGGAGCTTCCACTTGCCGGCGTGACCGGGCGATTGTAGTTCGGGTATGTGGGGCGGTGCGGCACGGGGACCGGGTGGTCCTTCATCTGCTGCATCGCGACGGCGACGGCGCGCTCCAGTTGCGGGTCGTGGCCATCGTGCATCAGCTTCGGATCGAGCTCTACTTCTATGTCCGGCGTGATGCCCTTGTTTTCCACGTCCCAGTGGCCCTCCGGATTGAAGAAGCCGAAACTCGGCGCGGTGACGTTGCCGCCATCCATCAAGGGCGGATAGCTGCCTACACCAACAAGGCCGCCCCAAGTGCGCTTGCCCACCAGCGTGCCGACTTTGTTGTAGTGGAACATCCACGGCATCATGTCGCCGCCCGAGCCGGCGAATTCGTTGGTGATCATCACCTTCGGTCCGAAAATCGCGGCCGCGGGAGTGCGGTAGATGGCGCCGTATCGCGGGCTCCAGAAGCCCTGGAGCGGCCGCATCAACACTTCGATGACGTAGTCGGCCACCTGGCCGCCGGAATTGAAACGGTCGTCAATGATGGCGCCCTGCTTGTCGGACTGTGCGAAGTAATAGCGCGTGAAGGCCGTCAAGCCGCCCTGTGCCGTGTCAGGCATGTAGACGTAGGCTAGCTTACCGCCCGACAACTCGTCCACCTTGCGGCGATTGGCTTCGATCCACGCCATGTTGCGCAACTGCGTCTCCGTAGCGATCGGGATCACGGTGATCTCCCGAGCGTTCGCGCCCGACGCATCGCCCGCGATCTTCAACGAAACGTGCTTTCCCGCGGTGTTTTCGAGCAGCCGGGAGACGTCGTCTTTATCGGTGAGATTCTGCCCGTCGACGGACAGCAGGTAATCGCCCGCCGAGACGTTCAGCCCCGGCGCGGCCAGAGGAGCCTGCGCCTGCGGGTTCCAGCTTTCGCCGGTGTAGATCTTCTTGAAGCGATAGCGGCCGTTGGCGATTTCGTAATCGGCGCCCAGCAGGCCGCCCGGAACGGTCCTGGCCGTGGGAATGTTGCCGCCGCCGCCGCGAAGGTGGCCGACGGTCATGTCGCTGATCATGTCGTGAATGATGTAGTTCAGGTCGGCGCGCGACCCGAGCGAGTCCAGATACTTCTCGTATTCCTTCTCGGCATCGGCCACGTTGACGCCGTGCAGGTTGGGATCGTAGAAGAAGCTCCGCTCGATCCGCCAGACTTCGTGGTACATCTGCTTCCATTCGGCGATGGGGTCGACATTCACTTCCACGTCGGCGAGTCGTAGCGCGCCTTCACCAGGCTTGACCGCGGCCGCCGCCGAAACGATGACGTACTGCGGACCACCCGCAGGAGTCGCGCCACCGCGTCCACCGCGCCCGCCCGCGCCGCCGCCGCCCATGCGGAGCAGCATCTTGTCGCCGTTGGCCGAGAGGTCGAACGAAGCCACGCCATCGGCCAGTTTGTCGAGCTTGCGGGCCTTGAGATCGTACTTCGAAAGGGTCGCTCCACCGCCACCGCCCGCACCGCGGCCGCCAGCAGCGCTCTCCATGATGTAGAGCATGCCGGTCCGTCCCGTCGCCAGCGACTGGTAAGGCCGCGCAGGGATCGGCAGCGCGACGATGCGCTGGCTGAGCTTGTCGAAATCGATGCGGACCGGCTTGGGCGGCGCATTGGCGGCGGCATTCCCGCCACGTCCTCCGCGGCCTCCGCGACCGCCGCCCTCGGCGCCACCTTCGGCGACAGTGGCCGGAGTGCCTTCCGCGCCGGGCTTTTCTTCATCGCTCTCGGGCGCGAGCGGCGACGCCACGTTGTCCGCCAGCACCATCAGGTAAACGTTGCTGGTCACCTCGTGCTCATCGCTGGTCATGTCGAGCCCGCTGGTGGTGGGGCCGTAGTTCGTGCTAGCGGTGAAGTAGAGATACTGGCTGTCGCGGTCCCAGGCCGGATGGCGCGCATCGCTCATGCCATCGGTCACCTGCTTGGTTTGGCCGCTATCGAGCGACCAGATCGAAATGGCGCGGAAGCGATTGGGCAGCGACTTGGCATAGGCAATCCACTTGGAGTCAGGCGCCCAAGCGAAGTCCATGCCGCCCTCGCTGACGTAGTCGGTGTCGACCAGGGTCGCCTTGCCCGCGGCCACATCCACATCCCACAAGTGGAGTTGATTGTCGTCGAACGCGATGTGCTTGCTGTCGGGCGACCATTTGGGATTGGAGTAGTACGCGTACTTGGCCGTGAGCGGGATCTTGCGCGTCTCACCCTCGCCCGTTTGCGGCTTGATGTGCAGCGCGTAGTCGCCCGATTCGTCGGAGAAATAGGCGATCGAGCGCCCGTCCGGCGACCACACCGGCGACCGCTCCATCACGCCCGGCGTATTCGTCAGGTTGCGGAGATCGCCCTTCTCGGCGGGGGCGGTGAGGATTTCACCGTGCGCCTCGAGCACCGCGCGCACGCCGGTGGGAGAGATGCGGGCATCGCGAATCTCGCGGGCGGCATTCTGGAAGTGCGGCCGCACTTCGGTGAGGTCGGCTGCGATCTCGATGGGCACGGCGTGCTCTTTGGAGGTCGCGAGATCGTAGATGTGGATCTGGCCGAACTGCTCGTAGACGATCCCGCCCGGGCCGGCGCTGGCGTTGATGATGTCCTTGCCGGTGTTCTTGATCAGCTCGTCGATTTTCTTGCTTTGGGGGTCGTAGCTGAAGAGCGTCACGGGACCGTTGCGGTCGGAGAGGAAGTAGACCTTGTTGCCGATCCACATGGCGTCGAAGTCGTTGGAGTCCGTGCGCGGGATCTTCTGCGTGGTGAGGTCGGCGAAGTTGACGATCCACAGGTAGCTGGCGCGTCCGCCGCGATAGCGCTTCCACGAGACGAAGTTATTGGTGTCCGTGGAGAACTGCCCGCTATCGAGCGGCTGATAGGCCATGCGCTTGGCGTCCGGCGAATAGGAGCCGGCGAAGGCCATCGGCAGCGGCAGGGCTTCGGCGAGGCCGCCGTCGGGCGATACCGTATAGAGCTGGGTGTAGCGGGAGTAAGCGTCGCGAGTGGAACGGAAGAGGATGCGCTTGCCATCGGGCGTCCAGCCCACCACACGGTCGGCGTCGGGGTGGTAGGTGATGCGCTTCGGCACGCCGCCGGTGGTGGGCACGGTGAAGACGTCGGTATTGCCGTCGTACTCGCCCGAGAAGGCGATGGTGTTGCCGTCTGGGGAGAAGGCGGCGCCGCTCTCCGTGCCGGTGCCGGCTGTCAGGCGTGTGGCGACGCCGCCCTGGCGGCCGACGCTCCACAGATCTCCGGCGTAGGAAAACACGATTTCGGTCTTATTCATCGCGGGCTTCTGCAAAAGGTGCAGGGTGCCTGCGGCGCCAAACGCGGCGGGGGCGGCAGCGGTCAAAAGAGCGAGCAGTGTGAAATGCTTCATCACGGACCTCTGGTTGTTTAGTGTAACGAAATGCGGGGAGAGGGGCGGAGAGGGCATCGGAGGGGCTGGACGCGGAGACGCGGGGCGCGGAGACCGAACGCGGAGGAAAAAGAGCTGGGGTTGGGGAAGTCGGCAGGGTGCGGCGGGGCGTGAAACAGGGTCTTGTTTCACATGAAACGGACCAGAAACGGTCGCGGGGTTGGAGTGCGGTCGTTTAGAATCTATCGGTTACGAGGAATTCGGGGCGAAAAACAGCTCAAAATGGTCCGTTTCCCAGGTGGACCCGGAAAAGAACACAGGCAAGAATGCCCGTGTTACGGTTGGCCTGCTTTCGCCGTCGGGGCGGGTCTCATCTTGCGGATCTCTTCCAACTGGCGAACGAATTGATCTGCTTGCGAGGGGTGCATCTGTTTGCCGATGGCGATCGCTTCGTTCACCAGGCGCTCGGCCTCGTCGAACTGCTTCTCGCGCGTCAGGGCGAAGGCCAGGTGCGTGCGTGTGTTGCCGCGGCGCGCATCGTTGAACGGAAGGGCCAAGTCGCCGATCACTACGGCTTGACGGAGCAGGTGAATGGCGCGTTGGTTGTCACCACCGGTTTCATACAGGCTGGCGAGCGTCTGGACGGCATGCAGGTATGGCTCGCTGGTGGCGCCACTCAGCGACTCCTCCAGGGCCAGCAGGTCCTGCGCGGCCAGCAGGGCCTCTTTGGGGGAGCCATGGCTGCGTTCGAAATCGATGGTCATCTCCAGAGGGTCCTGGAGATGGCCGGTGGCGGCTCCATGCGCGGTCATGAGTAACTTGCGGTAGCGGTCGATGGCCTCGGGGGCGTCGGACTGGCGGTCCTTCTGATTCATGAGGAATCGTGCATAATACTGGGCCACATTCAAGATCGGTTGCAGGTTTTCCGCCGACCAGCTCTGCGCGGTCCCGAAGAGATGCTGGTAGAGTTGCTCCGCCTTGGCGGGCGCTTTCCTGGCAGCCAGGTTGGCGGCGATGTTAGGCACATGCCACGCAACCTGGTCTCGGTCGGTGGCGCGAGGCGCGGCCTCCAGGGCTTCGAGAGTCAGGTTGAAGGCTTCCTCCGGGTTGACGCTGGCGGCCGCCAGCGCCTTCTCCAAGAGGGTAGTGACGCGGGGTTGTTCGGGCGGCGGCGCCGTTGTCGCCCGACGCTTGTCGGTGGCCGCGCGCTCGTACACGGCGGCGGCGTCCGAATCGCCGGACGCTCGGGCGGCGGCGGCACGCGCGTAGAGCAGGTTGGATTCCTGCCACGGCTCCAACTGCGGGTGACTGTCCATGTAGTCACTCAAGAGGCTCGCGGCCTGGTCGCTGCGCTTGGTGGTGTCGAGGTAGTTCGCATAGTTGGTGAGAACCTGCGCGTAGTTCGGGTCCTGGCGGCTCTGACTCTCGGCCAATAACTGCCGATAGAGCTGGTCGGCCTGCCCGGTCTGGCCTGCCTGACTCAGCATGCCGGCGAGACTCTGTCGCATCCCCATGGATTGCGCGCGCGAGTCCGGGCTGGGGGACGTATCCAGGGTAGCGATGGCTTGCTGAAGTACCGCGACCGCGTCGTTGTAGCGCTGTTCCCGCTGATACATATAGGCGAGGTTCTGCAAAGACCCGGCCGCTTGTTGGGGATCGCCGGCCGCCTGGGACACCTGTCTCTGATAGACTGCGGCGGCGTCATCGAGCCTGCCCTGACTTTCATAGAGTGAAGCGAGCGCGAAATCGCTGTCACTGCCCAGGTTCTTCATCTTCGCCAGGACGGCTGCCAGCGCATCGGGGCGGCCGAGTTGCTGGTAGAGCGTGGCCAATCTTTGGTACGCACTGCCCAGTCTGGAATAAGTTCCGCCACGAGAGGGACTGTTGCCAAACCAGACGTTGGGGCCGCTCATGAAAGCGAAACGTGTGGCGGTCGGGATCCCGGGGCCGGACGCCGCGGAACTTACGGAAGGGGCTGCCTCCAGGACTGACACCACCTTTTCCAGGTAGGCCGCGGACTTTAGCAGGTTCCGGTCCTCCTGCCAGAAGCCCGCCAGCATGTTGAGGAGCAGGATGCGGGTGGGATGGGCATCGGGGAGCCGGCCGGTGCGGGCGAGGGCCGCTTCCGCGACGTCACGGGCGCGCGCGTACATGCCGCCGCCCTGATAGAGCTGCGTGACGCTCTGGACCCATCCGGAAAACTGCGGCGCCTCCACCGGCATTTGCGCCAGAAGCCCGCGCGCCTCTTCGCGTTTAGCGGCGGCTTCGTTGAAGCGGCCATGCTCGCGGGCGTTCCAAAAGGCTTGGATGGCCGTGTCGATGGGAGTTTGTTGCTGGGTTTGTGCCAGGGCGGTGAATGAGCAGAGGAGACAGAGGAACGCGCGACGCATGTTCCTATAGACTCCATCGGCGATCCAAAAGTTCGAGCGGAGATTGTGCCACATGCGTCCCGAAGGCTTGCAGGTTGGGTGCCAGTTGGAAGGGCACTGAGGGTCAAGGAGTTGGGAGGGTGAGGTTGTGGCCTGCGCGCACCCTGTGGGGAATGGGACACGGAGGGGAGAGACGACAGCTCAACGCGGAGACGCGGGGACGCGGAGAAACTCGCGGAGAAGAGAAGAAAGAGAAGAGAAGAACGACTGGGCAAGCTAAAGCATACCCCACGGGGCGCCAAGTGCTACCGTCTAGGGTCTGGGGCAAACACTTATGGAAAAACCTCCGCTCCGATTCGCGCAGATCTGGAACATGAACCTGGGATTCTTCGGGATCCAGTTCGGCTGGGGCCTGCAAATGGCCAACATGAGCGCCATTTACGAATACCTGGGAGCTAAACCCGACCAGATCCCGATTCTGTGGCTGGCGGCGCCGCTTACCGGGCTGATCGTGCAGCCGATCATCGGGCATTTGAGCGACCACACGTGGGGGCGTCTCGGACGGCGCCGGCCGTACTTCCTTCTGGGCGCTGTTCTCAGCACGCTGGCCCTCATCCTGATGCCGAATTCCAGCGCGCTTTGGATGGCCGCCGGGTTGTTGTGGATGCTGGACGCCTCCATCAATATCAGCATGGAACCCTTTCGCGCGTTTGTCGCCGACCTGCTGCCCGAATCGCAACGCACCAAGGGCTTCGCCATGCAGAGCCTGTTCATCGGCTTGGGGGCGGTGATCGCGTCAGCGCTGCCCTGGCTGCTGGCGCACCTGTTCCAGGTATCCGGCGGCGCCACCGCGGGCCACTCCATTCCGGCCACCGTCCGCATTTCCTTCTATCTGGGATCGGCGGTCTTCATGGCCGCCGTGCTGTGGACCGTGGCGACCACGCGCGAGTATCCGCCGGAAAAGATGGAGGCCAAGGGCGGCGGCCTGGCGAAGGGCGCGCGCGAAATCTTCGCCAGCATTGGCGAGATGCCACGCACCATGCGGCAACTCGCGTGGGTGCAGATGGCCACCTGGCTGGGGCTGTTCTGCATGTGGCTCTACTTTCCGGTGGCCGTGGCTTATCACGTGATGGGCGCGCCCAACCCGCAGTCTCCGCTCTATGAAGAGGGCATCCAGTGGGGCGGCAACTGCTTCGCCATGTACTCCGCGGTCTGCTTCGGATTCTCCTTCGCTCTGGAGCCGCTGGCCCGCGCGCTGGGCCGCCGCCGCACGCATGGACTCTGCCTGCTGGCGGGAGCGCTGGGACTGCTCTCCGTGTCGGTGATCCACGACAAGTACCTGCTGCTGCTCTCCATGATTGGCATCGGGATCGCATGGGCCAGCACGCTCTCTATGCCCTATGCCATGCTGGCCGGCGCCCTGCCGCCCAACAAAGTGGGGATCTACATGGGCATCTTCAACTTCTTCATCGTGACGCCGGAAATCATCGCCTCACTGGGCTTCGGCTGGGTGATGAATCATGTCCTGGGGAACAACCGACTCGCGGCGGTGGTATGTGGAGGGGCCTTCCTGGCGATCGCGGCCGTGCTCGCGCAGAGAGTGGAGGAGCCTGGACGGATGGCGCAGGCTTCGCGCGTGTGAGTCCCTGATGCGGCCCAGAAGTCCACGCCGCTCGCGAGTGTACGCTTCAGTCCCTTTAGCACAGTTGCGGTTGGGGGGGCGCGATAAAATGAGGAGATCTGTGTCTCATTATCTTCATGCCCGAGTAACTCATGATTGCCTCTATAAGATCGGTATTCCCCAAGCTGTTCTTGCTTTTGACTGCGCTGCCATGCCTGCTCCGCGCGCAGACCACAGTGACCCTCACGACGTCTCCGAACCCGTCGACATTCGGCGCGCCGGTCGTGATGACGGCCACCGTAACGCCAGCCACGGCCACAGGCAAAGTCACGTTCTATGACGGAGTGACCGTGCTGGGCACGAAATCGCTGGTTTCCGGCGCGGCGTCGCTCTCCACCATCGCCCTGCCCGCCGGAACCCGCCACCTGAGGGCCTATTATTCCGGGGCCGTCTCCAATGTAGTCACGCAAAGCGTCCATGCCCGGCCCGACGCAGCGGTTTCGGCGAAGCCTCCGGTGGCTGCAATACCCTCGGCGTCGCTTCTGCTTGTGGGGCCGGACTTCAATGGAGACGGCCATGCCGATATTGTCCTTTTCGGTAACGGTCTTCTGGAGATCAGCCTGGGCGACGGCGCCGGAAACTTCCAACCGGTGCAAGACGCCGTGCAGATCTCTCTGACTGGCCTCCCTTCTTCTGTGGCGGCGGTGGCAGGCGACTTCAATGGCGATGGCATCCTCGATTTGGCAGTCTTTTACAACGGCCAGATAGGCATCCTGCTGGGCAAGGGCGATGGATCTTTTCAACCGCAGGTTAACTACCCGGCGCCGGGCATCCAAGGTCCCGCCACGGTTGGAGACTTCAACGGTGACGGCAAGACCGATCTGGCAGTTTCCGACGGTAGAGCAGGGGTGGATATCCTGCTCGGTAATGGCGACGGAACGTTCCAAACGGCGGTCAATTACAGCATCTCTCCTCCGCCCTCGTCTCTCACTGCTGTTTCTTTGGTGGTGGCAGACTTCAACGGCGATGGCAAGGCGGATCTCGCCGCCGTCAGCGTTACCAATCGCGTGATCATTCTGCTTGGCAACGGCGACGGGACTTTTCAACCGCCTGTCAACCCGGTCATCCTTGCCAACCCCAATCAGGTCCATTTGCTATTCGTGGACGACTTCAATGGCGATGGCAAGATGGACCTGGCTACCAGTAACTTCGTAGGGGGCACCGATATCCTGTTGGGCAACGGCGATGGCACCTTTCAGCCGTCTGTGAGCTACTCGACCAGCGCGCCGTTGGGGGCGCTACGCGACTTCAACGGCGATGGGATTGACGATCTCATCTGTTTTTTCAGCAATGGCAACAATTCCTTCGATGTGCTATTGGGGAAGGGCGACGGGACTTTCCAACCACAGGTGAACTATGCGTTTGCACCCTCCGGCTACTATACAGCGGCGGGTGAATTCAACGGAGACGGCAGAACCGATTTCGCCATTATCGATATCAATGGCAACCTCACCATTCTCCTCGGTACCACCGTGACCGTCACTCCGACAGCCGGGACACCTCAATCCACCGCGGTTGGAACGCCGTTCGCCATTCCGCTGCAAGTCGTGGTTCAGGACGGCGGCACTCCCCTCGGCGGTGTGACCGTGACCTTTGCGGAGTGTTGCTTCCCGGCTGCGGCACTATCCAGCACGACCGCAACGACAGATGTCAACGGCGTCGCCAGCGTGATGGCCACAGCCGATGCCCAGACTGGCCACTATACCGTCACAGCCACGGCGCTAGGGGTGTCCGCGTTATTCTCTCTCACCAACATACCTGGGCCTCCTTCGGTCATTACGCCTACGCCCGCTCTGCCGCAAGGGACCCTGGTGGGCACGGCCTTTGCACAGCCGCTCCAAGTGAAGCTCACGGACTCCTTCGGCTTTGCGTCGCTCGGCGTTACCGTAACATTTACCGCCCCGACGAGTGGGGCTTCGGCGGTGCTGTCGGCCGCAACGGTGGTCACGGATTCCACCGGCTCCGCCAGTGTGATGGCCACGGCCAACGGCATCCCCGGAGCCTATACCGTCACTGCCCGAGCCGGCGGCCTATCGGCTACCTTCTCGCTAACCAACTTGCAGCCGGCAGGCTTAACCCTTTCGAGTTCTCCCAATCCCTCTACGTTCGGCGCGCCGGTGTCCCTCACCGCTACACTTAATCCCGCCGCCACCGGAAGCGTAACGTTTTATGATGGCGTGACCGTGCTGGGGACCAAGCCGCTCGCTTCGGGCAGCGCCTCCTTTTCCACGATCCTGCTGCCCGCGGGGAACCGCCAACTCAGGGCGTATTACGGTGGAGATGCCAATTACGCCGCCGCCACCTCGAACGCGCTCACCCAGCCGGTCAAGGCTGTTGCCGGAGGAGCTTTGATTCCTCAAACGCCTCTCAGCCTGCCCGCTGTGCCGTCTTCCGTGGCGCTGGGGGACTTTAACGGCGACGGCAAGGTGGACTTCGCCTTTGCGGGCAACCTCCCCGACATGAATCCCTGGTGGCAGGTGGATCTGGGTGCTTCCGCGGCCATCGGCTCAGTGGTCATCTGGAATCGCACGGACTGTTGCGGCTCCCGCCTGAGCGACTACTGGGTATTCATTTCCAATACTCCCTTCCTTGCCACCGATACGCCCGCGACGCTCCAAAACCGTCCCGGGACGTTCGCCAGCCATCAGACCGTGGCGCCCAGTCCCTCCGCGACCATCGCGGCCGGCGGTGCGCAAGGCCCGTATGTCCGTGTGCAGCTCACCCAGACGAACTATCTGAGCCTCGCCGAGGTGCAGGTATTCGGTGTCCAGTCAGGCACGAATCTGGCATTGGGCAAACCGGCGACCCAAAGCAGCACGTATCAGGGTTTGACCCAAGCGGGCGCCGCGGCAGCGGTGGATGGCAATACGGATGGGAATTTCGGTGACGGGTCGGTCAGCACGACGGATGTCACGATAGCCGGTGTCACGGTGGCGCTGGGGAAAGGTGACGGGACATACCGTACGGCAGTCACCTATGGCACCGGACTGACGAGTGCCTCTTCCGTGGCCGTGGGGGACTTTAACGGAGATGGCATCGCCGATCTCGCCGTGAGCGGCATCGTGGGCACCGTCAATGCACCCGCAGCGAGTCTGAGCATTCTGCTGGGCAACGGCGATGGGACCTTCCGGCCGGCGGTCAATTACCCGGCCGGCTCTCTCAATCCCGTTTTGGCCGGGATGTTTCCAGCCCCGGCCGGCACTGTCGGTTCAGTTACGGTGGGAGATTTCAATGGCGACGGCAAGGCCGATGTGCTCGTCACTTACACCATTTCTGCTTTGTATTTATGCGGGGACGAAGTAGGTTACTGCGGTGTTGCCAGGGGCAGCGAAGTAAATGTCGTGTCGGGCAACGGCGATGGAACGTTCGCCGCTCCTGCTTATTACGCAGTGCCCGGGGTTCCTTTCCTCGTGGCGGACTTCAATGGGGACGGTAAGCCCGACGTCGCGGCCGCTTCAGGAGTCTATCTGAGCGGCGGCGGGTTCACTTCAATCAACGTATCTCTGGCACCCCCGTTGTTTGCTGCGGATTTCAACGGCGACGGCAAGACCGACCTCGCATTTGACAACTTCATCCTGCTGGGCAAGGGCGACGGCACACTTCAGACGCTGATCTTCTACGCCGGTCTAGGTCTAGGGGTTCTCCCGGGGGATTTCAATGGCGACGGAATTATCGATATCGTCGTCACCGATGCTTCCGGGAACCTGGCAGGTGTCCTCTACGGCAACGGCGATGGAACCTTTCGCCAGGGGATCGTTGTCACAGGCGGCGTCCCCCTGGCCGTGGCGGACTTCAACGGCGACGGCAGAGCGGACATACTCACCGTTAATCCGGCGACCGGAGCCGTTACCATCGTATTGGGCGCCGCCGGCGCCTCGTTCAGCGTGGTGGCCACCGGAGGCGCCCTGCAATCGGCTACCATCGGAAGCGCGTTCCCTTTGCCCCTCCAGGTCCAGGTGCTGAACAACGGTGTTCCCGTGACCGGAGCCACCGTCTTTTTCACGCCGCCCGCGGGCGGCATCACCGCGATACTGTCTTCGCCGACCGCAGTCACTAATTCGCTCGGCATAGCCAGCGTGACCGCCATGGCGAACTACTCGGGCGGCAGTTACACCGTCACGGCCTCCTACCAGGGGATGACTGCGTTATTCTCGTTGACGAACATAGCGCCTGCGTTCCTTGCGGCCACTGGCGGTACGCCGCAATCCGCCCCGTTGAACGGGGCCTTCCCGAGTGCGCTCCAAGCGACGGTGAGAGACTCAGCCGGCAATCCCCTCAGCGGCATCTACGTCAGCTTCGCCGTGCCCACTTTGGGCTCCAGTGCGATCCTGTCGAGCCCGACGGCGGTGACCAATGCCTCCGGCGTTGCCAGCGTAACGGGCACCGCCAACGGCTTCGCCGGCAGCTACATGGTAACCGCCTTCGTGGGGTCGATTTCCGCGTCCTTCTCACTCACCAACGTCTCAGGAGCCAATTCCAACCTGGCGCTGGGAAAGACCGCCACCCAGAGCAGCACTCTGCCGGGATATCCTGCCCCGGCGCCGAGTGCGGCGGTCGATGGCAATACGGACGGTGACTTCTTATACGAATCCGTGACCGCCACGAACCTGGACACTAACGCCTGGTGGCAGGTGGATTTAGGCTCTTCGGCGACTGTTGGTTCGGTGGTGGTGTGGAACCGCACCGATTGTTGCAGCTCGCGGCTGGGCGATTATTGGGTCTTCATTTCGGACACACCGTTCCTCGCCGCCGACACGCCTCTGACGCTACAGAACCGGGCGGGGACGTTCGGCAGCCATCAGACCACGGCTCCTAATCCGTCCACCATCATCGCGGCCGGCGCACAGGGCCGCTATGTGCGTATCCAACTCACTGGGGCGAACTATCTGAGCCTTGCCGAGGTGCAAGTGTTTGGCACCGTAGGGCCGCCTGTCTCGAATCTGTCACAGGGTAAGCCGGCATCGCAGAGCAGCACGCTTCCGGGATCTGCCACCGCCGGCGCAAGTGCGGCCGTGGATGGCAACACGGATGGTAGCTTCTACGACGGCTCGGTGACCGCGACGAACCTCGATCCGAGTCCCTGGTGGCAGGTCGACCTCGGCGCATCGGCGAGCGTCAGTAGCATCGTGATCTGGAACCGCACGGACTGTTGCAGTTCCCGCTTGAATGACTACTGGGTCTTTGTGTCGGACACGCCGTTTCTCGCCACGGACACACCCGCCACGCTGCAGAATCGGACCGGGACGTTCGCCAGCCACCAGACCGTCGCTCCCAATCCATCCACCACCATAACGGCCTCTGCCCAGGGCGGGTATGTGCGTGTGCAACTCACGAACGCAGGTTATCTGAGTCTCGCCGAGGTCCAGGTGTTTGGTACGGGCGCCCCGGCGATCTCGAATCTGGCGCAGGGGAAGGCGGCCACCGAGAGCAGTACGCTTCCGGGAACTCCGCCCGCGAGTGTGGCCGTGGATGGCAACACGGATGGGAATTTCTACGACGGCTCGGTTACGGCGACGAACCTCGATGCGAATCCCTGGTGGCAAGTGGACTTGGGGGCTTCGGCGTCGGTCAGTTCCATCGTTGTCTGGAATCGGACTGACTGTTGCGGCTCGCGGCTGGGCGATTATTGGGTGTTTGTTTCGGACACTCCGTTTCTCGCTACGGACACGCCTGTCACGCTCCAGAATCGGGCCGGGACGTTCGGCAGTCATCAGACGTCGGCGCCCAATCCGTCCGCTACGATTGCGGCCGGGGGGGCAGAGGGGCGGTATGTGCGCGTGCAACTTACCAGCGCGAACTACCTGAGCCTTGCCGAAGTGCAGGTGTTCGGGCAATAGGCAAGACGAACCTGGCAGGACAGGTCCTCGAGGTGGGGACCGGAACGGGCGAGGAGGTTACAGGCGGGCGAGCATTGCGATCGCACCTGTGCAGGCGCATGATGGTCTGAGTGAGCGTGAGAACTACTGCCGCGGCGATTGCGTGTTTGGCGGTTCTTGCGGGCTGCAAGCAGGAGGCACATCCGCCCAAGGCGGAGAAGGTCGCAGTCGTCAGTCCCCCGCCAGTGATCGAGACGCCGAAGGAGAGCGACCCGGCATTTTCCGGCGAATGCGCAGGGTTGGAGGCGTATCCGTGGCCGCGGTCGTATCGGCAGATTCTGGCCGACGCACCTCGCGGAGCGCGAAACGACCGTTTCACACCGGCAGCGGTATTCGTCATCGGCCCTGACGGCAACGTTACTCACCTGAGGTTCCTGCATCTCTCCACCTTGGATTCCGTCAACCAGAGTTTGATTGCTTTCGTCAAGCGCCAGCACTACAAACCCACGGTACTGGATGGCAAGCGGGTGGCTATATGCAGCACATGCAGCACAATGTCCATCAATGTGGATTTCAGTCAGTAATTAGTGTCCAGCAAATAACGGGAGGATTGAGGCGATGGGCAACGGCCGCCTAAAGGCGGCTGCGGCCCAGGACTGGCCGCCCCACCAAGACGGGCCACCTAGCCAAGCATCCCGAAGCATAGGATACTGTACAGAGACGCGCGCGGGGCCGGGTGAACTCCCGCGCGGCGAGGAGAGTGCAAAATGTTGCGACGCCTTTCGGTGTTGATTTTGGTTGCGGCTGCTCCGCTTTCGGGCGCGGCGGCGGTGGACCGGAGCATGCAGGAACTACAGCGGGACGTGGCCCAGTTGCAGGATCTCGTGAAGACTCTTCAAGCTCTGGTGACCGAGAAGTTCTCGGCCCTACAGGTCCAGGTGCAGAGTTCCTCCGAGGCCGCCAGCCAGGCCAATGCCGGGGTGGCTGCGGTGCAGCGCAGTCTGGAGCAGATGCTGCGGGAGCAGCAGAACAAGCTGGTGCCCCCGATGGTCGCCATGGGCGCGCGCATGGACCAGGTAACCAACGGACTCAGCACGATGCAACAGGCGGTTACCGACCTGGCCAGCCTGATGGCGAAATTGCAGACGCAGATCGGTGATTTGAACACCGTGGTGAGGTTGCTGGCTCCGCCGCTACCACCACCGGCGACCGCGGAACAGCCGCCGATGCCCGCCGCCGCCCTGTTCGACAGCGCCAACGGGGATTTCCGGACCGGGAAGCTCGACCTGGCGTTGCAGGGATTTACGAGCTACCTGAAGTTCTATGGGGACACGCCGCTGGCGCCCGATGCGCAGTACTATATCGGGTCGATCCACCAGTCCCTGAACGACCTGGAAAGCGCGGTGAAGGATTTCGACACCCTGGTGAACAACTACCCGGATGCCAAGAAGGTCCCGGACGCGCTCTTCTATAAGGGCAAGGCGCTAATCCTGTTGGGCCGGACGGGCGAAGCCACCGACACGTTCAAGGACTTGCGGAAACGCTTTCCGACGAACGATCTGGCCAAGCAATCGTTGACCATCAGGCCGGCGGCTGGGCGTCAGTAGGATAGACGTGGCGCGGGTACTCGTGCCTGCCGGGTCGAGAGTAGACTAAGACTAGACTCTGAACTCCTGAG
>PMTT01000866.1 GCA_003167275.1 Bryobacterales bacterium | reverse complement strand
GTGGGGGCGGCTGGCGGTTTTGACGAAACTAACCCAATTCTGGGTGGAGGGGTGGCGCGGGGGCACGGTTGTGGGACCGGGCTTCGGATCGCGCTCGGCGACGAGCTGGATCGCGGGTAGGCTCGGCTGGCGGGTTTGACGAAACGAACCCAATTNNATCGACGAGAACGGCGGCGGCCCTGGTGTCCGCCTGGCTTCGGATCGGGCTGGGCGAGGATCTGGGCGGGGGGAGGGGCCGGTTGGCGGATTTTGCGAAACGAAGCCAATTTCGGGCGGATGGTGGGTTGGCGCGAGGGCGCATTCTTTTGCGTTGCGACGATTGGCGGCGGTGGTTTGTTTGGTAGACATCAGGTTCCGAATACGAGGGTAACAGGGCGTCACGAGGAAGTCGGTTGCGAAGAGAGGGCAAGTAATTGAGGCGAAAGGGGATGGGAATTTTGCTTTGCTTGTGACTGGCGTTTTGCGGGGATCGGATGTTTGAGTAAGGATGTAAGGGTTCAGGGCAGCGAAACTGGTCGCTAAAGCGAAAAACGTCGACACGACTGTCGACGCGGCAGGCACGAGTGCCCGCGCCACGGAGATAGAACGGCGGGCGAGGGTTGCTTGTGGGGTGGTTCTGAGTCACAATACTACAGCGGTCTTCTGCTGGGAGCCTCAGTGCACAACGCCAACGTTCTTAAACTCGCTGTTACTGACTATGTCGACGCGAATCGGTGGCGGTGGCGGCTCACCGACGGCGACGGCCACTTCCTCGCGGACCAGGAGGTCAAGCTCGATCCAACTGACTTCGAGTACGCGGGGTTTCTCGATCTTCCTGCCCACCTCGCCATGAACGCCGCGCAGGACCGGCGGCGCGAGGACGAGAGCCGGCTGGTGCGGCAGGTGGGCGAGTGGATGGGGCGGCATTTCTATGGAGCGATCGGCGAGAAGATTCTGGACGCGGGCACGCCTGCCATCGTGCGGGTGCAGATTCCGACGAGCCCGCCGGAGGCGGCCGGGCTCCTCTATCGGCCTTGGGAACTGGGGTACGTGCGGGGCAAGCCACTGGCCGTGCAGGACGTGTCGCTCATCTTTGAGGCGGGGGAACCGGACAAGGTGAAGCGCGTACCGGTGGGCGATCGGCTCCGGATCCTCGCCGTGTTCAGCTTGCCTGTGGACGCCAGCGCGCTGAATCTGCGCCAGGAGCGCTATGAGTTGAGCCGCACCATCCGCGCTATCGGCCAGCAGAACCGCGCCATCGACCTGCGCGTGCTGCAATACGGCGTGACGCGCAAAGCTCTGCGGGACGTTCTGGAAGAGGGCGAGGGATGGGACATCGTCCACTTTTCGGGTCACGGGCTTGCCGCACATCTGGTGTTAGAGAAGGCCGATGGCACGCTCGACAAGGTGCCTTCCCATGAGTTGGCCGAGTTGTTGCGGCCCGCCCGCGGACGTTTGAAGTGGGTGACGCTTTCGGCATGCCTTTCGGCGGCAGCGGACGTGGAGGAGACCTTGCGCTGGTTGGGGGTGGACCCGAAACGCGCGATCGGGCCCGGTACCGGGGCAAAAGAGCTTCAGACAGTAGCACGCGCTCTTACTCAATCTCTGGATTGCGCAGTGCTTGCCATGCGCTATCCGGTGGGGGACCAGTTTGCCATCGACCTGGGACGTTCCCTATTTGAGGGAGTTCTGGAGAAGAGGCAATCCCTGGCGCGGGCTTTGCAGGTCACGCTTCCGAAGCTGACTCAAGCGAACGACGTGTCGGCGGTATCGGTAGCTACCCCCACGCTATTCGGACGCCATGCGGCGGAGCTTACGGTGACTGCTCCCGAGGGCGAATCTCCACTGCGGCTCGGGCTTTCTCACTTCCGGGACGAGCCCGAACGGTTCGTCGGAAGGGTCGGGCTGCTGACGCAGGCGCGCGGCGTGATGGCGCGCGGAAGCAGCAACACGGGAGTACTGTTTCATGGAATGTCCGGCGGCGGGAAAACGGCTTGTGCCCTGGAGCTTGCGTATCAGTACCAGGACATCGATCGGTTCCAGCACTTTGTCTGGTACAAAGCACCGCCGGAAGGGCATGATATCGCCGGGGCCTTGGCCGGCTTTGCCAGCCAATGGGACATTCAGATGAAGCAACCCGAGGTGTCGCTGGTGACGATCAATAACGCCGATGACGCCGCCTTTACCGCCGAGCTTCCGCGGCTGACAACCTTTCTGGAACAGCGCAGCGTCCTGATTGTGTTGGACAACCTGGAATCGCTATTGCGGGACAACGGCAACTGGCGGGATTCGCGTTGGGAAAAGCTGATCGCGGCGCTGCTCGATCACAAGGGGCAGAGCCGGCTGGTGCTAACCTCGCGCGTCCGGCCGGAACCGCTTCATCCGCGGATGGTGGCGCTGCCGGTCGATTCGCTCACGCTCGGCGAGACCGCCTTATTGGCGCGGCAGTTGCCCAACCTCGGTGGATTGCTACGGGATCCGGCGCAACGACCGCGGGTGATCCGGACTCTGAAACTGGTGCAGGGGCATCCGGAACTGCTGAAGCTGGCGGAGGCCCAGGCGAGCAGTCCGCAAGCGCTATCCACGCACCTGGAGCGGGCGCAGAAGGCCTTTACCGGTGGGGCGGCGCAATTGAAGGCGTTTTACTTGACGGGTGAGTCTAAGCTCGATGCCGGAGCGTTCTTGAAGGCCCTCTACGCCTGGACGAGGTCGGTTTCCGGCGTGCTCGCGGAGCCGGCGCGAGTTCTGTACCATCGTCTCTGTTGTATGGAGGAGGGGGATCGGGAGAAGAGAGTTGTCGAGGCAGTCTGGGGCGACGTAGCTTCGACAACGAGAGACTTGGTGGGAGCCGGCCTCATGGACTCGTCGTACCGCATTCATCCCGGCATTGCGGAGGCGGGGCGCGAACAGGCGGGGGCGGAGCTACAGAAATCCGTAGACGTGAAGCTGGCCTCGTTTTGGAAATCGCTGTTTTTGAAGGCGCGAGAGAGGGAAGCTGAAGGCCTGGGTGCACTGACACTGCGGGCCGGCCGTAGCGCCGTTCCCTATCTCATGCGGCAGCAGGGCTGGGATGAGGCGCAGCGGTTGTTGGAGCAGGTGATCTTCCGGGACAGTTCGCCGGCCACGCTGGCGGAGACCGTGCCGCTGCTGGAGCAGATTGCGGAGGCGACCGAAGGCACCGAGGAAGGGCTAGCGAGCGCCGCGGTCCTCGCCCGAGCGTTGGGGGGAGCAGGACGCCTGGGCGAGGCGATAGCGATTCTCAAAAGGGTGGAACAGCAGGGTATGGATCGCGGCGAGTACGGTCTGGCAACCCGTGCGGCAGGGGACCTGATTAACTTGCTATGGAGCACCGGGCATCTCAATGAAGCGCTCACGACGGTGGAGCGCTTGAAAGACCAGATCCGGAAGGCCGAACTGGGCCGGTGGACGCAGTTGTTTGCCGAAGTTCGGGGGCTGCAGGTCCTCAGTGCGGTTGGGCGAAATGACGAGGTTTTGGTTGCGGTGCAAAAATGGCGGGACGAGATCAAAGGCTGGCCGGAATCCCACGTCCCGGGTGAGCCTGTCGAGCCTTGGAATGTAAAGGAGCTTCTCCTGGATGCAGGTCAAGCTGCAGCTTTAGAGTTGCAGCAGTGGCTGGAGGCTCTCTCCCTGAATGGGGATATCATCCAGTCTAAGATCAGCCGGATGGCGACGGCGCTCGAAGTGGCGCGGACGCGATACAGCGGTTATGGTCCCCTGCTCCGGCTACAGCGCTACAGCGATGCGCGCAGCCTGCTCCAGCAGTGCCTGGCCGTTTATGAGCCGGACGGAGACAATGACGACCTTGGTGAGATTCATTCCGCCCTCGCCAGCCTCGAGGGCAGCCTTCAGCACCACCAAGAAGCCGTCCGGCACGAAGGCGCGGCGCTTCGGTTCAGGTACTCGGGCCTTCGGCCCGATCCATGCGCGATCAGCCATTTCAATCTAGCGAATTATCTGATAAGAACTAACGCTGACGCTCGTGTGGCGCTGGCTCATCGCCTGTCAAGTGTTTTGGTTGCCTACCAGGCGAACGATGGCAGGCTACCCGACCGCGTCGAAGCGCTTAGGAGACACCTCGCCTGGGTAAGCCCCAGCGGCCCGCCCGGCAGCTTCGACGAACTCTGCCAGTTGGTGGAACAGACCGACGGCGTCCGCTTTCGCGAACTCTTCTCCCGCCTCCCTCAACGCGCGTCGTCGGGCGACGAAGCTTTGCGGACGGTTCTCGAAATGGCCCGCACTCCAAAACCTGAGGAAGAGAGGCCGGGTCGGGATGGGCCGATTGAAAATCGGCCGCAGGATGAAATCCTGCCCCGCGTGGTACAAGAGCAGTTAGCCGGTCACCCGCAAACCGACGAGATCATTGCGCGAGTTCGCGCCGCGCTCGCCGAGGGCAAGGCCGAACCAGAAGGATCCGGAGAGTAATTAAGAAGGAGTCTACGTGCCTATGGCCACCATACTCAACCTTGCGGTCACTGACTATCGAGACGCCAATCACTGGTATTGGCGACTCACCGACGAACGGGGCCACTTCCTTGCCGACCAGGAAGTCCGGCTGAATCCGGCGGATTTCGAGTATGCGGGCTTTCTCGACCTTCCTGCCCACCTGGAAAAACACGCCGCACCGGAGCGCCGTCGCGAGGACGAAGGTCGGCTGGTGCGTCAGGTGGGCGAGTGGATGGGGCGGCATTTCTACGGCGCGATCGGCGACAAGATCCTGGACGCTGGCACGCCCGCGATCATGCGCGTGCAGATTCCGGCGGCGCCGGCGGAGGCGGCGGGACTGCTCTATCGTCCTTGGGAATTGGGGTACGTGCAGGGGCAGCCGCTGGCAGTTCAGGACGTGTCGCTCATCTTTGAGGTGCTGGGGGATGCGGCGCCGGTAAAGCATGTGCCGGTGGGGGAGCGGCTGCGGATCCTCGCGGTGTTCAGCTTGCCTGTGGACTTCCCTGCCCTGAATCTGCGGCAGGAGCGGTATGAGTTGAGCCGCGCCATCCGGGCTATCGGTCAGCAGAATCGCGCCATCGATCTGCGCGTGCTGCAATATGGGGTCACACAGGACGCTTTGCGGGAGTTGCTGGAAGACGGCGAGGGATGGGACATCGTGCACTTTTCGGGTCACGGACTGGCCTCGCGGCTGGTGTTGGAGAGTGCCGATGGAACGCCCGACCGGGTGCCGTCCCAGGAACTGGCGAAGCTGCTGCGGCTGGCGCGGGGGCGGTTGAAGTGGGTGACACTGTCGGCGTGCTGGTCAGCCGCGGCGACGGTGGACGAGACGCGGCGGTGGGCTGGGTTGGAGCCGGCTCGCGGGGCGAAGGGCGATGGCAGTGCCCGCGAGCTCCCGGCTCTGGCCCGAGCGCTGGTTCACGAGCTCGATTGCGCGGTGCTGGTGATGCGGTATCCGGTGGGCGACCATTTCGCGGCAGAGTTGTGTCGGGGGTTGTTGGAAGGGGTTCTGGAGAAGAAGCAATCGCTGGCGCGGGCGCTGCAGGTGACGCTTCCGAAGCTGATTCAAGGGAAGGGCGTGGCGGCGGCCGCGGTGGCGACTCCGGCGCTGTTTGGACGGTATGCGGCGGAGCTGGCGATGTCGGCTCCCGCGGGGAAGGCTCCGGTGCGGCTGGGGCTGGCTTATTTTCCAGATGAACCGGAGAGGTTCGTCGGCCGGGTGGGGGTGTTGGGGCAGGCGCGGGCGGCGATGGCGCGGGGGAGCGGACAGACGGGGGTACTGTTTCACGGAAAGGCGGGCGGGGGGAAGACGGCTTGTGCGCTGGAACTGGCTTATCAGTATCAGGAGATCGATCGGTTCCAGAGCTTTGTGTGGTTTCGGGCGCCGGAAGGGTCGGACATCTCCGGGGGGCTCGTGGGCTTGGGGCGTCAGTGGGATATGCAGGCGCCCGAGATGTCGCTGGGCGCGATGATCGAAGGCGATGACGCTGGGTTCACGGACGGGCTGCCACGGCTGACTCGGTTTCTGGAACAGCGGAGCGTGCTGATCGTGTTGGACGGGCTGGAATCGCTGCTGCGGGAGAATCGCACGTGGCGGGATGCGCGGTGGGAAAGGCTGATCGCGGCGCTGTTGGATCACCACGGGGAGAGTCGGCTGGCGATGACGTCGCGGGTTCGTCCGGAACCGCAGCATGCCCGGGTAATGGTGTTGCCGGTGCTCCCGTTGACGGATGACGAGTGCTTGTTGTTGGTGGGGCAATTGCCCAAATTGGGGAGGATGCTGCAGGAGTCGGCGCAGGTGCCGTTGGTGCTCCGGGCATTGGACTTGGCGCGAGGGAATCCGAGGGTGCTGGAATTGGCGGAGGAGCGGGCGGGGAGTGCGGACGAGTTGACCGCATATTTGGCGGGGGCCTAAGAGGCGCTCACGCCCCTAGGCCGGTTTTCGCCGGCAGGCACAGGCATTCCTGCCTGTGTTGCTTTCCAAAAGGCAAGAAAACCAACACAGGCAAGAATGCCTGTGCCACGCACTCCAAAATCTACTTGACTTGTATCGCTCAACTAGTACACTATATGTTTAGATGAAGACGACGGCCCAATCCCGGAAAAAGCCCTTTGAGTTCCGGCTGGATCTCCACAGCGGCGTTCCAGTCTACCGTCAGATCATCGATCAGGTCATGGGAGGCATTGCGGCGTCGGCGCTGGCCGGGGGCGACCAACTTCCCACCGTCCGCCAGGTGGCGGTGGA
>PMTT01000626.1 GCA_003167275.1 Bryobacterales bacterium | reverse complement strand
TGCCTGGGCACCAGCCATCGCCAGAAGGCCCATTCCGTGACCCAGTTCGAACTGTTGCCCAAGCCGCCCGACACGCGCTCGTCCGCCACTCCGTGGCCGCTGTGGCCTATGCAGTTGCGCGTCGAAAGCTCGCATGAAGAGGGCGGCATCCGCGATTGGAGCGTCTCCACCGTACGGTTTACCGGCGACGATCATGGCAACGTTCGCCAGCTCCACGCCGTCCGCGCAGGTCCGGACCCTAGATTTGAACCGATGCCGGGAACCGAATTCACCATCGAGGCCGACCTCGTTCTGCTGGCCATGGGTTTTCTCGGCCCGGTGAGGAACGGTCTGATCGACCAGCTTGGAGTGAAGCTCGACAAGCGTGGCAACGTGGAGACCAACGAAAACCACATGTCGTCCGTCCCTGGAGTCTTCGCGGCCGGCGACATGCGGCGCGGCCAGTCGCTGGTGGTATGGGCGATTGCCGAGGGCCGCAAGGCCGCCCGCGGAATCGACACGTACCTGATGGGCGAATCCCGCCTGCCGTAAAGCAGGGGAAGCTTTAGCTGCTTGGTGGGGCGGACCCCCTGGTCCGCAGCCGACCCCCTGGTCGGCTTGTTGGGGCGAGCGCTGGGGCTGGGGGTTAGGCTGGCAAAGTGTGTGACCCTTCACCAACCCGTGGGCGAGGCGACGCGCTTACCAGTCCCCAACCCCTAACCCCCAACCGCCGTTGCTATCATGCCTGTATATGCTACGAAGAAGGCTCTACGCTGTTCCTGTTCTCCTCGCCAGCGCGATTTGGCTGGCTCAACCCGCGGCAGCCCAGCTTCCAACCAACGCCACCATCAAAGGCTCTTACAATCTCCGCTATCTCGGGGTATTCACCGACCCTAGCGATGTCGCGTTGAGCTACTCGGGCACGGTGACGTTCAGCGGTACGACGGACGCCAACGGAAACGGCACGTTCACCGTCACCGGCCAAGGCACTTCCGGAGCCACTCCCGGTCCCGCTGCTAACAACATTTACGGTGTGTTCACCAATGGCCTGTTGTACATGAATAACCCCTTTGACGCTACCGGCCAGACTTTTCTGTATGGCGGTGTGGGCAGCGGCGCTCTTGTCTTGAGCGCCACGGACTCGTTCTACTGCGATCTGCTGGTTGCCATTCCGCAGGCGACCGGCGCCTCGAATGCCACCCTGAGCGGAAATTATTTCCTGGCAAGCATGGATGTTCTTGGCGGCAACTTCAATTCGACGCGGGATGCGTTCTTTTCGGCCACGGCGAACGGCGGGAGTTTCGGGAACGTGACCATCAAAGGGACGGCGCTGAATCTCAACAGCGCGCCGCAGACCCAGACCAGTTCCAGCGTGACCTATACGGTCACCGCCAATGGTACCGGCACGCTCACCTTCCCGGCCCCCAGCGGCGTAACGGCGGCTAATACCTTGGTCTCCGGGAGCAAAGTGCTCTATGTTGCGCCCGACGGAAGCTTCTTTGTGGCGGGCGGCGCCTCCAGCTTCGACATGATCGTAGGGGTGAAGGCCCTCACGGGCAGCTCCGCCGGCGCCGCCAACGGGCTCTACTTCGTCGGGTTTCTGGAGAACTTTACCAATGCCGGCACCTCCGCGATCTATGCCGGAAACGGTACCGCCAATGAGCAGGGTTCCAGTGCCACCGAGATCGGGCACCAACGGATCCAACCGGATTGCTGCTACGCCTATGACTCGACATATGCCGTCGATTTCACCGTGGGCGCGGATGGCTCGGTCACATATAGCGATTCTCAGTATGCGGTTGGCGCCGGAGGGAACTTCGTGATCGGCGCCGGCAACGGCACCAACTACCAGATAGTCGTGTATGCCAGAACGCCTGCGCTGACCGGTACCGGCGTGTTCCTCAATCCGCAAACACTCGTTAACTCGGCGAGCTTTTCGCCTTTCACCGCGGGCGTGTCTCCGGGCGAGTTCCTTTCGATGTTCGGAAGTGGGCTTGCCGCGCAGACTGTCACGGCTTCAGCTCTGCCATTTCCCACAACGCTGGGAGGCGTCCAGGTGAATATATCGTGGTTCGACGCGAATGGGAACTTACAGTCCGCACTAGCGCCGATATATCTCGTGAGTTCCGGCTTGATTTCTATCGTGGTGCCTTATTCGACTCCGGGCGACGGCACACCCCTGAGCTTCCAGGTGACCAACAACGGAACAGCTTCCAATGCCGCGGTCGTGTACAGCGGTCCCAGTTCACCTGGTCTCTTCACACAAACTCAGAATGGGCTCGGGGACGGTGCGATCCGCCACTCCACTGACAATTCGGTCGTGACCACCGCGAATCCGGCGAAGGTGGGCGAGACTGTTTCCATTTACCTGACTGGCCTTGGCGCAGTGACTCCCGCGGTGACGGCCGGGGCTGGAGCGCCTTCGAATCCTCTTAGCATCACGGTGCTTCCCGACGTCTATATCGATGGCATGCAGGCGAACGTCCTGTACTCGGGACTGGCGCCAGGACTGGCTGGTCTCTACCAGTTGAACGTGACGATTCCCTCGGGAGTGACCGCCGGAACTAGCGTTACCGTGGAAGTCGATTCGTTCGACTCTGTGAACGACCTGCTGTCGATCAATGTCCAGGCCACGATCCCTATATCGAAATAGGCGAGTAACTTGCGTGGGGCAGGCGGTCGCCGCCTGCCCAGCCATCTTAGTTAGCTGGCCGCATCACCCCACCCGCACTGCCAGGTCCACCAACTGCACCCACGCGGATTTCGCGTGGGGAAGCGTCCGCCAGGCCGCCAGCATTTCCTCCGACTTCATTCCGGCGCCAGCTAACCCGGGGAAAATCGTCTCATCCGCGTTGTACTTCGTGATCTGCGGCTTCACCCATATATCCGGGTGCGCCACATACGGCACCAGGTAGTGAAACGACTTCTCGATCCCGATCCCCTTGGGCGTTCGATAGCCCCACAGGCCGACACCATTGACATCGGCGATGCGGCAAACCACCGAAAACGCATCCAGGTTCATGGCCGAATAGGAGAGCGATTGGGTGCGCGCCTCTTCGCGCGGACAGCTTCCATCGGGCTCCACCTCGGTGGGCAGCAGGTAGCTGCGGTAGTGTTCCCATGCCATGCTTTTCATAGCCTGGTCGCCCACCAGGGTGGCATAGGTGGCCACCTGGGCGGTCCACCACGTGGCGTGATTGTTGCCCGACTTCTTCTCGTCCAGTCCCTTCTGGCTGGTGTTCATCCACTTCATATAGTCGGCGAACCAGCGCCGCACGCCTTCGGCGAGTTTGGCTCCCAGCATCCCGGCCTGTTCCAGCAGCATTACGCCTTGTGCCGCGTCGATCATGGAGACCGTGTCGATGATGCCGGTGCCGCGCCCCGTGTTAATGCCGCGCACGGCCTGTCCAAATTCCAGGTTGGGGCTCATGCGGGTCTTGGGATCCACGAACCAGACCGAGAGAATCTCGGCTGCGTGCTCGGCATAGCGCCGGTCGCCCAACAGGCTGCCCATACCGAGTGCGATGATGGCCGTACACATATTGCCCAGGTCGTTCCGGTTATTCAAGTACCGGTCGGGGTTGCGTTCACCATCCTTGCGGATATACGGGCCCTTGGGATTCTTGGGATCCGGCCACCAATACGGACCCTCGCTGTAGTAGTCGTTGGGTCCGGACTTGATGAAATCCGGCCGATGGTAGGTGACGCTCCAGGGCCCGGCTTTCAGGGCCGCGTCGGCATTCTGCCGGATCAGGTCCGCTGTAGGCCGAAGCGCGGCGTCGCGGCCGAGGGCCTCCTCAACGCGGCCTGCCTGGGCGGAAGACAGAAGGATGCAGGGATTGTCCGAGGCGGCACGGGCCGGAAGCGTCAGTAAGGCCGAAGTGGAAAGGCAAAAATGCCGGCGCGACAGCAGGGTCATGTTGAATAGGATATCAGTGGGGCAGGTTGGCAACCTGCGGCCGATTGTCAATCGGCCTTCTTCGCCCGGCGACGTTTCTTCCCAAGGATTGCGACGATTGTAGGTCGGCCGTGCAGTCGGAGCCTTACGCTACTTCGTAAATCCCAATACCTTCTTGAACTCTTCCAACGAGTTATAAACGATGGGGCAGTAACACGCGCGGTCCGTGAACTGCCACATACGGCTGGCGATGGAGCCGGTTCCGCGGACCACATGCGGAAAGCGCTGGCAGGTTTCCGGACGCGCGTCATACACCGTGCAGGTAGTTCCCTCCAGAAACACGCAGCCGTGCTCTTCCGTGCGGCGCAGAATGACTCCCTCTTCGCCGCTTTCCATGGTGTATTGCTTCACGAACTGCGCGGGCTTGATCCGCAGGTAGCGCGCGAGCCGCTCCACGTCGCGGTCCGAGACCTTGGCCGTGGCCACCTTGCAGCAGTTCGCGCACTGCGTGCAATCGATCTGCTCCTCGACGTCCTCGGCGATCCGCCGCAGAACCCGGTCGGAGTGGTCATGCGACTTCATGTGCCTGCGAAAGCGCTCGTTCTCGGGGCGTTTCTTTTCACCCAGGAGTCGGATTTGGACCAAGTCCGTGATCATGACTTGTGAAGTTGGTCCCAAGTCTGGCAGTACAGATCCCTGACCTGCGCTTCGACTCCGAAATCCCCTGGGAGATCGTTGGCTTTAATCAGCTTCACGACATCCGCATAGTCTTGCGCCCGGTCGACACCGACACCGACACCGATATAGGTGGAGAGTTTGGAGGAGATCAGCTTTTCCAAGGTCAGGATTTGAGGCCGGTCTGACACGTGAGTTGGCATCGGCAGAGTAAGCGGACCAGGATCTACCTTCTGTCCCCCAGGTAGAAGATCGACTTCCACCTTTGTCTCCCGATCCGTGATCGTCATCTTCGATCCAGGATTCTCTTTGAAGCCGTTCATGCACAACTTGTCACGCGCGAGGGCGGCATCTGGCACGATGATATCCACATCTACCGTAAACCGCGGATATCCATGCTCCTGCACAGCAAACCCGCCGCGGACGTAATGGGGAATGTCAAACAGCGCCAACACCTTCACGGCCTTGAGGAGCGTCTTCTCGATGTTGGTAGAACCGCTGGATTCTCGCAAGAATTCCGCCGCTTCGTGAAATGTAAGGATAGTGTTCACCGGCGAATGCCGTGCTCCAGGTTTTATGATACCGTTTCTAAAGAAGCTGCAAGATCTCCGCCGGGGGTTCTCCAATTCGCCGGTATTTCATTGCAGCGGGCCTTAAAACACCAAAGACACGCATACTTCTCTTGACCACTTTTCACGAATTTGATTAAATGGAGACAGTCTCCGCATATGTAGATTAGCGGAGAGTATCTCCGGTTGCAAGTTTTTGACGAATGGCAACGAAACGTCCGCAATCCACGGCCCGAAAGCCGCGCGCCGATGCACAACGGAATCGCGACCGTGTTCTGGAAGTGGCCAAGGAGGCGTTCACACGGTCGGGTGCCGATGCCAGCCTGGACGACATTGCCAAACAGGCCGGTGTGGGGGCGGGAACTTTGTATCGCCACTTTCCTTCGCGCGATGAACTTCTGGAGGCGGTTTATCGGACTGAAGTAGAAAAGTTGGCTGCCGCCGAGCAGAAGTTCGCCGAGACCATGCCCCCGATTGAAGCGTTGCGCGCCTGGATGTTTTTGTTCGTCGACTACATCGCGACCAAGAAGATCATCGCGCCTGCGCTGAATACTCTGGTCGGAGGTCCCTCGAAGGTGTTCGAGGCTTCCCACGCCCAGATATGGGAAGCGATTCGTGCATTAGTGAAGCGCGCGATCAAGAGCGGCGACATACGCAAGGACCTCGACCCGATTGACCTCCTTCGGGCTCTCATCGGCGTCGCCAACGTAGCGTCCAGCCCTGACTGGCAGCAAAGCGCGAGGAGACTGGTGGATATCCTCATCACCGGTTCGCGGCCGATCAAATAGATACGTCGGCGTCCTGGGACAAGCGCGGCATCTATGCTTGGGCGAACGGCGAGCTCAACATCCGGCTGATCGTCGATGGCGGCATCCGCTCCCATACCGTGCCTCTCCTGCGTCGCGCCGGTGCCGATGTCGTAGTGCCTGGATCGCTCGTATTCCAGTCGCAGAACCTGGCAGAAACGTTGTCGTGGCTGCGGGCGCTCTAGCTGGGTTGACACCGAAGCGTTCGGGCAGGAAACCCGCAATATCGGAAAGTGGACCTACTCTAACTAACCCGTCATTGTGGAAAAAGAAGCACCTTTGCGCGGTCCAGAAGAGCGATGAGGCGAGCTTCATGCCATACCAAGACTCCGTCCGCAACTCCTTCCATCCCACCGCCGACAGCGGCGGCACTTCGCTCGATGCTCGCGACGTCCAAAGGCTCTGGTGGGGGAGCTGAGGAGCCCACTCCAAAAGGCAAAACTACGCAAGTGGGGGACGCAGAAAAGATGGAATCAGGGCCGGGGAGGCGCGCCGCCTGTTTCCCGGCTCCTCGGCCCGGTTCGCCTGGTGGCGCGCTGAAGTCAATAGGTCGCCACCGAAACCCGCAGCACCAACGGCTCGGCGCCGAAGTTGAGGCCCCAATCGGTCTCGTCGCCATTCCAAATACGCATGAACTTGAAGACACCGTCTTCGTAGGCAACTTCTTCCACGCGGAGGAACTGGCGGTGCTTGTCGCTATCGGCAGGGCGGAAGTCCACGCGGCAGTGGAGGCCGGCCAGCAGAAACTGGTTTTCTTTCAACTGCGCCACCAGGACGCGGCCGATCGGCTCGGCATTCCCCACGGCACGGTTGTTCCTTGCAGCACCGTACGACACCACTGCGTTCCATGCTCCGAAGGCAAGATCCTGTGTCACCTTGCCCTTTTCTTCAGCCTTAGCCTGCAGCTTGCCTTCGAAATTGAGGCGCGCGATCTCGCGTGCCATGGGTCCGATCAGGCGATAGTTCAGCGCCGTCGGAGCGAGGGATTCCGGCGTGTTGCGCGGGGTCGTGTAATCCAAACCGAACGGCGAGTACCCAATCGCCTGCAGACCCAGTGCCGCGAAGAAGAACCGGGTATTGCCGGCGCTGCTGTTGGTTTCCGGGACGAACAGCGGATTGTCGTCGCGGTGATACAGTTCCAGCACCTTCATATACGCCACAGGGTCATTCATGTAAATATCCGGCGCCACCACATCGAGCGCGGGCGCCGCCACCTTCCAGATGGGAATCACATTATCGGTCGGGCCGCCGCTTTCGTACGATCCCGGCGCCCCCGGCTTCAGGGGATCGCGCAAGGCGGCGTTCGCGTACATGGGCAACGGATAGGCGGCTTTCCCCGCGGCGGCCACCTGCCCGACGTACTTCGCCACCGACCATGCGTGGAAGCAGACTTCGGCTTCGGCGCCAAAGGCCTCCTGCCAGTTTCCGGGCGAGGCGTGCATGGCGCTCAAGACGTCAGCGGGAACGGGGGATTCGAACAGCTTTTGAGCTGTGGGTGAATAGTCGCGGACGCTGCCCCATGTGCCGGGTTCGTTTTCCACCTGCACCATGATTACGGTGCGCTGCGGGTCAGCGGACTTCAGGTGCCGCATGAAAGCGGTGAACGCCGTCTTGTCCGCGTCCAACGAAGCGGTGGCGTAGGGCGACGGCGAATCGACTGGCTGGCCGTTCTTGTTGATCATGTGTGGATAACGATCCGGGGCCAGTTTCATCCATTCCGGCATGTAGTGCTGGCTGCCGTTTTTCCATGTGCCAAACCAGAGAGTCACCAGGCGGATCTGATGCTGCCGCGCTTGCGCCAACAGCGTGTCGACCACGGTGAAGTCGAATTGCCCTTGCCGCGGCTCCAACTGCTCCCAGTAGATGGGGATCTCCACCGTGTTAACGTGCATGTACTCCATTGCCGGCCAGACTTTGGGAAGCATGGCCGGCCAGGCGCTGGAGTTGTGCACCTGGGCGCCCAACATGAGATAGGGCGCGTCATCTACAAACAGGGCATAGCGCCCGTCTTTCTTCACTATGCGAGGAATCGGGCGTTCCTTGACCTGGGCATCCAGCGCAGCAGCGGCGCACAGTGCCACCAAAGCAACCAAGGCAGTTCGCATTTTTTCTTTCCGGCCGGAGGATATATTAGGATCTATCCATCCGATTCAGGAAACTCTATTGTATCTGGTCTACTCCAGATTCCTTCCGCCGGGCTTGGGCTGCTCAACCGCGGCAGCCGGAGCATCTAGCCGGCGGAATCCTCGTCCGCCTGAAGGCGCGGGTTTGGCGATCGCCAAATCCGTGAACGCCTTCACGACACGCTCTTTTCGCAGCCGCGGTACAGAAAAACGTTGAGCCGACTCCTTTTGAGGAGCTGAGGAGCCCCACCTCCAAAAAGCAAACTGCGCAGTTGGGGGGCGCAGAAAAGGTGGAATCCGGGCCCCTGCGCCCAGGGAAATGAGCCCCCTCTTTTTCCGCGACTGAGCAGGCGCGGTACAGAAAAACGTAACACCCTAGTAAAACCGGGGTATCAAGAGCATCTGGAGCCTCTTGGCAATTGAACCTGGTGGCTCCCAGGAGCAATGATTTGGGGATTCCGGGGCCAAAACGGGCCAAACACCCAGCCGGACTTGAAGAGATCCGCGGCGCTGCTGCGGCCAACAGCGAGTGAAACGACGTGGCATCTACCCCCAAAGCCCAATCGAGGCGGACGGCCGCCTGGTTCACGCATGCCCTGCGGGTGGTACTGGGCCACGAAGCTCACCGCCACGAGGATGCGCCGACCATCTCTCCGATGTTCGCTACCACCTCCATCGAAAACCCACGGCGCCGCGGCAGCAGACTGGGCGACAGGGCAGGGGAGCGAACCCCAACTCCAGAGGGCCACGCGATTCCCGCGGGGTTGAGTGGATCGCAAAACAGCGCGAGTTTGAGAGGCGCGGAAGGCCCTCCCCAAAAAGCAAACCTACGCAGGTGGGGTCGCAAAACAGATTAGGCTCCGTTTGAGAGGCGAGGAAGCCCCTCCCAAAAACCACGCAAGTGGGGGGCGCAGAAAGGTGTTCCTGCGCGCCAAGGAGGAATATCTCCAGACCACCAACGAGGAACTGGCAACCTCCAACGAGGAGCTCAAATCCGCCAACGAGGAAATGCAGTCCGTGAACGAGGAACTGCAATCTACCAACGAGGAACTGGAGACCTCCAAGGAAGAGTTGCAGTCGGTAAACGAGGAGTTGGGCACGGTCAACACCGAACTGCAAAACAAGGTGGCCGATCTGTCGCGCTCGAACAACGACATGAACAACCTGCTGGCCGGCACGGGGATCGGCACGATCTTTGTGGACTATCAACTACGCATCCAGCGCTTCACCCCCACGGTGACTCAGGTTATCAATCTGATCCTGACCGACGTGGGGCGGCCGGTGAGTCATATCGTCTCCAACCTAGTGGGCTATGACCGGCTGGCGGCGGACGTGCGGGAGGTTCAACCCCTATCGCGCTTTATCCTCCCCGAAGCCAGGACATCCATTACCAGCACCGCAAAGCGTCCTTGGAAACGGGCGCCCCACAGTCGTGGGCATTGCGGGTCCTGAAAAAGGATGCCGTACCGTTCTGGGTGCGGGTGGATGCCACCACGGCGCAGGGCGCTGATGGGGCCTCCGTATGGCGCGCCGTGGTGAGCGATATCACGGAAAGCAAGCGTGCGGAGCGAGCGGTCAAGACCACCAATGCCGAACTTCAGGAGTTTGCTTATGCTCTTGCGCACGACCTACAGGAACCTCTGCGTATGGTGGTGAACTTCTCTCAGCTACTGGCAGAGGAGTACGCGGGAAAGCTGGGCGAACACGCAGACAGATATTTCGCGTATTCCGTCGAGGGCGCTTTGAGAATTGAGGCTCTCCAGCAAGGCTTACTCAACTATTTGGAGGCTACCGAACGAGATAGTCATCGCTTATCACCGGTTGATTGCAACCGCGTGCTATCGCAGGCGCTATCATGCCTTCAAACGGTCATGCAACAGACCGGGGCTACGGTCACTTCCGATCCGTTGCCGACCGCGGTGGCCAATGAGGCGATGCTGATGCACCTTTTCCAGAACCTGATTGGCAATTCGATCAAGTACAAGGGCGAGGCGGCGCCGCAATTCATGTCTCCGCTTCGAGAACTGCAGAAGGTTGGCTGTTCTCGGTGAGAGATAACGGCGTTGGCATTGATCCGGCGTACGCCGAGTTCGTATTCGGCATGTTCAAGCGTCTGCACGGAAAGAAATCCCGGCACGGGCATTGGGCTCGCACTTTGCAGGAAGGTAGTGGAACGCTATGGCAGACGCATTTGGGTGGAATCGGAAGCGGGGCATGGTGCCACCTTCAAATTCATCATTCCCACGCTGGGACCGGTTTAGCGGCCGCCATCTTTCATTGAGTTCCGTCTTCCATTCCGAAGACCTGAATGATCGATGGAAGTGTCCGGCCCGAAGACTGCGGCAATCGGGCGATTCGCTCCGGAACCGCCTCCGACGGAACCGTGGGGCCGAGGGCCATCGAAAGCGAAGGTGGCAAGACGGTCAAATTTCACAAGCAGAAAATCACCGAGAAGCTGGCTATCCGCACCGGCGCCGTCCTTACTGCATACGCCATCCGGCGCGGGATCGCGTATGCCGGGTATGGCTTTGCCGTAACGAGTCGGCATCGGTTGTGCAGGACGCCACCCGACTGAATCGTTCACACCCTGCGAATAAGCCAAACGATTAAGACAACCACAATGATGGTTCCGACTAATCCCAAGCCGAGCATTTCAATTCTCCTTTCAAAACGTTTCCACTGACCTTCACCCGTCTATCGCAGGTTTAATGCCATTCGATTGTCCGCTCTGGAATCGGCGGCGCAAAATCGGCCCATACCCACCGATTCGCGGTTTCATGCCCGCCCCGATGAGGACTCGGTTGCGGTGATCGGCGCTCTGGGGACGCGGGGAGTATAGCCGTGGAAAGTGCACAAGCTGCACGTGGAAGTGCCAGACTTGCAGCCATCATCTCTACTCCTAAAAAATGCTTGCGCCACGGCCCGCAAGGTGCCCGCCGTTCGGTACCCGATTACCCAAGCGGATGAGAAAGGCCCGTTCCTGGCACTTCCGGCCGAAGTCCAGGAAAAGGCGAAGCTGAAGTGGCTTGGCTTCGAAAACGCCAGAAGAATTGCCCTTTGGCGTTTTCATCGGGGATTTGTCCGATCATGCCCGCGCCGCGCTTCACGTGCGCAAGCGCCAGCCCAAACAGTCCCAAGCAGGCCAGGGGTGCCACTGACGTCCAGACGTAGAGGGTGACGGGCGACGCCGCAGTCCAGCCGGAGTGTTCATCGTGATAGTGGTTGAGAGCCGTTTCCGGCAAATGATGTAACAGCAGGAAACAGAGGACAACGGCAGCGGTGGTCCGCCACGCGCGGAGACGTATCGAGTTGGCCAGCAAAAGGGCTACGCCGCGGTATTGCAGAACCTGATAGTGGCTCCAGCATACTGGAGCCGCCGCCAGACTCAATGAAACTAGTGCGACCATTGCCCAGGGCAACTACTCGCTGCTTAGTCTGCCGCGACAGCGGAGGGCCAGCACGAGTACCCCGACAGCGAGAATAACCATCGCAGTGCCCGCGGATATCCGCCGCCACTCTGGAGACAGGTGGAGGAAAACCGCTACGTTACCGTATTCCCAATCGTGCGGAAGAGCGCCACCCTGCTTGAGCGGACTGAGGAGCCGCAATACTACCGACGGGATTGACCAGCTGAACATAGCGGGAGTGCCCATCCAATAGTGCGCGCTTCCAGGCGCCTGGCGCCCATGAAAACCCACAAAAGCAGGCCCCAGGGAATGAGCACCGCCAATGTAGCCATCCCCGCAAAGGCTAAGAAGGCACGCCACCCGCGATGCAGAATCAACGCTGCGGCCAGAACGCCGGGAATATACTTCAGTGCGAAGCCCATGCCTACCGCGCCATCTTGAAAGTTGGAGCGGGAAGAATAAGCGATCACGAGGGAGAGGACGAGGATGGGGCTCAATTGGCCGACGTCGAGTGTCTCCTTGAAGGCGCTTCCGAACGCCAAACGGACGCGATACAACACAGCCCGATGCGGCCACTGCCCCAAGCCCGCCACAACAACCAACCAGCCCACAGAACCACGATATGGGACAGAAACCATATCGACCGCGCCGTAACATAGTCGGTGAAAGCGAACGGTGTCATCAGGAAGGCCACCAAAGGAGGATAAAAATATGCAGGATTCTCGTAGGGCTCGTGCCACTCACGACGTCCTTGGCGGCGCGGTAATACACCGCAAAATCGCTCTGGCTTCGCAACCCAGGAAGAGGGGTCAGGACGTTTGTCTTGATATAGACGAAGGCGCACAATCCGAGCACAATAATGGTGACGATGTTTGCCCAATGTTGTCCAAAGAACGCGGGGAGAGGGCGGTCGCCGAAAACAGTCGAGTCTTTAAACTCCCGGTTCTGCTTAGTGACAATTCGTCCGCTGTCCATGGGCATCCCTCTTTCCCTTATCATTCGTCCATCGGTCATTGCCCGATGCTGTAGATCCGCCGTTCTTGGGCCCCTTTCGGCTTTTCCACGCCGGAGTGTGCCCTTCAGGGGGGCCGGCGCGACGACTTCGGCTCAAAACCTCTGTTCACCGGTTACCCCGATTTCGCAGCCATCCAAGTAGCTTTGAAGGCATTCGCGGGTTGGCTGCAGCATCCGACCCGCAGCGACCATTTCCGGAGTCTTTAGGTGGCACGGGTCTCGCTAGGCAGATCGAAGGCCACTTCCTCGGGGCCTCACATTCCGTTGGTTTTGCCGGCTTCTCATGCCTCCCCGGTAACGTCCGGCACGCCCTCCCCTTTCTCCCTTCTCGAACGAGCCACCGCCGACAGCACGCAGTTCAGACGAGCAAAGTGCGCAGTGTCGCCTTCGGCGATGCCCAGCGCATGCGACCAGGTATGGTCGCAGGGGGATTTCCATCGAAGGACAATTAACAGAGGCAACACGTGTGACATTCAGCACTTTCGGCGCTTCCTGCCTAATGGACAGTCTGAATGACAGGCCATACAGCTCAGCATGGTCAGGGTTACCAGGGGACTGCTCAACTTCCGCGCCGTGGCGTTCAATGCAGCTTTTGCCTTCGTGCGGCAGAACCTGCACGCGCACACGCACTGGCAGGATCATGCGTTACAGGCCTTTTTCTCTTTTATTTACACGCATCCTTAGCTTTGGTCCCCAATCTGCTCGTGCTGGAGGAAGGAGTTCGAGAATGAGAACTTTCCCAGTGTGCCTAGCTTCGCTCGCGCTGCTGGTCGTCGGGATCCTGGTAGGGCGCTCGCCAACGCCCACGCAATCACCCGACGTTTCTGACGCCATCCGTAAATCGCTCGATCAGGCCGGGCTCAAAGACGTCTCCGTAGCTCAGGATCGCGAAAAAGGCGTCGTGACCCTTGCCGGACAGGTCGCGGCAGAGGGTGACAAGTCACAAGCTGAATCCATTAGCGAAATCCATCGCCGGCGGGCAACTTGTGGCGAACCAGATTGCCGTGGTTCTGACGGGCGCAGAAAGCCAGTCCAAGACGGTGACCGCAGATCTGGACAGCGGCATCGAGAAAAACCTGGATGCTGCACTTATACAACAAGCTTGATAAAAGCGTAACGTACACGGTCAACAACGCTGTCGTCACGCTGACTGGCGAGGTCGACACTCAAGCTCAGCGCGCGATGGCCGAAAAGGTCGCGTCTCAACTCCCAAACGTGAAGCAAGTGGTGAACGAGTTGCGGGCAAAGAACCAGAAAGCCACGTCGTCGAAATGACGTTGAGCAGTGTACACCTGCTCAACGTGAGCCTTCACAATGGAGTAGCTTCATAGTTAGTCTAACTTCTAATCTGACAAAAAGAGAGAGCATGGCACAAACGAAAGTGTTGTATCAACCAAACGTTCTAGCGGCAGACACTCTTACAGGCGATAAGGTCGTGAATCATCAGAAGGAGGATCTCGGAAAGATCGAACATCTGATGATCGACCTGGCGAATGGCCGCATCGCTTACGCAGTTCTGTCCTTCGGGGGGTTCCTGGGCATGGGCGACAAGCTATTTGCCATTCCTTGGAGCGCTCTCAAGGTCGACACGGTTGAAAAACAATTCATCCTAAACGTCGACAAGGAGCTGCTCAAGAGCGCCCCTGGCTTCGACAAGGATCACTGGCCGAACATGGCTGACCTCAACTGGGCTAACGGAGTCTTCAAGTTTTACAACACCAAGCCCTATTGGGATTAGGACCACGGAGCGGCACTTCGCAAAGGACTAACTGCACAGCCCGCGCAGTCAATGACGGGTTCGGAACCGGGCCCGAGTGCGGTACAGGGCAATTCCGGGGCGGGGCAACGGAGATCCCGCCCCTTGCGATCAGGCAAAAGGAGGAAACGCTATGAAAAAGAGTATGAAGGATAAGATCAAAGGCAAGTTTCATGAGGTGAAAGGCAAGGTAAAAGAGAAGGCCGGCAAGGTCACCAACAATCCGGACTTAAAGGCCGAGGGCCATGCCGAAAAGCTACGCGGCAAAGTTCAAAAGAAGCTCGGTCAGATGGAACACGTATTGGATAAGTAGATACGAGCAAGTCTTGCCGAAGCACTGGAAGCCCTCGGCCTCGGGTCGGTTTCCTCGCTATTAAATGTAGTCGCTGCCGAAGGGGGCTGCCGTGAACAAAACGCCTGGCGTCATTCTGATAGTGCTTGGCCTGTTCGGTCTCGCCTGGGGTGGGTTTACGTATACGACTAGGGAAAAGGTCGTCGACATCGGACCGATTCATGCTACTCGCGAGAAGACTCACAATGTTCCGCTGTCTCCCATCCTGGGCGCGGTGGCGCTCATTGGCGGCATTGTACTTCTCGTGGCAGGCAGAAAGGAATAGATTTGGCGGTATCTACTTCTGGAGCCCTTCTTTCACCTATTGGAATTTATTGGAATAGGATAAAACCCAACGCCGCCAGATGACCAGCTCTCCCATTGCCAATCGCGCAACATCCAGCCTCGAATGGCGAGCCGAATGTGCCGGTGACCGGCATGGAGCGACATTCACGTCGTCGGCGATCGCCAGGGAAACTCGGCCGAGCGGTAACTGTCCTCGCAACATATTGAAAATAGGAGTCGAATACCATGATTGAATACGTTGGATCGATCGAAAGACAAACCATGGAGAACACATTTTTCAGGCGGGTATTATTCACCGGCCCTCACTCCCAGCTTGTCGTCATGTGCCTGCAACCGGGCGAAGCTATCGGTGACGAGGTGCACCCGAAGGTTGACCAGTTCTTCCGTATCGAGCGGGGGGATGCCATATTCGTTTTTGACGAGAAGGAGGAACATACGGTGCACGACGGAGATGCGGTAGTGGTTCCGGCGGGGACGTACCATAATGTTGTGAATGCGTCCAAGACGGCATTATTGAAGCTATATACGATCTACTCTCCGCCGAACCACCCGGATGGGACGGTGCACAAGACTAAGGCCGAGGCCGAAGCTGCCGAACCGGTGGCACATCACTAATTGTCCGCCGGCGGCAATCATCACCCCCACAGGGAGGTCCATGATTCTGCATTGCCTGTCTGACCGTCGCGGCGGTCGGCATTGATCGAGAGTTGGATTGATGGGAATTGAGCAACGGACGTCGTCCTTGCATCGACCGCACACGAGCTCCCTTAAGAGGTGCGAGGTAACTGGCGTTTAGCGGTGCAACTATCGACATCCACGCAGCACTGAAAGGAAGAATCTCGATGCCATACATTACTGTCGGCAAGGAAAACTCCGGTAATATCGACCTCTACTATGAGGACCACGGCGCCGGTAAGCCCGTTGTTCTTATCCATGGATATCCTCT
>PMTT01000149.1 GCA_003167275.1 Bryobacterales bacterium | reverse complement strand
CGCCAGGTCCAGAATGTCGTTGATCACGGTCAGCAGCGTGGCGCTCGCCCGGCGCAGCATGGCTACATACTCGCGCTGATCTTCGGGCATGGCCGACTCCTGGATGAGGTCCGCGAGCCCGACAATCACGTTCATCGGCGTCCGGATCTCGTGGCTCATCATCGCCAGGAATTCGCTCTTTGCCAGGCTGGCCTGCTCGGCCCGCGATGCCTGCTCCCGGGCCTCCATCGTCTGCTCGAGCACCTTACGCTCCAGTTCGGCCGCCGCCCGCTTCTGGTCCTCCGTGTCGGTCGCGGAGCCGACCCACTGCACGATGCCGCCAAGGGGATCGCGTATGGGCGTTACCCGCACCAGATGCCAGCGATATTCCCCGTCCGCGCGGCGAAACCGCGCTTCCATCTGGTGCGGCGCGCCGGACGATACGGCTGCCTGCCAATCTGCCAGGTAGCGGTCAACATCGTCGGGATCGATCGCCCGGGCCCATCCCAGGCCAAGTGCATCCTCGAATCTCTGGCCGGTATAGTCAAGCCAGCTTCTGTTGAGATAGTTGGCCTGCCCGTCAGGTGTCGCGGTGAACACCATTTCCGGCATGGCGTCAGCCAGAAAGCGGTAGCGGTCATGACTTTGTTGAAGGTGCTCTTCGTCCGGATGGGCGATACCCGTCCGATTGCGGGCCACAACCCTCCTCAATATGGCGAGCCAACCGCCCGGATGGCCCAACTTTTTCCAAAATGCAGCCGGATGGCCCGCCGTTCGCATGCACGTGTTCTCCCGAGGAGCCTCTCCCTCTTATCGGCAGAAACCAGCAATCGCTTCATGCGAAACTTGTCTTTCCAGCCTTTGTGGCTCCGGAACAACAGAACGTATTGGGCCTAAGGTGCCAGGGAGGCGTTGATGATCGGTGTCGGAGTCATTGGTTACGGCTATTGGGGGCCTAACCTTGTCAGGAATTTTTCGGAAACCAACGGGACGGCGGTGATGGGAGTCTGCGATCTCAACCCCCGGCGGCTGGCTCTCGTCGAGAACCGCTACCCGGCGGTGCAGATTACCAGCGACTATCAGGCCCTGCTGGCCAATCCCAAGATCGACGCGATCGCCATCTCGACACCGGTATCCAGCCATTTCAATCTTGCCATGCGGGCGCTCCAGGCCGGCAAACATATTCTGGTAGAGAAGCCGCTGGCCAGTACTTCCGCGCAGGTGTTGACTCTGATCGAAGAGGCCGAGCGCCGCAAACTCGTGCTGATGGTGGATCACACCTTCGTATACACCGGGGCGGTTCGCAAGATCGCCGAAACCATCCGAAGCGGCGCCTTGGGCGAGCTCCTGTATTACGATTCGATGCGCATCAACCTCGGGCTCTTCCAGCACGATGTCGACGTCATGTGGGATCTGGCGGTGCACGATTTAGCCATCATGCAGCACATCCTGCCGGATTGGCCCACCGCCATTACAGCCACCGGTATGACACACGTAGCCGGAGGGGTGAAGAACGTGGCGTACATCACCGCCTTCTACCCCAACAACCTGATCGCCCACATCAACGTCAATTGGCTCTCACCCGTCAAAGTGCGCCGCACGCTGATCGCCGGCACCAGGCAGATGATCGTATACGACGATGTGGAAGCCAGCGAAAAGGTGAAAATCTACGATCGCGGCATCACGGTCGCCAACAGTCCGGAAGACGAATACAAGATTCTGGTCTCCTATCGCACCGGTGACATGCACTCGCCCAAGCTGGACTCCACCGAAGCGCTGTCCGTCGAAGCGCATCACTTCGTCGAATGCATCGAACAGGGCAAGCGGCCCATCACCGATGGTTATGCCGCCCTCCAGGTGGTGCGCGCCCTGGAGGCGGCGACCCTCTCGATGAAAGAGCGGGGACGGCTGGTCGAACTGCCCGCCGAGAGCCTCGAAGCCAGCATGGCCTGAAGCGCAACCCACCCTGAAGCACACCCTCATGGTTCCATTCGTCGATTTGAAAGCCCAATATCACGCCATCAAGACGGAGATCGATGCCGCGATCGGCCACATCCTGGAAAACGCGCAGTTCGTCCTCGGACCTGAGGTGGCTGCCTTCGAGAGCGAGTTCGCGCACTACACCGGCGGCGCCCACGCCATCGGCCTCAACTCCGGAACCAGCGCCCTGCACCTGGCCATGCTGGCCGCCGGCATCGGTCCGGGCGATGAAGCGATCACCATCCCATTCACCTTCGTCGCCACCATTGCCGCCATCGGCTACACCGGCGCGAAACCGGTCTTCGTGGATATCGACCCAGTCACTTTCACGATGGACCCGAGCCGGATCGAGGCGGCCATCACTCCGCGCACCAAAGCCATCGTGCCGGTGCACCTGTATGGCCAGCCGGCCGATCTCGACCCCATTCTGGAAGTGGCGCGCCGGCACAGCCTCATCGTGATTGAGGATGCCGCCCAGGCGCACGGCGCCGAGTACAAGGGCCGGCGGGTGGGCAGCATCGGCGACCTGGGATGCTTCAGCTTCTATCCCGGCAAGAACCTCGGCGCCTATGGCGAAGGCGGCGCCATAGTCACTAACAACCCGGAATTCGTGCGCACCATCCGCATGCTGCGCGATTGGGGCGCGGAGAAGAAGTATCTGCACGTTTTGAAGGGCTATAACTACCGCCTGGAAGGGATTCAGGGCGCCATCCTGCGGGTGAAGCTGCGCTACCTGGAGGCTTGGACCGAAGCGCGCCGGGCGCATGCCGCGCGGTACAACCAGTTGCTGGCCGGGTCGGGTGTAGGCACGCCCCAAGCCATGGCCTATGCGCGCCATGTATACCACGTCTACGCCGTGCGATCGAAGCACCGGGAGAGTCTGCAGAAGGCATTGCAGGGCAGGGAAGTCGAGACCGGCATTCACTATCCGATTCCGGTTCATCTGCTCCCGGCCTGGTCCGAACTCGGCCATCGAAGGGGAGATTTCCCGCACTCCGAGCAGGCTGCGGATGAGGTGTTGTCTCTGCCCATGTTCCCGGAATTAACGACGGCCCAAATCGATACTGTGGCGGAGGCCGTGCGGACCGGCGCGTCCACTCTCGAAGATGCTCTTGCGGCCAAACGAGCCTGAGAACGATTCGCGCTCATGGCGTGCTCGGCATGAGCCAGTCCTGCGTCAGCGGATTCCTGCAGGGAGTAGAGTAGAATCAGAGACGAAGGCATGCCGGACACGAACAAGCACGATCACCCGGACCAAATTTCTCGGCAGCAGGGAGTCGTGCGTCCCCCCCAACCGGGCGGCCCAGCGCTGGCGAAACTGTTGGACGAGTGGATGCAGGGGGATGAAACAGAACAGCGGGAGACCTTCGAAGTTCTACGCCGCTCCCTGGACGAAGATCGGCCTGACGGCTACAAGCTCTTCTCATGAGCCTGATTGTTCTGCTGGACGCCGGTCCGCTTGGAATGATCACGAATCCGAAAAGCTCCCCGGAAAATGAGGCGTGCAAGAACTGGCTCGCGAGCATTGCATACAACGGCGCCGAGGTGGTGATTCCGGAGATCGCGGATTACGAAGTGCGCCGCGAGTTGCTTCGGGCTGGCAAGGACAGAGGGCTTGGCCGTCTGGATGCGTTGAAGGGCCTACTCGGATATGCGCCGATCACGACGCCGGTGATGCTGAAGGCCGCCGAGTTCTGGGCAACTGCCCGGAAGATGGGGCGGCAGTCGGCTGATGACACCTCATTGGATGCCGATATGATCCTCGCTGCGCAGGCTCGGGCGCTCGTTCGTGACGGTAGTGAAACAGTGATCGCTACCACGAACGTTCGCCATCTGGCCTTGTTTGCGCCCGCGCGTGTCTGGCGCGAGATCGGTTAGTTTTGGGCTCGGGTGAAGTTCTGTAACCCTGCTGGACTACCTGAGCGGGGAATTGACAGCCATTTGCCTGGTATCATCGATCGGCCGCTCCCACGCGCGCGGGGATGACTTTGCGGCAGACGGCGAGTGTCTCAGCCGCCACCGTTTCCCAACTGCGGGTGGAGGTTCGCGCGATTTCGCCCGAATCCCACCGCCTGGAAAGCGCCCGATCGAGCGCACTGGCAAGCTCCCCGGCGTCGCGAGGCGGTATCAACATACCGCAGGCTTCGTTGACCAGTTCCGGAATACCGCCGACCCTCGTGGCCACCACCGGACGGCCGCAAGCCAGCGCTTCCACGACCACGTTGGGGCATCCCTCCGAGTAGCTGGGCAGGCAGAACACATCCGCCGCCCGCATCCACCCGGCGACGGCCGCGGCGTCCCCGCGTCCCGGCATCGTCACCCGATCTTCCACGCCCGCGGCTGCTGCGCGGCGCGCCAGCGCCTCCCCGTAGGGGCCCTGGCCGACGATGGCAAGACGCAATCGCGGGCGGGATTGCGCCAGTCGGATGAAGGCCTCCATCAGCTCGCCGAGCCCTTTGCCCGCCAGCAGATTGCCGGCGTACAGGATGAGCTCGCTTTCCGGGTCGCAACCCATCTTTTCGCGAGCCAGGGCGCGATTCGCCGGGATAGAACACCGAGGTGTCGCAACCGTTCCGGATGGTGGTCACCTTCTCCGCGGGAATGCCCTGCGCGATGGCGCGCTGACGCAATTCCTCGCTTACCGTAATTACCGCGTCGGCCGCCAACATGGTTTGGCGCACTAATTGAATCGTGACCGGGTCGTTGCGGGTGCGGATATCGGAGCCTATGGCGCCGACGATCACGGGAATGCCCAACAGGCGGCCCACGCGCACGGCGGCGTAACCATCGGGATAGAGCCAGTAATTCAGGATGAGATCGGGCCGTGAGAGATGCACATACGGCAGCAGGAGGTGCGCGCAGATGCGTCCATTGAATTGAACGGGCGCGCCAGGATGGGAATGACGGGGTACTCGAAGTAAGTCGTCTACCTCACTTCAACGGAACCGAAATCCCGCTACCGGCGCCGAAGAAGAGTAGCCCCAAATCCAGACCGGGAGCCGAGAATCGCTGAATGGTCCCACTTGCTACGTACAAATATCCGGATGGCAATAAGGGACCATTCGGCACCAGTGGCACCGAGATGGTTGCTGGTAAGCTTTCCAGCACGGTCGCAGGTACCGTGAATTGCCCGTCTGAAACCGGCGCGCTGCAGGTGAAGTAGGCATACAAAAACGTGTTACCCCCTTCCGGGGCGCCCACCGCGAAGGACGAATATCCGAAAATTGAGACGTAGCTCCCGGGACTCCCACCAGTCCACGTGATCGACTGGCCCTTCGCGCGCTCTACCGCGGTAATAGCCGAGCGATTCGTCCATACCAGCGGGGTTGTCAAGCTCCCGCTCAAGCTAGCTGTAAAAGCTCCGACGTCGGTTCCCCCCGAACCGTTATCGAAAGTGAAAGTCCCGCCGGTCGAAGGAACAATCGCCGGTGAAGTCCCGAAGGGCTCTGTGTAGCTTCCAGTTCCCAAAACCCGAGGCAACGACAGCGAGCCGTTCGGCCCGTTCACATGGATCTGCCCGCCTGCGTTCAGCGGACTAGAGGAACTGATGAGGGGAGGCGGAGGGAGGGGAGGCTCCCTATTGACATCGTACCTGACAAGGCAACTCCCGATCGACGGCTGTTGGAAAAAGCCAGTGTACCCGAACTGATTGGCTGAAAACTCTTGAAACGTGGCATAAGCCGAATCGCTGGTATCGGAGCCCGCCGATCCTCCTATGTTTGTGAATGTCGTCAGAGAGATCGCTCCCAAGCCGACATCACTACGGCTCAACAGTGTCTGGTATTCGGAGGGTGTGACCGGAACCAACCCAGGATCGGAGCAGAGCCGCCCGCTGGTTGCCACCGGGATCGTCGCGAAATTGCTCGGCACGCCTCCTGCCGTCACGACCACAGATACGTTACAGCCCGACACCCCCGCTGGAACAATGACGTTGATTTGATCCACACCCGGGTAAATCGAGCGTCCATAGTAGGTCACGGTGGCGTTCACGCCACCGATATCCACCTCGACCGGTATGTTCGCAAGGGTCGTCTGTGTCTGATATATGGTTTCATCTCCGGAAACGGGCCCGAGCCCGGACCCCCAAAGTGTTAGGTATTCACCCGGATTCGCCGCATTTGTCGGGCTCAGCAATTGACTACCTTCCGAGGCATTCTGAGCCACCGCAGCCATCACCACGCCGAAGCTCTCAGGCGTCGGGTTGGTCGCCAGACCGAAGGCGCTCTGAACCACCGTGATGGCATCAGTGGTCCTAATATTTCCGCCTGAAAAGACTTTGACGAGCCCATTACCTAACGGTGTCTTTGAAGGAAGAAGCGCCGTGATCTGACTGGGCGACACATAGTAAGGAATCGCCTGTGTGGTGACTCCACCCACGGTGACAGTGATCCCGACTCCCGCCAAGCTGGTTTGGAGTGGAACCCCCTGCGATGCGATAGATTCCGCCAAATCGCTATCCCCCCCCCTTAAGATTACGAAGACCGAACCCTGTGCGATGCCGTAATTCGGCATACCCGGCTGAATGTAACTGTAATTGTTGTAGATTGCCTGAAAGAGCGGCTGAGCGCTTGTGGAACTTGCTAATGAGAGGATTCCAAGGAGAAAGGTGGCGAGAGCAGTTCGTGTCAAGATACACCTCCAACAAATCACGTTACTTATTCTATCTCGCTTCAAGGGTACAGTGCAATCTGATGGTTCCTGCGCCTCGGAGCCGCGCCCGGAGCGATAGTCCGGGAATTCTGTGCTCTTGGAGCGATTACGGTCGTGATGAACGAAGATTTTTGGCTAACAGGGCCTTACTACGTGGCACAGCGGACGGGTGCGCCGACCCGCAGACGCGGTGCTCACAGATCAAACGCCAAGGCGAACTTCGAGTTTGGCGGCTGCTGGGTCGCGCATCAATAATTATAAGTGACCGTCGCGCCAGCAGGCAGGAAGTATATTTGTCCCGAACCTGAGTCGTAGTTCGAAACGGATGACAACGTGCCATACGAGCATGCGTAGCTTGGGTTCCAGGATGTGCATTGCATGGCAACCCAAGTGGGCGCACTCGCTGGGCCGGAACCCGGCAGCCAACTGTTATAGGAGGCGTCCATGTGAAACGACACATAGTCTGCTAAGTCATAGTAGGGAACGGGATAAGGATGGCTCGGCACTTGGCCTGGGCGCTCCACGATCCACTCAGCGCTAGCGCCCTCATATGGGCAATTGCAGCCGGCGTACAGGATGAGCTCGCTTTCGGGGTCGCACCCCATCTTTTCGCGAGCCGCGGCGCGATTCGCCGGGATAGAACACCGAAGTGTCGCAACCGTTCCGGATGGCGGTCCGCGCAACGCTCACCAAAACTGATGCCCCAGCGCGGCGGCTGCTGGACACCGTTTATGAGTCGATGAAGTGGTGAGGAAGACCATCCTGGCCAGACGACGGGAAATGGTGGCGTTGCGCCGAAAGAGGCTTTAAAAATACACTTCCGAGATTTAGGAAAATAGCGACACAACCCTTTCCTGAGCCGGGCCGATGCCAACCCAAACATCCGATTGATCTTTGTGCCCACGAGATCCTTTCCGGGAAAGATATCCATTTCTTTTTTTTGAGGTTCTAGTATTCATAGTTCTTTAGGTGTATCATCGGTTTGGGGCTGTGTGCAATCACCGGTTTCAACGGATGGCTCCGGAGAAGTCCTTTGAAGCAACAACAACCAACAGCTCTGTTTGGACAGTCGGATCAGGGGCGAGCTTTCACTGCCAGAGAGCTGCAAGTCATATCACAATTAGGACTGGGAAAAACGACGAAGGAAATTGCAGGCAGCTTGCACATCAGTATTGGTACGGTCGGCTCACACCGCAAAAACATTTGCCGAAAGCTAGCCGTCCACTCTACAGTTGAGCTCGTACACCAAATCATGTCACAAACCGTTTGGATATTAGCACGGCGATTTTAACTAACTCCGTTATTCGATTGTACTTCCATACCGTCGGCGAGTTTTTGGTACTATCCTGAGAAGGGGATTGTGCTTCAATTCTTCAAGAAGTAGACTTTCTTCATAACGAGGTTTAGGCACCAGTTCGCCGGGAACAAGGGAACAAAAGACGACGAAAGAAAGGAGTAAGATATAATGCTTACATTGCGAAGGAATATCATCGCTCTTACCACTTGTGTGCTGGGGATTGCGGGTAGTGCATTCGGTCAATACACACCTACCATCTCCGGCGTCAATGCATTCTGGTTCATTGGCATCGGGATTGTGTCCGACGGAGGGACGTGCAGCGGCCAAACTGGACCCTGCTACTATGCCCAATCGCAACTGACCTCGAATCCGAACGGAGCCCCTGGCAGTCCAAGTTGGACCATCGTCCAGAACGGCCAAGGGCAAGTGAGTCTCAGTTGTAACAACTGCGCAAACCCGGTCGCCACCGCCCTGTCCCCGAGCGGCGGCTGCTACTTTGACATCCAGCTCTACGTGTCATACGGGGGATATAGCTCCAATGCCTTCAACGTCACCATCGTAGCTCCATCTTACACGAACCTTCAGTCAGGCTACCCGAAAAACGATATCTGGATGGTGACTGGTTATAAAAGCACATACGAATGGCAAGTTGTGGACTCCTGCGGAAGCGCTGACGGTGGTATCGACGCGAACGAAGTTCTCGGATCGTATACCAACATCATCTCGAACAACTGGCTTACTAGCAGTGGCAACCCCGTCTACATGACCACCTCCTTGATAGATGACGGAATAGGCCACGTAGGAGGCTCACCTGCAGCTAAAACACCCCAGAACCCACTGACTACGACTGAGATCCGGTACGACTACCCGTGGGCACTTCGTGTCGGCTCCCAAACAAGCGCAAAAGGTACACCTGTGAGGGTGGACTATCAGGTAGAGTGGCTGGATCACGGAACACATCAGTAAGAAATATGGGAAGGATAAAGATGGTAAAGGACAACAAATTTATGGAGACAAGAACGCACGGTTTGTGGACGGTTCTCGCGCTGTTCCTTGCGGCTGCGAGCTTGCACGGCGGCCTGATGGCTCCCCAATCTGTCGTTGCACTTCAGCAGACAGCGGACCTGATTGTTAACGCTAGTTCCACCCAAGTTGTCCAGAATGGCAGCACCGTGGTGACCTTTTCCCTGAATGTAATCCGCGTAATAAAGGGCGAACCCTCCCTCGCCGGCGTCTCTATTGGGGCGTCTTGGGCGGGGGGCAATCAGAGCGGGGCACCAAACAGCAGCGCCAGCGGCATCTGGTTTCTGCGAAAGGCGGGAGGTTCATGGCAAGCCATTCCTGTAGTACAAGGCGCGATGGAGCTAAGCGCAGTTTACTTTCCGGCACCGGCGAATCTTGTAAGTGCCTATGCCTACGATCAATCTGCTGCGCTCCGCGATAAACTCGCCTCGGAGCTCGCTTCTGCGGTCGAAAGTAATGACGGCTACAACTTTTCGCTATACGGTCTGCAGAGCGGCCTCTTGGATGACCTGCAATCGCCGATCATCGAGCTGCTTTACGAACGAATGGCAACCTCGGCAAATCTGGACAACCAGCTTGTGGGGCTTAGCGGGATGATCCGGTCCGGAAACGCATCGGCGCTAACCAGTGCGATCCAAGAGGCCTTGGTAGCGCCTCCTGAAGATCCTGCGATTGGTATATTACTCCGAAGCATTCGAGACGATTTTCGAGCCACTGATGCGAACTCTGTAGCTGTGCTCGGAGCGGCTGCGACCAATTCATCGAATCCCAACTCTGCCTTTCGAGAGGCCGCCGGCCATGCTCTGGCGGCGATTCACACTTCTGCAACGCTGCCATTCCTAGCTACGCTTCTTGATGACTCCGATTTGAAGTTGCGCGTGGAGGCCGTAGGCGGTATGGGGGCGTTCGCCAATGGCCTGCCCATGCAGACCAAGACATCAGTCGCAAGTTTGTCACACTTGCAGCTCCCGGCAAGCGCTCCATACAAGACGGATGCTACTGTTGCGAATCTAGCTTTTGGGGTGCAAGCAATTACGCGGAATGGGGCGTCGTACTTTTCATTTTGGAAAGGCTGGTGGTCACAGAACCGGGCCAGCTTGGGGTATTGAACGAACCGCGCCATAACTCCTCGACGCGCTGGCGATCGTAAAGTGTTGGCTCGGATCACATAAAAAACCCGCAACACATTTGTCGCGTTAAAGGTAGACCCATTGAGGGACGAATGCAATCGGGTGTTTGGCTTGCGGCGGGGTGCTGACCAATCGACTCAGACCTTGCTTTTGTCGCTACAAAGGCCTGTCGGGGTCGCGATGTACCCGCCGCCATCTTCAAGGCTGGCGGAACCCTTTTTATAAAACAATCGGCAGTTTTGCTGAACCCTCTGGCTCCGTGTTATTTACTGCGCAAAAAGGTCTGATGGAGGGCTTTTAATACACCACCTTTTCAACCTCATCCAGGGCCACGGCGCCGCTCCTGCGGGCGTACAGGCCAGTGGTCCTCGCTGATTCGTGGCCGGCCATGGCTTGCGCCACTTCCAGCTTGCCGCCGTTCTGCAAATACGTGGTGATGCCGGTCGCCCGGGATGTGTGGCAGGTGGTCTTGGTTTTTATGCCGGCGTCCTCGGCCCTTCGCTGGAATCATCATTTGGGCGTTGGCCGGGCCAGAAGAGTCCTGTCGGTCAGCTTGCCGTGCCACATGGTGAAGAGGGGAGAGGTCGGCTCGGTTGCCAGGCCGGAGTGAAGGGGCCATTCATCCAAGAAGGTCCCCAGGTTATGGTGGCAGGGCAACTCGTTGACCTTGCCGCCTTTTTCGTGCAGTACGAAACAAAAGAGCAGGCGAACGAAGCCCGCGACCGAATCAAAGAATTGTCGTTTGTGCAGACGGCAGAAGTATTGCCTCATGAAGATGACTAGATTCTGCTACCACCGGGCCACCTACCCCTAACTGTAGCGGATTGAGAACGTAAACTTGTTTGCGCCCGCGCGTATCTGGCGCGAGATCGGTTAGGTTGGGGTTCGGGTGAAGTTCTGTAACCCTGCTGGACTACCAGAGTGGGAATTGTCAGCCAGTTGCCTGTATCATCGATCTTCCGCTCCCACGCGCGCGGGGACGACTTTGCGGCAGACGGCGAGCGTCTCGGTAGCCACCGTTTCCCAACTGCGGGTGGAGGTTCGCGCGATTTCGTCCGAATCCCACCGCCTGGAAAGCGCCCGGTCGAGCGCACTGGCAAGCTCCCCGGCGTCGCGAGGCGGGATCAACATACCGCAGGTTTCGTTGACCAGTTCGGGAATGCCGCCCACCCTTGTGGCCACAACCGGCCGGCCACAGGCCAGCGCTTCCACTACCACGTTGGGGCACCCTTCCGAGTAGCTGGGCAGGCAGAACACATCCGCCGCCCGCATCCACCCGGCGACGGCCGCGGCGTCCCCGCGTCCCGGCATCGTCACCCGATCTACCACGCCCGCGGCTGCTGCGCGGCGCGTCAGCGCCTCTCCATACGGGCCCTGGCCGACGATGGCGAGACGCAATCGCGGGCGGGATTTCGCCAGTTCGATGAAGGCGTCCATCAGTTCTCCGAGCCCTTTGTCCGCCAGCAGATTGCCGGCGTATAGGATGAGCTCGCTATCCGGGTCGCAGGCTAACCTCTCGCGAGCAAGGGCGCGATCGCCGGGATAGAACACCGAAGTGTCGCAACCGTTCCGGATGGCGGTCACCTTCTCCGCGGGAATGCCCTGCGCGATGGCCCGCTGCCGCAATTCCTCACTTACCGTAATTACCGCGTCCGCCATCAACATAGTTTGGCGCACTAAGTGAACCGTGACCGGGTCGTTGCGGGTGCGGATATCGGAGCCGATGGCGCCTACGATCACGGGAACCCCCAACACGCGGCCCACGCGCACGGCGGCGTAGCCATCGGGATAGAGCCAGTAATTCAGGATGAGATCGGGCCGCGAGAGGCGCACATGCGGCAGCAGGATGTTCGCGCAGACGCGTCCATTGAACGGGCGCGTCAGGATGGGGATCGCGGGATACTCGAAGTAGGTGGTCTTGAGCTCCGGGGGTTGCCAGGTCAGGTCGGCGGGCTCGTATCGTGAGGGTTTGAGTCCCCGGATGTTGGGGTAACGCTCCTGCGGGCAGATCACTTCGATGGTCGCGTGCGATTGGAGGAAGCGCAGGGTGTGGAACGCCGAGTTACCGCCATACGGACGAGCCGAGGTTGGGAAGTAGGAAGTGACAACGGTGATTTTCATTCGACGCTGCGAGAGTGACGGCCATCTTCAGCTTACTACGCGCAGGTCCGTTTCCCGACGGTGGCTGGCAGTACGCCTGCTATAATTCGGGATCACATGAGCGGATTGCGCGACCTCTCGGTGGTTTATTTCGGCAACGACTGGTTTGCGGAAAACCGCACCAGCAGCCACCACATTGCCCGCCGGCTGGGGAACCTCGTCCCGGTGCTCTACATCGAGACGCCGGGCAGCCGCAGCCCGCAGACGAATGTCCGGGATGTGCGCAAACTCTGGCGCAAGCTGGCACGCGCGCTGGCGCCGCCGCAAAAGGTGGGCGAACGGTTTTACGTCGCCACCATACCGCAGATTCCCTTTCGCAGGCTGCCGCTGATCGACCGTCTGAACCGATGGCTGGGCGCCTTCCTGGCGCGGCGTGCCATGCGGCAACTCGGTTTCGGGCGGCGGATCTCGTGGTTTGTGGTGCCGCACCCCGGCCCCCTGGCCAAACGGCTGGGCGAGACACTGACTGTCTATTATTGCATCGACGACTATGCCTCCTATCCGGGCATGGACCCGGTGGCCATTCAGGCGCTTGACGATAACCTGACGAAGCAGGCGGATGTGGTTTTTGTGGCACCGCGCGCGCTGTTGGAGCCAAAGCGGCGACTGAATCCGAATGTTCACTTCTCGCCGCACGGCGTGGATTTCGAGATGTTCTCACAGGCAAGCAATACCGCAACGGAAGTAGCGGAAGAGGCGCGTGGGCTCCCGCATCCGGTCATCGGGTACTTCGGCACGATCGGGGAATTCGTGGACTTCGACTTACTCGAATATTTAGCGGAGTCACGGCCCGGCTGGACTTTTCTGTTTGTGGGTTTCGCGGCGGCCGACGTGAGCCGGTTGCAGCGCTTCCCGAACGTAGTGTTCGCCGGGCCCAAGCCGTACGAGACGCTGCCCCGCTGGGCGAAGGCGTTCGACGTCGCCATTTACCCGCATCAGGTGAACCGGCAGACCAGGCATTCCAACCCCCTGAAGCTGCGGGAATACCTGGCGACCGGGAAGCCGGTAGTGTCGGTGGTCACTCCCGAGACCGAGTGTTTTTCGGAAGTGGTTTATCTGGCCGGGAATCCGGAAGCCTACCTCGCGGCGATCGAGCGGGCTCTGCGGGAGGACAACGCGGAGTTGTGCCGCAAGCGCATGGCGGCGGTCAAAGGCGTAAGTTGGGACGCGCGGTTTCAGGAGACGATCGCGGTAGTGGATGAGTTGCTGGAACGAAAATAATCTTACACACCTTCAGGTCTTCGCAGCCTGTTTGGCTGCGACTCTTGCTGCTCAGTGGGGCAGGTTGTCAACCTGCGGCGGATTGGAAATCCGCCTGTTGACGTGCCACCCCAACCGCGGGGGAGGCGCAAACGGTCAACTTGGCCGATTGACAATCGGCCGCAGGTTAACAACCTGCCCCACAAGAAAGCACCATGATATTCTGAGGCTTGCCGCACGGAGCTTGCCACGATTCTATGATGCTTGTAAGTGAAAAGAGAAAAGTACCGCTGCTCGACCTGCCGGCGCTGCACCAACCCATACGGGATGAGTTGTTGGCCGCCGTGACGCGGGTGATCGATTCCAACGCCTTCATCCTGGGCGAAGACGTGAAGCTGCTCGAAAAGTCGATCGCTCAGTACTGCCACGTCCCCTACGCCATCGGCTGTGCCTCCGGGTCGGATGCGCTCCTGCTGGCCATGATGGCCGCGGGCGTCGAACCTGGCGATGCGGTGCTCACCACGCCGTTCACGTTCTTTGCCACCGCCGGCTCGATCGTGCAGGCCGGCGCCACGCCGGTATTCGTGGACATCGATCCGGCCACGTACAACATGGACCCCCAGGCATTGGCCCAGACGATTCGGCGCACACCGCGGGCCAGGGCGATCATGCCGGTGCACCTCTATGGCGGCTGCGCCGACATGGACCCCATTCTCGAAATCGCCCGCGACCGGGCCTCCGTGGTGATCGAGGACGGCGCGCAGTCCATCGGAGCCGAGTACAAGGGCCGCAGCGCGCAATCCATCGGCGACATCGGCTGCATCAGTTTCTTTCCCACCAAGAACCTGGGCGGATTCGGCGACGGCGGAATGGTGCTGACCCAAGACGAGGGGTACGCCCGTAAGCTCGCAGCGCTGCGCGTGCACGGCGCTCACCAGAAGTATTTTCACGACTGGGTGGGCGTCAATTCCCGTTTGGATTCCTTACAGGCCGCGGTGCTGCGTGTGAAGTTGCAGTACCTGGACGCCGAAACGGCAGGGAGGCAGAGAAACGCCGGCCGCTACCGCAAGAACCTGGCAGGCGCCGGCCTCCCCATCGGACTTCCGCAGCCGGCTTCGTACCAGACCCGCCACATCTATAACCAGTTCGTGATTCGCGCGCCGCGGCGCGGCCAACTCAAAGCCTGGCTCCAGGAAAACGGTGTGGGCTCCGAAATCTACTACCCCCTGTCCCTGCACCAGCAGGTCTGTTTCCGCGATCTCGGCTATCGGGAGGGCGATTTCCCCGAAAGCGAAAAGGCGGCACGCGAGGTTCTCGCTCTGCCAATCCACTCGGCGCTTACGGAGCAGGACGTGGATTACGTCTGCCAGCAGATTTGCGCATTCTATGCTTGAACTCCGGGATTGGTCCGGAAACCTCGCCCGGCAACCGCTCCCTCACGGTCGCGGCTCGGTTACTCACGCTGGATCGGCACGACCGCAACCGAGCCGCGACCGTCAGGGAGCGGTTGCCGCTGTCAAGGATCTGCCCGGCCGGTCAGTTACGCAAAAGGCGGAGGGATAGCCCGATTGCGCATCGTTCAGCTAGTCGAGAACCTGGAACTCGGGGGCCTGGAGCGTATGGCTGTGGACCTCGCCATCGCCCAGCAACAGGCCGGCCATCAGGTCGTCGCCTACTGTCTTCTCGACGCTGGACCGCTCGCCGGGCGCCTCGAAGCCGCGGGCATTCCGGTGGTGGCCTTTCGCAAAGCGCCGGGCTTTTCTCCAGGCGCAGTGTTCTCCATGGCCGGACGTTTGCGCCGCGATCGCGCGGACGTCGTGCACGGCCATAACCCCGGCGTCCATCATTACGCCGCCCTGGCGGCACGGCTGTCCGGCGTTCCGGTCGCGATCAACACACGGCACAGCGCGTCGACCTCCCAAGGTCTCCCTTATCAGGAACGGTACTTCCGCTGGGTGGAGCCGCTGACCTCCCATGTGGTCTTCGTCTGCGACTACGTGCGGCGTCAACTGGAGCGGACAATCCGATACCCAGCCGCAAAATGTTCGGTGATTCTCAATGGCATTCCGCTGGAGGGTTTTCTGGCGCGTCCCGCGTCCCCCGGAAGCAGGCTGCCGCGAATCCGTTTCGGCACCATCGGGCGACTGGTCCCGGCCAAGAGCCATTCCGTCCTGATTGACGCATTCGCACTGGTCTGCCGAAGTGCCCCCGCCGCGCAACTGAGTATCTTCGGCGACGGCTCTCTGGCTGCCGGACTGGCCGGGCAGATCGCACGCCTGGGGCTGGAAGGAAGGGTCCGTCTCGAAGGGCGCACCGACGATTCGCCCGCTGCGCTCCAGGGCCTCGATGTCTTTGTCCTTTCCTCCGGGAACGAGGGGCTTCCGCTGGTGATCCTGGAAGCCATGGCGGCCGGGCTGCCGATTCTGAGCACCAGTGTGGGAGGCGTTCCCGAGGTTCTACCCAAGGAATCGGCGTGGTTGTGCCCCCCGGGTGATGCCGAGGCGCTGGCCGGCGCCATGCTGCAGGCGATCGAGTGCGGCGATCTGCGGGAACGCGGAGAAGCCTCGCGCCGCGTGGCCACCGCCAGTTACGGCCTGGAACACATGGCCCGCCGCTACGAGGAGTTGTATCGGCGCCTGCTGCCCGGCGGCGCGAAGTGATTCCCCGGCTTATGTGACTGGGATTATCGCCTCTCCAGAACCCATGAGTTGTTTTGCAGAAACTCCACTGTCCGGATCACCGCCTGTTGAATCGTCAGCCGGGGCTTCCAGCCGAGCGCCCGTATGCGGGCACAATCCAGAAAGATGAACGGGTTGTCTCCGATCCAGCCTCTGTCGCCACCCGTGTAATCCAGCCTTGGATTCAGCCCCAGGTGCTCGCTGATCCAACCGATCGACCGGTTCACCTGGCAGTACTCGTCGGTTCCCAGGTTGAAGATCGATACCGGCGCGGAAGCCGCCTTCGCCGCCAGGAGCATCGCATCGATGCAATCCTGCACGTAGAGGTACGATTTCCGCTGCTCGCCGTTGCCCAGGACTCGCAACTCGCCGGGATGTTCGAGCAATTGCTTGTAGAAATCCAGGACGTGGCCATGGGTGTACCGCTCCCCCATGATCGAAACGAAGCGAAAAATATAGGCTTGCATCCCGAAGCCTTCCGAGTAAGCCTCAATCAGTCCTTCGGCCGCCAGTTTGGAAGCGCCGTAGAGCGATGTCTGGACCGGGAAAGGGCAGTCCTCCGGCGTCGGTATGGTGGCCGCTTCCCCATAGACGGACCCGGTGGACGAGAACCCGATCCGCCGCACGCCGTTCGCGCGCATGGCTTCCAGCACGTTCCAGGTGGCAATCGTGTTCTGCTCCAGATCGCGCCGCGGGTGCTCCGTCCCAAAGCGGACGTCGGCATTGGCAGCCAGGTGGAAGACCAGGTCCGCGCCGGCCATGGCGGCCTTCAAGGCATCCAGGTCCAGCACATCGCCGCGCACCAACCGGTAACGCGGGTTCTCGAATGCGCACGCGATGAACTCTTCCTGACCAGTCGAAAAATTGTCGAACCCTACTACTTCATGTCCTTCCTGCAAGAGCCGGTCTACCAGCGTACTCCCAATGAATCCGGCTGCTCCGGTTACAAAAACCACGGCGCTCCTTCTCGCGGAATGGATCCGGGAATCAACAAGTCTGACGTGCGATGTTCAGGGTTGTCAAGCAATCCGCCCGTGTTGATGCCGCTATATGATCATAATAGGTATTCATGTCGCCCAGGGTCAGCGTTCTCATGTTGACGTACAATCGCCCCCAATTCATCGGGAAGGCGATCCAGAGCATTCTGGCGCAACAATTCCAGGAGTGGGAACTCCTGGTGGTGCATGACGGTCCCAACGAGGAGATCCCTGTAGTCATGGAGGAATGGCAGAAGCGGGACAGCCGCATCCATTACTTCCGCCGCATCGTCTCCGGCAACATCGCCGAAGCCTCCAACTTCGGGCTGGCCCACGCGCGCGGCGAATATATCGCCGTACTGGATGACGACGACTATTGGGCGTGCCCCGACAAGCTTTCGAAACAGACGGACTTCCTGGACCGGCGCCCCGACTACTGCTGCTGCGGAGGCGGCGTCATTGTCGTGGACCCGATGGGCCGGGAACAGATGCGTTACCTCAAGCCGGAGCACGATCGGCAGATCCAACGCCGGGCCCTGATGGTCAATCCGCTGGCGCATTCCGCCACGCTTTACCGGCGTGAGCCGGCCCTCCGGGTTGGAGGCTACGACGAGACCCTGGCCGGCTTCCAGGATTGGGACCTTTGGCTCAAGCTAGGGAAAATCGGCAAGCTGTACAATTTCCCGGACTACTTTCTGTATTACCGGGTATGGCAGGGAAGTGCTTCCTTTCACCAGTCGAAGCGCAATACCGAATCGGCGCTGCGCATCACCCGCCGCCACCGGAGTGACTACGCCGGATTCCCCGCCGCATTCGCCCTGGCACTGCTCTACCACGGCTACGCGCACCTGCCGATTGGGGTGCAGCGGGTTTCCTACTCTTTTCTCTCCCGCTTGAAGAAGACCGTCTTTTCCCACCGGCCAATCCCGGCATCGTAACGCAATCCGGCGGGCGCCGCTCCGGCTGCTGAACAAGGCGATCCGGCTGGGGCGTCCCCAATGCTCCGTGGTTCGGAGGTCCCGAGAGGCTGGAAGCGCAGTTCCGCACTCTCCTTGCGGCCCGGTGCGGATTTTGTATGGAGCCCGAAATGACCGATGATAAAGGGGGAGAATTGGGAATTGAGTTCGCAAGTCGTCACGCCCAATACCGAAGCCGCGATCCTCGCGCGAATCATCCAGTCGGAGGAACGCGAGCTCACTCCGGAGGTGGCTCGCTACTTGGGGTCCATGAAGCTGCCCGCCCGCGATGAAGAGCGCGTGCAGGAACTGTCCGCCAAAGCCCGGTCGGGCTCGTTGACAGACAGCGAGACGCAGGAGCTCGACAGTTATCTGCACATCGGGATCCTTTTGGGCGTGATGCAATCCAAGGCCCGGCGCCTTCTCCAATCTGAGCCTGATTTCGCCCACCAGTGAATCGAGAGCAGGCCGCCCCGATAATCTTGCGTGGTGGGAGGTTGCGGATGGTGAGCAGGCCGGGAGAGGCTGGGGCTAGCTCGGCCATTTCCCGGAGACTCGCCATGTTCTTTCGCGCTTTCGCCAGCGTACCAGGCAGACCAATCCGGCGCCAAAAAACACAACTCCAGCGATGTCCAGACCCATACCCAAACCACCGCTGAAGTGGCCCAAAGTCGCACCAAGCATACAGGCCAAACCCGCCATGTAGAGGCCGAATCCTGCGCTCTTTACAAACGGCCTCGGTTTGTCAATCGGTTCGCCTGTCACGACTTTTGACCTCTTCCCGATTGACTGTACCATGTGGTTACATCCGACTGTGCAAAACCATTAATGCGTGTGGTGTTGCAAAAGGACCTACGCTAAAATAATCCCACCCCATGCTCCCCGTCGCCATCCTCGCAGGTGGACTTGCCACCCGCCTGCGCCCTTTGACCGAGACCATCCCCAAGTCCCTCGTGGAAATCAATGCCGAGCCCTTCCTCTGGCACCAATTGCGCCTGCTCCGTGAGAACGGCATCGATCGTGTCGTGCTATGCGTCAGCCATCTGGGCGAGATGGTCCGCGATTCGGTCGGAGACGGTAGCCCATTCGGCCTCCACATCGATTATTCCTTCGACGGCCCCACCTTGCTCGGCACCGCTGGCGCCCTCAAGCGGGCCCAGCCCCTGCTGGGCGAGAGCTTTCTTCGTCCTCTATGGCGATTCCTATCTGCCCATCCACTGGGCCGCCGTCGAGCACGCCTTCCTCGAAAGCGGCAAGGCCGCGCTCATGACCGTTTACCGCAATGAGGGCCAAACGGTTTCGTTTGGTTCCCGGAAACGTTTGAACCAGCTCGCTAGTGACGGAAGGCCAACATTGAATATTCCATATGAGTTATAATCCTTCTATGGAATGGGAGGTCGAGTTCACCGATGAATTTGGCGATTGGTGGAACGGCCTGTCGGCGGAAGAGCAGGAAGACGTACGCGCATACGTCAAGCTGTTGCAGGAAGATGGCCCTAACCTCAAATTCCCATATAGCTCTGGAGTCGTGCAGTCCGCGCACGATCATATGCGGGAGCTTCGAGTTCAGCACGATGGCCGGCCCTACCGGGTCCTGTATGCGTTCGATCCCCGACGGACTGCCATACTGCTCATTGGTGGCGATAAAACCGGGGATGATCGCTGGTACGACGTTTTCGTCCCGATTGCCGACCGTCTGTACGATGCCCACCTCGCTCAACTGAAGCGGGAAGAGAAGGAAACCCAAACGCCCACGCCCAAGCATCAGGCCACGAAAAGACGAACGAAGGGGAAATAAGATGGCTAGAAAGTTTCAGGAACTGGAATCCAAAATGTCGGCGGAATCCATCGCACGAAGCGATGAAAAGGCCAAGACACTCAAGAAGGAAATGGCCCTCAACGAACTCCGCGCGGCCATGGAGATCACCCAGGAGCACCTTGCCGGCCTTTTACACGTGAACCAGGCTGCGATATCGAAACTGGAACGTCGAACGGACATGTATGTGAGCACGTTGGGGAATTTCGTACGCGCCATGGGCGGACAGCTCGAAGTGACCGCTCGCTTCCCGGAGGGGACAGTTCGCATCAAGCAATTCCGCGACCTAAAGGCCCGCAGGACCGGCAGGCCGGCCAAGACGGCACGGGACTGACCAGCTCGCCAGGGCGCGCCTCCATTTCCGCCGGCAGGCTTCCTGTCGCCACTGCAGGTGGGCTGGACGGTAGACCGTGTGTCCAATTCTGCTTGACATTTGTTTTATATGCATTGGCCCGGTTCCCGGCGGACAAGCATGCGACTTGGCCACTCTGTATCAGGAACTACTGGCCGCCGGGGATTTGGCTGCATTCGAATCGCCTCACCGGTTCTATGAAATAGGATCGTTCACCGGTATCGAAGAGTTAGGCTCGTATCTGAGCCGGCAACGTGGACCCACATGAGTTTTTCACGGCAGTTTCTGAACGAAGCCAAACACGCGATCGATCCGGCTGGGCGAAAGTGTGGCCGGTCTTCAGGCCGTCCTCGACCAGAAGCCGCTGACGGCGAAGAATTCGACAAAGCGGAGGCGGCGCTCTTCACTGCCCCGCCGATCAACGCCGGTATCGGCAGGCCTCGGGTCTAACGACGGCGCGCCC
>PMTT01000390.1 GCA_003167275.1 Bryobacterales bacterium | reverse complement strand
ATGATGGAGGGGCCCATGCTTCAGGCGCTCCTCGAAGACCGGTTCCAGGTGAAGGTTCGCCGCGAGACCAGAGAGGTCCCGGTCTATGATCTGACCGTCGCCAAGGGCGGGCCCAAGTTGCAGCCGTTTGACGGAAGTTGCACTCCCGTCGATTGGAACAAGACGCCGCAGGATCCGCCGCCACCGAAAGGCCCAGGGGACTGTCGTAACGTTGGGGGAGTGTCGGGAACGAATTTAACAAGGTACTGGCGGGGGATCAGCATCGACAACTTCATCCTGGCCATTCTCGGCAAAGGGATCACGGGCCGTCCGGTCATTAATAAGACCGGGATCGCCGGGGTGTTCGATATCCACCTGGAGTTTACGCGGGACCAGAACTTAGACAAGGCGGACGCGGGGCCGTCGATCTTCACGGCGCTGCAGGAGCAACTCGGGCTGAAACTCGTGCCGGCCAAAGGGCCCGAAGAGTACCTGGTGATCGATCACGTGGAGCGGCCGTCGGAGAATTGAGGGTGAGTGGGCATGGGGCCGACGGACGAGCCGTAAAACGGGCCGAGCGGTTCGGATGGGGCCACGCGTTCCCTTTGGATGGGCAAGCTAAAGCATACCGTACGGGGGATAATGGGCTTCAAATGAACCTCCCATTATTGCTCGGGGTTTCGCTCTTCACATCCGCCGGACTTCGGGCGCAGGTCGTGGTGGCCGCCGACGGAAGCGGACAATTCAAGACTGTGCAGCAGGCCGTGGACGCCGCTCCCGCTCATTCCCGCTCGCGACTCGTGATCCACATCAAGCCCGGCGCCTACCAGGAGCGTGTCACGGTCCCGCCGGAAAAGACCTTCCTGACCCTCGAAGGCGAGGACCCGCGGACCACGGTGATTACCGCCGGCGTCCATGCAGGAATGCCGGGCCCTAACGGCCGGCCGCTGATCACCTTCGGCACCCCCACAGTCTTCATTCAGGCGAACGACTTCACGGCGGAGAATCTCACCTTCGAGAATTCCGCTGGCGCCCAGGGGCAGGCGCTGGCCTTCACCATCATGAGCGACCGTGGGGTCTTTCGGAACTGCCGGTTCCTGGGTTATCAGGACACGCTTCTGGCACAGGCCGGGCGCCAGTATTTCGACCACTGCTATATCGAGGGTGCGGTGGACTTCATCTTCGGCGGGTCGGCGGCGTGGTTCGAGGGCTGCGAGATCCATGTCAAAGCTACCGGCTACATCACGGCCCCGAATACCCCGAAAGACCAGCGCTACGGGTACGTCTTCTCGCATTCGAAGATCACCAGCGAGCCGAATGTTCAGACCTATCTTAGCCGTCCGTGGCGGCCCTACGGCTATACGGTCTACCTGGGTACCGAGATGTCCGAGGCCGTGCGGCCCGTGGGTTGGAACAACTGGAATGACCCGAACCGCGAAAAGACCGCGCGTTATGGCGAGTACCAGAGCAGCGGCCCCGGCGGCGAAACCACGGCGCGCGGGCATTGGGCGCATCTGTTGACCGATGCCGAGGCTCGGGAGCTAACGGTCGAATCGGTACTGGGCGGCATCGACGGATGGAACCCCAAGACCGGCACGGTCCGCTCCGCGGTGGTGGTATCCAAGGAGCCGTCCGCTGCCAAAGCCGCGATCGCCCGAGACTCCGTCTGGATCGCCACCACGGCCGGACGAGATGCCGCCGGAGGTTTGCGACTGGCATATAGTGCCGACGGCTACAAGTGGACCGAGACCAGCCACGCACTTCCCTTCCCTGCCGTGGGACAGAAGCAAATGCTGGACCCGAGGCTGGTCCAGGGCCCGGACGGTACCTTCCACCTGGTGTGGGCCACCGGATTGAAGGGCGACAAGGGATTCGGCTATGCCAGCTCCAAGGATTTGGTGCAGTGGTCGGAGCAGAAGTATGTCGAGGTCATGGCCAAGCAGGACGCGCTCGATCTCGCAGCCCCCAACCTGTTTTACGACGAGGTGAGCCGGCGGTTTGTAGTGACCTGGGCTTCCACCATTTCCAGGAATTTCATCCAGTCGTTCCAGGAAGAGGTCGAAGACAATCCCCGGATCTGGTACACCACTACGCGCGACTTCGAAGTCTTCTCCGAGGCCGAACTCCTGTTCGACCCCAACTATAGCGTCCGGGACGGCGCGATCCTGGAAGATCGCGGGCGATACGTACTGATCCACAACGACAACACGCGTCCTATGTCGAACTTACGGGTGAGTGCTTCAAGTACTCCTTTCGGTCCCTGGGGGCCTTCTTCCGACGCCTTTACGGACAAATTCACGGGATCGCCCGCGGCCATCCAGTCAGGCAGGGACTGGTGGATCTACTACACCAATGGGCAGGCCGGCTCGATCGGACTGGTGAAGACCCGTGACTTCCGGAGCTTCCAAGACGGGTCTGCCCAAATGTCCTTCCCCGAAGGGCGCCGCCCGATCAGTGTGCTGAAGGCGCCGAGGAGTGTTCTGGGTCTCCTGGCGAAGTGACCACGATTGGATGGCGTTGGAGGAGTCACGGCTTGGCCTCTTCCAGCTTGAGCTTGGCCAGCGTTCCGCTCATTCGCATTTCCTTGGTACCACTGTTGAGCAGAATCACCAGACGGCCGTCATCCAGAGTGGCGCCGCTGCCGGTATAGGTCTCGTCTTCCATCTTGAGATTCAGCGCGGTCAGCCGCAGGCGCGGCGACCAGGCCAGACTCGCGCTACCGGAAACGCTACGCCATGGCGAAACAGCGCCAAGATCCAGGCCCAGGGCGGTGAAGGTGGCTTCGGAGGTCAGATTGGCCAGCACCTGGCTCCCGGTTCCGAAGGTCTCGAGGAACCCCTCGGCGTCCAGCTTGCCCGATTGCCAGATCAGCCCTTTCACACTGCCGGTGAGCTTATAGGAAGGACGATTGCCGTGCAGGTTGACGACCAGCTTTCCGGTAATGGCGGCGTGGTCCAGTTTCGCCTGAAGGCTGTCGAGTTCCACCCGCGCCACGTCCCATACCAGGCGCGCGCGGACGTTTTCGAGATGCGAACCGCCCAGCAACAGATTGGCGATTTGCACAGTGCCGTCAAGCTGGCGGTCCGCGAGCCAGTCGGGCAGGCTGGCGCGGCCCAGCGCACGCGCCAGGAGGCCGGAACTGCGGCGCAGCGTGGGCATCAGTTCGGCTTCCAGGTCGGCCGCGTCCACGTCTTCGATTCGCAGGCGCAGACGATGCGGGCGGAGGGCCGCCGGCTCGTAGCGATACTCCCCGGTGAAGGACACCTTGCCGGCGGCCGCGTCGATCTGATCGAGCACCACGCGCGCGCCATCGATCTGTGCGTGCGCCGAAGCCAGGAGTACGGGGTCGGCCAAGCCGGGCAGAGGGATCTCCGCATCGTGGAGTTCCAGCCGGCCAGTCCAGCCCGCCGCGATGGACGCCGCCGCTCCCGCGGCTGCCGACGCTTGCGACCCAGCGGCGGATCCCGGCACCCCCGTGCCCGATCCCGGTGAGCCTGCGGCGACGGACCCTGGCGAGCCGGCACCAGCCGACCCCGGCAAACCCGTCGCCGCGCCTCGCGCGCCTGGTGACGATCCCGCCCCACCTGCGGACGATCCCAGCGAACCCACGGCGGTGGGTTCCCGGTGGTAGTGCAACTGGCCGCTCCATTGGCCCGACCTGACCTGCTCCAGCCACGGGACCGCCGCCAGCGCCACCTGCGACCGTAGCGACGCCACCTTCATGGACTCGGTCGAGATGGAAAGATCCAGGATCTGCTCGCTGATCGCGTAGTCGGCCTGGATCTGGGCTTGGTCCTGGTCGGCGGTGTAAACCACAGCCGGAGAGAGGTGCACGTGCCCCTTGTCGAAGATGATGTTGGCCTGATCGAAGCGGACCGGCGGAGAATCGGGAATGGTGAGGGCCGCTTCGTGGAACGCCAACTGCCCCTGAAAGCTGCCCTCCCCCGTATAGACNNCGGTTCCAGTTCACGTCCACCGCCCAGCGCGGCTGCGAAAGGTAGTCCTTCGCGCGAAAACGGACCGACAGCGGCGGCGTCGCATTCGCCGCGGATGAGGACTGCAGGTCGATTTCCTGAGTCAGTAGGTCCAGCCGGCCACGGACGTCGATCGGCCAGCCTTGGCCCTGGGGCGGCAGGAGATCCCAACGGTGCACATCCTGGATGGTGAGCCGCCCCTCGATGCCGATGTTGTTGATGGGGCCGGCGAAGTGCATCCGCGAGGAGGCGGTGCCGTGGATGTCGCCGGACTGGCCTTGCATGAGCGCGCTCAGTTCGGCCAACCCGGTGCGGTCCAGTTCCAGATCCATATCGATACGCTCGGGAGCTACGTACCAGCGGCCGCTCAGGGTGAAAGAGCCGAGGCCTTGTTTGGAACGATCGGTGCGGGCGGGCTTCCCCGAGCAGTAGACCCGCCAGCCACCGCCACGGGCCTTGGGTGGGGAAATATCGAGATCCGTTTCGGTGAGGTAGAAGACCGATTTGGTGTCGCCGAACTTGAAGTGGATGCGCCCGTTGCGGACATGGATGGCCGGGGCGGTGCTCATCACCGAGGGATTCACAAAGGATGCGAAATTCCATCGGCCAAACTCGCTGCCCAGGCCGGTCTTGGTCAGATTGATGCTGACGTCATCCTCCAGGCGGATCGACGCGATGACGAATCTGCCGCTGAGCAGCGACCACAGGCTGGGCCGGATGGTCATGGTCTCCACGTAAGCCATCGGCTCAATCCCGATGGAGGGATCTTCGTGAATCACGACGCCGTGGCCGGATTCGCCGGGCTCCACGGAGAACGCCGGGCTGGGGAAGAGACTGAAGTGTACCTTCCCGATATCGACCTGCCGCCCCAGCGATCGCTCAAGCGACCATTTGAGGCGCTGCCCATAGCGGTCGGCATTCAAGTAAGGAGCCACGATGCCGGCCACCATCAGCAGGGCCATGACGGCGACGATGGATTTCAGAACTGGACGGAGCTTCATAATGCGGCTCCGGTGAGGTTGCGGTAGGCTTCGGGGTCATCGATATCGGCGAGGATGCCGGGGTCGTCTACGTCGAGGAACTCGGTTTGGAGCACGTGGCTGCGGACCACGTCGCGGGCCGCGCCGTTTAGGGGAAGGGACAGGAACTCAGGGATGAGGTCGCGGGACAGCCAGATGGGATGGCCTCGGCGGCCTTGATAGCGGGGAACGCGGAGGAGTGCTTGTGGGGTATGCTCTGGCTGATCAGACGGCTGGGTTTTGTTTGGTGGGCAAGCTAAAGCATACCGTACGAGTGCATCGATCGTCTCGGGCGCTACGGCGGGGTGATCGACCAGGGTGAAGAGGACTCCAGAGGCATCGGGAGGCACGGCACGGAGACCGCACTGCATGGAACTGGTCTGTCCGCTCAGGTAATCGGCGTTCAACACGAAGGTGGCCGGACGCGTAGCACTGCCGCGGATCTGGTCCGCGTGGGCGCCCAGGACCACGATGACCGGGGAGCACCGCGCGGCGAACAGGCCGCACAGGGCATCGAGAAATGTCTGCTTGCGATAGGTCAACAGAGCCTTCGGAAAACCCATGCGCCGCGATTCGCCGGCGGCCAGGATCAGACCCGCGACACTGGGGCTGCCGGAACTCACTTGCTCAGCATAGCCCGCATCGATTCGTCGGCGAACACCGACAAAGAAAGCGCACGCCAGTTGGACGGGGCATTGCGGCGCACCGCGATCATCTCGGCAACCACCGAGATGGCGATTTCCTCCGGAGAAATGGCGCCGATATCCAGCCCCATGGGAGCGTGTATCCGTTCGAAAGCCGCGCGCGGGATGCCTTCCTTTTCCAGTTCGCGGATGACGTTGAGCACCTTGCGCTTGCTGCCGATCATGGCGATATAGCGCGCCGGCGTGGCGATGGCCGGTTTGAGCACCCGCATGTCGTCCCGATGGCCGCGCGTCACGATGATGATGTAGCTGGTCTCATTGATATTGAGCTGCGGGAAGACCTCTTCGTACTCGGCCGCGTGAATCCCGGCGGCTTCGGGGAAGCGCTCGCGGTTGGCGAAGGTGTCGCGGTTATCCACCACCACGGTGGCAAAACCCGCCAGCGTGGCGACCTTCGAGAGGCTCTTGGAGATGTGGCCGGCGCCGAAGATAAAGGTGTGCGGCACGGGCAGGACGGGCTCGACGAAGACATCGAGTTGGCCTCCGCAGATGAGTCCGTTGTCATAGGCGGCATCCTGGCCCAGGTTGAAGGTGAGATGCTTGGGCTTTTCCGTTTCGATGACCTCCCGGGCGGCGTTCCACACTTCGGCCTCGACGCACCCGCCGCCGATGGTGCCGGTCATGGAGCCGTCCTCGCGAACCAGCAGTTTGGCGCTCTCATAGCTGGGGATGGAGCCGCGCACCTCGACGATGGTGGCGAGCGCGCACTTCTGCCCCAGGTTGCGGAGCCGCACCAGTTCCTCGTAAACGTCCATTACAGATGCGATTATAACGCGGGTGGGGGCGTGGTACTGGCTTTTGGGGGCTTCGGGCGCGGCGGCGCGGGCTGGGGGCTGTGGGTGGTGCGGTGAGGCGAAATGACGGAACGAACCCAATTTTTTGTTGATTCGATGGGGGTTGGAGGAAATTGGCTTTGGGTTTCGGAGGGGGTTCGCCTGGGATGAGCTTGGGAACGGGCGGGGGGCGGTATTGAGGGAGTTGGCGCCGAAAGAGAGCCTTCGGTGAAGCGTGGGTGACCGGGGCAACGCGGACAGGCAAGGATGCCTGCCCCACAAGGGGTACTCATCTACCAGTAATAGCAGGCGAGCAGGCTGGAGTTTGCCACCGGGGGCTGTAAGTGGTTGAGGGGATTGACCAAATTATTTAAGAAAATCGGAACTGCCGAAGCGAGAAGTGGTAGATTTCGGGAACCCGGCATTACGTTAACTGATGGCCAGTTTCACCGGCTTGCCGATGCGGCTAAGCATTTCCACCAGCGTATCGATAAACTTGGCCGTTTTCTTGTTCACCACGTCGGACACGCGCGGGCGCGAGACCATCAGAATCTCGGCGGCTTCGGCCTGCTTCAAGTGATGTTCCGCAATCCAGATGGACAGCTCTTCCATCAGTTGCCGCTTCAGCATCTGCGTGTCATTTCGCTAAAATGGTCTCTGAAAACGAAAAGCCCGGCGCGGTGGCCGGGGCTTCTCGATGAGAACAACAAAATCAAGTCCGGCGGTTTCTGGTCCGCCGCTGCAAGAGCCAGCCGTCCCAGTGGAAACGATCGCACTTCATACCGTTGCCTTCGGAGCATGTCTTCCAAGAGCTTCAGGTTCGCGGGATTATCATCCACGACCATGATGTTGTCCTGAGGTGCAGGCTCCTCTGTTATCGACGGCATGCTTCCTCCAGCGAATTGGTCAGAGAGTCGTATTCGTAATTGTCGGCAAGCTCCTGCAGCGCATGGGCGGACTCGGCTTGTCCTGTCTCCCGTACCTTGAGGATCAGCTTGTCCATGAGGTTCTTGTTGCCGCTCAAGGTCGCATTGCGGAGTTCTTCGATTAACTCCTCCGGCAATTGCCGGAGCCTTTCCGCGCTCAAGGCAGACACTCGTGCAACAGGTTCGGTTTCGCTCCCGCTCACCTCCTCGTAGTCATAGGCAACGTTCAGATGGGCTTTGATCTTCGTGAGCAGTTCGTCCTCATTGCAGGGCTTCGAGACGAAATCATCAACCCCGCTTTGAAAGGCTGTCAGGCGCTGGTCCTCCATGGCGCTAGCGGTCAGAACAATGATGACGGTTTCTTTTCCACGAGGATCTGCCTTTATTCTTCGACTCGCCTCGAGCCCGTCCATGATCGGCATGTGCACATCCATCAGGATCAACCGTGGGTTCCATTCATCCCACCTTCGGATGGCTGCCTCCCCGTTATCCGCATCTTGTACCGCAAAGCCCAAAACCCGGAGCAATTTCACCAGCCAGTCCCGGTTCTCGAGCTGATCGTCGACGACCAGGATTCTTGGAACTTCCTGACCGGTTCGTATGCCAATGATGCGGCGAGGAGCGTGCCACCTGCTGGCCACTCCTGAGTCACCGCGTTCAATCGGGACCTCGAACCTAAATATTGAACCTCTGCCGGGGCTGCTGGTAGCCGTGAGATCACCGCCCATCAGTCGCGCGTGATCGCGGCTAATGGCGAGCCCCAGGCCGGTTCCCTGCATAATGTTACGACCAGCTTCGGTTTGGGTAAACGGCTGGAACAACTTCTCTTGTTCTTTATCCGTGATGCCCACACCCGTGTCCTCAACCCGAGCTGAAAGCCATAGCCGATTGACTCTCTTTTGAAGAGTTATGTGCAGCTTGATCTGGCCGCGGTCGGTAAACTTGATTGCGTTTTCGAGAAGATTGATCAGCGACTGGCGTATCTTACCTTCGTCCGCTACAACGTACGGCACGGATTCCCCACCGAGAAATACCTCGAATCCAAGGGCTTTCGCCTCAGTTCGGAGGCGGAACATGTTTGTGAGACTGTCCAGTAGCCCGGAGAGGCTGAATGTAGTTAGATGGATCTCGGTGCGGCCAGCCTCGATCTTGGACATGTCCAGAAGATCGTTTATGAGGGTTAGCAGGTTCTCTCCGCTTCGGTTGATGATCTTGAGATTTTCTTTCACGTCCGTTCCCAGGCCCGGATCCCGCAGCATCAGCTGAGAGTACCCGAGAATGGCGTTCATCGGAGTACGGATTTCGTGTGACATGTTCGCCAGAAACTTACTCTTGGCCTGGTTGGCAGCATCAGCTTCTTCCTTGGCTTGTAGTAACTGCGTATGGGCACGGCGAAGCTCCGCCTCCACCTTCCTCCGTTCGGTGAGGTCGCGCCCAGCGGCAAATATTAGCCCCTCTGCGGCGACCGGCTGAGCTGTCCACGACACCCATTTCCACGAGCCGTCCTTGCACCGGTAGCGATTCTCAAACTGTGTCGTGGACAAGCCGAGGCCGAGCTTCTCCACCAAAGCAACGGTCGCCGCGCGGTCGTCCGGGTGGACAAAATCCAGAAAGGGCCGCGCCAGCAATTCGTCCGTCGTGTAGCCGAGCGTCTCGGTGAAGGCAAGATTCAAGCGTTTGAAGTACCCGTCCATGCTCGCGATGCAGAGCATGTCGAGCGAGAAGGTGAAGAAGCGGTCGCGCTCGCCCTCGATCCGCTTGCGCTCGGGGATGTCCCGCACGATGGTGACGAAACGCGGCTCCCGGTCCGCCCCCCACACCAACTGAAGGTAGACTTCCACCGGAATGTCGTGCCCATCCTTGTGGCGATGGACGGTCTCAAAGGTGAGCGTAGGCTGCGCGCCGTCGAGCAGCGGCTGCACCATTTGCCGGAAACGCTGCGGCGTGAACTCCGGCATGATGTCCAGCACGGTCATCCTCACAGTTTCGGCCTCTGTGTAGCCGACCTGCCGTTTGCCGCCTTCGTTTACGTATATGAAGCGAAAATCATCCGCGCGATACATGAAGACAGCGTTCAGAGTTTGATCGAGCGTGTTCTTGAACCGCTCCAACTCGGCCTCGCGCAACTTGCTTTTCGTCACGTCGCGGAAGATGAGCACCACGCCGATGATGCGGTTATCGCGGTCGAGAATGGGGGCCGCGGAGCCGGTGATGGGGGTGATGGAGTGTTCGATGCCAACGCGGGAGATGAGCACGGTGTGTTTGGCCAAACTGTGGACTAAGCCGGCGGCGAGCACGTCATCCACCGGGATATCGGCCGGCAGGCGCGTCTCTTCGTTGATGATACGGAAGACCTCCTCGACGGGCCGGCCGAGCGCCTCGGACAGTGGCGAGCCGGTGAGCTTTTCGGCGGCGGGGTTCATCACTGTAATGCGCCGGGCGGCGTCGGTGGCGAGCAAGGCGTCGCCGACGGAGTTCAGAATGACGGCAAGGTTTTCCTCGTTGAGCCGGATGATCATGGATCACATTTTCGTCTCGGCGGAAGAAGCCAGAGGAGTTGCCGTTGGCGTGGCGCTCCGGTGATCGAGCGCCTTCAGATTGGCACCGAGTCTGACCACTTCCGCCGAACCATCTATAAACGCCGGCGTGGTTAATTCAAGCTGTCGCGATTCAGAATCTAAGAGGCTACTTATAAATGACATATGCGCCAAAACCGAATTAGTTGATGATCCGGCACGCATCCAAACTTGCTCCGGAATGCTAAGAAAAGCCTGAACCACATCGGAGTCGAACTGACGTCCGGACCAACGGACGAGTTCTTGTCGAGCGGTTTGGAAAGGAAGCGCGTTCCGATACGGCCGATCCGAGGTCATAGCATCCAAAGTGTCCGCAACCGAGAAGATTCTGGCACCCAGTGGAATTTCCTTCCCAATCAATCCCTGGGGATAGCCCGTGCCGTCGTAGAATTCCTGATGCGTCAGCACGATTTGAGCGGCGCCAACCAGGAAAGAAATTTGACTCACCAAGTCATAGCCCATGCGCACGTGTTGCCGCATGATTTCGGTCTCCTCAGGCGTCAGTTTGCCTGGCTTGTGGAGAATCGCATCGGAGATACCAATTTTGCCGATATCGTGGAGAAATGCGCCGTATGCGATCTGCTTACGTTCCTCCTCGCCGCAACCCATGGCCTTTGCTATTTCTGACGAATAGCGAGTCACGCGCTGGGAATGGCCAGCCGTTTCGTTATCCCGCAAATCCAAAGCTCCGCCCAACACGCTCAATATTTCGTCATAGGTCGATTCGATGTGTTTCAATGCAACCTGGAGTCGCCTGGTTCTCTGGTCCACGAGTTCTTCCAAGTGCTCATTCTGCTGCTTTAATGCTAGCTGGAGGGCGTGCAGTTTGAGATGCGTTTCGACGCGGGAATAAACTTCTTCGAATTGGAAAGGCTTGGATATGTAGTCCGCCGCACCAGAACAGAAAGCCTTCACCTTGTCCTCAGTTTCGTCCAGCGCGCTCAGGAAAATGACGGGGATGCTTGAAATCTCTTCGCTGGACTTGAGGTGTGCGCACACTTCGTAACCGTTCATGTCCGGCATGTTAATATCCAGCAGAATCAAATCCGGCGGATTCCTCATCGCCGCCGTCAGCGCCAGCCTACCCCGTGGAAACGAACGGACTTCGTGCCCTCGCTGGCGGAGCATGTCTTCCAGAACCTTTAGGTTGGCTGGATTGTCATCCACAACCATGATGTGCCTTTGAGCGAATGAAGGTTCCATTATCGCCTAGCGGTCCTCCTACAGCATCTAAGTCGATTCATCGTATCCACTGTCGGTGGCTTGCCGTAAACGCGTCTGACGGTGGGATCGCACCCTCATCGCTGAGGTCCCCTCTCTCTTTAGTATCGGCCGATCATCATATTTTGTTTGGTTCTCTTTAGTTAGTCAGGGGCGTTTTCAAACGGGAATCTTAAAATACTTTCAAATACACAGGCTTACCGAAAGGACACGGCTCAACGTCGAAAATGTCTGGCGCATCCCAGCAAGATTCGAGAATGGCGTCTTCAGGCCCCTCCGAGACGTACCGATCAAAGAGGGCACGGTCGTCGAGGTGCATGTGCCTCCGGAATCAGCCCCCGAGAGACCCCGGTCCATTGGCGATTCGCCGTTCGCCGGCATGTGGAAGGACCGTGAGGACATGGCCGACAGCGTCGAATACATAAACCGCCTGCGCCGCGAACTCCACGGCTGCCCCCCGCCGCGCACAGAGCAATAATATGCTTTTCTGGCTTTTCCTGCTTGATAGCAACGTCTTGATCGACGTTTCACGGGGCAACGGCGCGGCTATCAAATACGTTGATAGCCTTGCCGACTCATGGGCAATTTCACAAGCGACCGCAATGGAACTCATCGTCGGCGCGCGAGACAAACGGGACCTTGCGACGATTGACGGGTTCTTGTCACTCTATTCAGTCATACCGCTCAGCGACCAAATCGGAAGCAGAGCCTACCGGCTCCTAAAGACCTACGCGAAATCACCTGGACTCCACGTGTTCGATTCGCTAATTGCGGCGACGGCAATGGAGAACTCCCTCACCCTGGTCACCCTCAATAGAAAGCACTTCCAGATGATCGAGGGTTTCCAACTTCAGGTGCCCGAGTACTAAGGACGCCCGCCCGGTGATCGGCAAGGAGGGATGGGCCCAGCGCTCAAGGAGACTGGCGCCGTGCACCTGAACGGCATCGGCGGCGCCGCGCAATACTACGCACGCGCAGTTCGCGGATGACGTTGAGCACCTTGCGCTTGCTGCCGATCATGGCGATATAGCGCGCCGGCGTGGCAATGGCCAGTTTGAGCACTCGCGTGTCGTCCCGATGGCCGCGCGTGACGATGATGATGTAGCTGGTCTCATTGATGTTGAGTTGCGGGAAGACCTCTTCGTACTTACCCAACGAATCACTTTTTCATCGCGCACAGAGACTCTGTATAAAATTTTCTACACAAGTGCAGTACAAATCAAATGCTGACATCGGGCAGAAGTGGTGCCGGAGCGGATGCCGTGGTGTCGGCAATATGCTGGAGACGAGAGCTATGACGATCCGAGCAAGGTTTGAGAATGGTGTGTTCAGGCCCGCCAAGATGTGCCGATCAAAGAGGGCACGGTGGTCGAGGTGCATGTGCTAGCGGAAGCACCAGCCGAGCCACTGCGATCCACTTTGCCGATATGTGGAAGGAGCGTGAGGACATGGCCGACAGTGTCGAATACATCAACCGCCTTCGCCGCAACTCCACGACTGACTAAGATCACCGTTTCGCAAGTACGGTCGCGTGTTTTCCCGAGGGCGAAATGCGTCGACACGAGTGTCAACGCGGCAGACACGAGTGTCCGCGCCACGTTCCTCGCGAATGCTGGTGGTCGGGACTCAAGCGCAAATGACCATTCGCGCCGGAGTCGAGCGGATCGCACTCCGGCGCCAGTACCTATCCATTTATGGAGTCAGCGTGAGTAATACCGTGTTCGACACTCCTCCGCCTGTCATAACCGAAATGGCGATCGGACCCTGCAGGTGATCAGTGGCGGCCGCGGGCACCGTGTAGGTGAGAGTGGTGGGCGTGATGTTGCTCAGGATGGGGCTAAACAGAAGATTGGCGAACTCGATGGTGATCGGAACCTGGCCATTCACATCCAGATTCGTACCCGATACGGTTAGCGTGAACAGACTTCCACGCGTCGCCGACGTCGGAGTGATCGAGGTGATGACGGGCGCGGGGGGGCCCACCGTCACACTCAAACCCTGACACCAGTTGCCGCTGTTGAGCGTGATGGTCGACTGCACAGCAGACAGGTTCGGCGCGTTATAACCGAATGTCAGCGTGTATTGGGCACTGTTCCACTGGCAGGTTGTAAACGGCCAGGAGAGCCGGAACGCCTGACGGCAATGGCCGGAGGTGTCCGGGCAGATTTGCGAGGCAATCTCTTCGCCAAAACTGACCGGCGACGCCCCGGACAACGTCAGTACTCCCGTCAAGGAAACGCTGTACGGGTAGTTGAGAAGAGTTGTGACCTCCACGTAGGCCAAGTCCGTGCTTCCTATGGGCTCGATCTGGGCAGTGATGGCGTCGGCAAAAATCGGGCTGGCCACCGCTGGGGACGGGCCAGCCGGGCCTTGTGGGCCCTGAGGTCCCTGAGGGCCTTGTGGTCCCTGAGAACCAGTGGCTCCCGTTGAGCCGGTCGAACCGGTCGCGCCTTGTGGTCCTGCGGGGCCTTGCGGTCCCTGAGCACCCGCGGCTCCCGTCGCTCCCGTTTGGCCGATCGAACCGGTAGCGCCTTGTGGTCCCGCGGGGCCTTGCGGTCCCTGAAGACCATTGGCTCCAGTCGCTCCCGTAGCGCCTTGAGGTCCGGCGGGGCCCTGGCTTTGCAAAACGAGATTCAACACGGGTGGGTAGCCATTGTCCTGCAATGCATCGACTTGAACATTGAGCCCGTTTCCGGCCCCGGGGGCTGGAGCATTGGGCGTCAATATGATCCCGAAGTTACCGGCGTTGCCCGCGCTGTACCAGTTCTGCACATACGGAGTAATGTCAACAGTAAGGAAGCCACCGTCCTGGAGCTTCGCGGACGAAATAGTAACCACGATGTGGGGCAATGCGGAGCAGGCTGGCGCGTTTGCGCCCGTGATGGTATCGGTGGACCAGGCTTGTCCCGCCTGGCAGACGGTGAATGTTCCCGCGGTGCCGCCGTTCTGCAAATACAGGACCACGCTGGCTTTCTGAATCCCGCTCGGGCTGAGATTTGTGGGGAAGCCGCTCAGGTCGAATTGAATGAATCCAACCGAACTCTTGTTCACTCCCTGGCCGTCCACGTTGTAGTGGAGTTGAATGTTGCCCCCCTTGGGCCCGCCATTGCTGGCCAGTTGGATGCCTGCAACTTGCGAGGGCACCGCCTGTCCCCAGGCGATGGTGGCCGCCGACAAAACCGCTGCGGTCAGCGTCAATCTGCGTAATGTACGTCTTCTCTTCTCGGTACCTCTGTTACGCGGAATGAGTATCGTTCCAACGGGTTGCCCGTACGACAGGCCGAATTTCTGCATGATGTTTTCCTTTTTATTGCAATGTGGTCTTACGGGTCCGGAATCGCCAGTAAACAAACGCGATGGCAAGCAGCGCGAGACATGCTGTCGAAGGCTCGGGAGTTGCGGTGATCCCCAAGTCGTCCACGGGGTCGACCTCCAGGGAGTCGCCCGAATCATCGGGCAGGAAGATGTTCGCCAGGCTGAAGCTGGCCGTCCCGCTCCCCACCACCGTAAACTGAAAAGTCACCATCGTTTCGGGACTGGTGGCAGGGTTGCTGCCGGTTAGAGCGTCGTAAACGTTAGTAACGATACCATTGATATCGTCGGGCGTGTCGTAGCAGGGGCTCGGGGGCCCGCAAATGCCGTTGACGGCGAAATCACCCTCTTCCGTGGCGCTTAGGAAACTCAAGGATGTCGGGTAATTGAGGTCGAACTGGTAGCCAAAAACAGGATCGGTGGCGGTAAGATCCACATCAAGAGACACGATATCGCCCGGGTTGACGATGGTTTGGGCCGACGAGAGCGTCAGAATATTGTTGGCTTGTCCCGCGATTGCGGATGCCAGAAGTAGTGCGAATAGCAACGAGAGTTTCATATGATTTTCCCTGTATTTTTCTTGCTCTAAAGCACGCTCAATGAGAGGGGTGCGCCACTTCGCCGTTGGCTGCCGGCGGAGCCTTCGTGCCGGGCTTACCGGCGCCGGCAGCGCCACTTTTCCGATACCCGGCCGGAACGGCGAAGAGCGAATCCGCCAGGCTTGCCGTGGAAAACCCGCTGGTCTCCATGGTCATTTCGATCATGGCCGGGCCGTCTTTGGAGCTCCGGATTTTCACCACCTGGAGCACCGGCAGCCCATCCATCCCGGCCGTTTTCTGCTGCAAGCCGGCGATCATCTTTTCGAGGCCCGCACTGGCGCCACCAGCCGCGGGGGCCGGACTCATGGCATTGCCTTCGCGCTGGAAGGCCTGCAGCTCCCGCATCCCCGGCACGTCGGAAGCGAGCCATACCTCCGCCTCCAGTTGCATCTGGTTGCCGGTGATGGGCGACGTACCGGCGTCCATCGTCAGCACGACTTCCTTGGCGTGATAAGCGCCGATCTTCTTTTTCTGTCCGGTTTCGCGCATATCGGCATTCATCGGCGGAGTGGCCGGCGATGGGGAGGCGACAGTCTTCTGGGCGTCCTGGGTTCCGGGTAGTCTATGGACGGTGTAGACCTTCCGCTTGTTGTCGATGGTGGTGATGGTTCGGGAGGTAAAATCGACGATCGACGCCACGTCGCCGTGCTCCATCCTCAGCTTCTGACCTTTCAGAAATTGCTTCGTGGTCTGAATAGTTGGGCTGGCCGAAGTCTTGGTGGTCCGCACGTAGCTGAAGTCGGCGCTGGCGGGCAGGATCACCGCCAGGGAAAGCACGGGCAGGCGAAGGCGCCTCATTATTGGCATTTGGTACCTGCCGGGAGGTGCGAGGTGATGAACGCCAGGTCGATCACATTTACCACGCCGTCGCTGTTGACGTCCGCCACGGGATTGTAGTTCGGCCCGCCGGCCTTGGAGTTGAGAGCCGCTTTCACCAGGTCGTAGTCTTTGCAATCCACTACGTCATCGTGGGTCACATCGCCGGCTTTGAGGATATGCAGCAACGTGTTAGTTGTGGCGGTTCCCTGCGAATTGGTCGCCTGGAAACTCAGCGGGTAATAATTACCGGAGGTGGCCGCCGACGGGGTGCCGTGCAGCGTTCCAAATCCTCTTTGCGAGCTCGTCGGCATGACATCGTTATAGTAGACGCCCGAAGGCAGCGCGCCTGTCAATGTGACTGACATTCCGAAGACCGCCGGGTACCCTCCAGGGGCCACCGAGAACGTGTTGGTAACGCCCGGCATGAAGTAGATCGTTGTTGGAACGGGCAGGGAGTGGGCCGCCAGGGAAGAACTCCTCACCACCTCCGGACTGAAGTTCGCTGAGCCGCTTGCTGGAGCGGGGAAGTAGGGGGCCTCCAGGACGGTCAAGGTCAGTGTCCCGGGAAGGGGAGGGACGCCATATTGGATCAATAACGGGTTCAGTACGAGGAAGTTGAAGGAGTAGGTGCCTCCGGATCCGGGAAGGGGGGTACCGGAAAGTAAGCCGTTGCCCGGGGACTGAAACACGAGGCCCAGGGGCAGAGCCGAGTTTTGAAAGAACTCGGCGGATGAAATATTGGCTGATAACTGGATAGCGGAAGGTTGTCCCACGGTGAATGTCGCCGTATTGGCGCTGGTGATCTTCGGCGTAGCATCCGATACCAGTGTCTGGCCACTCGACGTGTTGCAATAAGTGAATGGGTCCTGAGGTGTAAGGCCCTGCGTCACCACCTGAATATGGATGGGTACCGCGCCTCCCGCGCCATCGGGGGGAGTGCCGCTCAGGACGGCGGTGCCGTCGCCATTATCGGTGAGGGAGGCCCAGTAAGGCAGGTCGAGACACGACGCGCTGATGGTGACCGGCGTGATCGCCAGCGGGTGTGTGGTCAGGTTATAGGTAGTAGTCAGACCCGTGGGGAAGGTCCACGAGTGCCCATCCAACTGGGCCGCGGGTGGCGGGGTAATGACATAACTGAACGACACGCCTGAGCACACCCCGGTTGTAGTGCCATAGCACGCCTGAACGTTGCCAACGCCAGTGGGCGGCGACGCCGCTCTAGGCGTTCCGCTCATGGTCGCGGTACCGTCTCCATTGTCGGTAAAAGCGATGCCGGGTGGTAGCGTTGAATTTGGTCCTACCAGGGTGAAGTTGGCGGCACTGCCCACGCTCACGCGCCAGTGCAGCGGCAGAATCGGCAAGCCGGATATCCAAGTGACCTGGCTATTCGGGTAGGGATTGAGGAAACTGATTCGCACATTCAGGTCGGGTCCGCTGACGTTGAAGATGTAAGTGGCCGAAGTAGTGCCCGCCACGTTGGTGGCGTTGAGCTTGACGGTGAAGGATCCGACCTGCGCTTGAGCGCCAGTGAAGCGAAAATTGACGATGCCATCGGTTAGGGGATTGAATCCCGGTTGGAAGGTGAACCCCGGCGGAAGTGGAGTAGAAGGGTCTATGGAAATGGTAGGTATGGGAAGTCCCGTGGCAAATACCGGGAGTGTGTACAGGTTGGTGAGAGTAGATAGTTCCTGGAGATTGGAGGAGGACGGAAACTGCGGTGGAGCGGCGGGGAAGATGGTATAGGGTGTGGCTGCGTTGACGTCGGTGACCGGTACGGAGGAAGCGACGTACGAGGAACATACGCTGAAATCCTGAGGGGGAGTGACACCGGTACGGGCGTCCGCGGGACAGGGGTGTTGGGTGTCATCCGTCTGGCGCTGCGTAATCACGAAATTGAGGCCAATCCTGCGCGCTTCGTACTGATAGCCGTCCCATCCCCAGTAACGGAGATACGGAGAGATACTTTGGTAGAATGCCGTCACCGAGCCGTTACTGCCCCGAAGCGAGGCGGGAATCTGCTGCGATCCGGATCGAATGAACCATCCCCCGAAGAGTTCGGGGGTCCAGTTGTTGTAAGACCAGTCGGGAATCACCAGGTTGGTGGCGGGTGTCGCCGTGGTTTGGCCCTGCTGGAGCTGATAGAGAGTGTAGTCGTTGGGGCCGGGCGAGGGGAGTGTCGCGGTGCTATAAATGTCCGGATAGGTAGCCTCGGCCCACAGCACCTGGAGTTTGTATTTGCCGGTATCGTCGGAGGCGAACGCCAGGACATCGGGCGGAGTGGTTTTGGCGGTGTTGTTCAGTGTATCCAGGTCACCGAGGGACGCCTCCGCCTCCGCTTCAGTGACCACCAGGGTGACCACCACCGTAACCAACAGGGCGGTGATTCCGAGGATGAGGCCGATGGGACCCGCGGCCAGCAGCCCAGACTCGCTGGCAGCCTCCAACTCGATTTCGGACCCAATTTCCGCGGTTTCTTCCAGCGTAATTCCCTCTCCTTCGTCCAGCGCCACATTTCCGACATCGCTCTCCGCTGCGGTATCGCCCTCCCCCGCAACCTTGGTTTCCGCCTGTTGGGTGTTTTTGGCGACGTCTTGCTCGAGGTCGTCGTTGCTGACTTTGTTGGTCTTTTGCGGTTGGTTTGCCTTGAGTTTCGCAGCGGCGTTTTGTATCTTAAATCGCGAAGCCTTCGATGGCCAAATAAGAAATTGAACCGCCTGTATCTGCGAGAGCCCGATGCCGATGCCCACCACGCCCGCGCACGCCGAAACTGAACCGATGATTACACTCATCTCCGAATTCGTAAGCCCGAACACGGAGTACACCTGGGGAGGCGGCGGTGGAGAACCGGGGGAAGCCGTGTGGGCTTGAGGGCCGGCGGTCCAGGTTCCGGCGGGACCGACCAGAATATTGTCGTAGATTCTCTTCTTTGCCGCCGTCAGGAAGTAGTCCTTATTCGGGGCATTGTTGAATTCCTGAGTTCCCACACAGGCGATGTAGTTAATGCCGAAAGCTTTGGCAACGTCCTGATCGATCTGCCAGCCGCAGCGGTTACTCTGATAGCTGTTACGGTCGTTCACCGCCGACTGGTACATGTCTTTCTCGTGCTGCCATAGTCTTTCCGTAAACCAGCTCAGAGCGGCGATTTCAGTGGGGGTACGGTCGAGAGGGTCCTTGGCAGCGATGATGATCATGCGCAGTTCCATGAAGGCCCGAAACGTCACACGCAGATCCGTGCGGGCGTACTGATAGAAGAAGGCAAGGTCGGAGTTCGCGAATGGCAGGTTGTTTGAATTCAGATATTGCTGGAGGGACTCGGTTTCGAAGGCCTCGACGGCCGTCACCAGGCTCTGGGGAGGCGCTGGGCTGGTAGACGATCCCTGGCAGACCAACTGGATCACCCAGGCGCCGCCGGTTTGCAGGCAATTCTGAGGCACGGGGTTGGGGAACGCTTTCGCCTTGGGCACAAAGATATTGAAGTTGCCGAATTCGGGCGGCAGCATCAGGAAGGCGAGGATGACGATGAGAGGGCGGAAAAAGAAGTAGCCGCGCATTTTACGGAGCCACGGTCTGGGAGTACTGGTATTGGTGCTGCTGATTTCGGGTCTTGATGGGTTCATACGATTCCGTCCGGTGATAGCCGTGAGTTTCGATAATCGCTCGATAGTATGGAAAAATACAGTACCCGTTCGGGTACCTTGGGGACCGGCACTCACTGCCGCGCGGACACCCTCGATGCGAACCGTGATTTCATGCTGTTGATGGCCCGGGCCAGGTACTTTGGAGCGATCCCAACTGCGTCGAGACGAGTCNNACAGAGCAGTGTCCGCGCCACGCGGGTGAGCTAGTGGCCCAGATACTTACGCGTCGCGTCGGTGCGGGAAGTCACGTGGAGCTTGTCGTAAATGCTCTTGAGATGCTTGTGGACGGTGTGGATGCTGATCTCGAGGGCTTCGCCAATCTCTTTGTATAGCATTCCTTCGCTCAAAGACTGGAGTACTTCGCGTTCGCGATGGGTGAGGTCGTGCAATTCCGGCTTGGGCTGGAATTGATTGAAGTACTGAACCACCTTGCGGGCCACCGATCCGGACATGGGGGCGGCGCCGGCATGCACCTGTCGCACGGCGTCTACGATTTCTGTGCCAGCGGAGCGTTTCAGCAGATACCCGCTGGCGCCGGCCTTGAGCGATTCGAAGATGCGGTCGGCGTCTTCGAAAATGGTCAGCATAATAATCTGGACTTTTGGCGCCTGCACTTTGAGCTGGCGGACACATTCGATGCCGTTCATGCCTGGCAGGTTGATGTCCATCAGCGTGACATCGGGATTGTCTTGGGCAAGATTCTTGAGGGCCTCCTCGGCGTTCGAGTACCGGCTCACGCATTCCAGGCCGCCAGCCTGGTCTAAAAGGCGCGCATAAGCAGCGCGTAATTCACCCTTGTCTTCGACGATCGAAACCCGGATTGGCATGTCACCTTTTTGAGCTTGCGTCATCGAACCGTCTCCCGAAAGTGCCCATTCGGGTACTCAGGCGCCGGTGTGAAGCGGGCGAAGGGCGCCGGTGCGGAAGAGCAGCCGTGCGCCCTTTCCCGGTTCGGATTGAATCTCGACCCCACCACCCAACTCCGCCATCCTCTCTGCCATATTGCGCAGCCCATTACCACCGAAATGTTGGGCAGTGGCAAACCCGCGCCCATCATCCAGCAACTCCACGAACAGAGAGCGGCCGTCAGCATAAAAACGGACGCGCACCAGGGTGGCGTCCGCATGCTTGANNTCTTCGGCGAATTGGGCGGCATACTCGACAAACCCGTCCGAGGTGTCGTTGCCGGAGTTCACGGTCCAGACCAGTTCGTCCATGGCCTGCGCGGCATCGCGCACGGCGTCGGATAGACGCGTGCCGTTACCCTCCGCCGGCATTTCTGCCAGCAGGCCAATCTGCGTCAGGCGGAACCCCAGGTCATCGTGGATGTCGCGCGCAATCCGCGTTCTTTCGCGATCGATGGCGCGCTCACGTTCCAAGTGGTCGAGGCGCGCCCGGGTGCGGCGCTCGCCAAAACGGCGGGCCGCCCACAGAGACCCGCAGATCAGGCACACGCAGACCAGGACGGCGAACCAAGCCGTCTCCCACACGAATGGCTCGATAACGACCCCGACCGATTGCGGGGCGGAACTCCAGACGCCCTCGCCGTTCGCAGCCATCACCTCGAAGCGGTAACTGCCCGGAGAAATGCGCGAATAGTAGGCGGTCCGCCTCGCACCGGCCTCCACCCAGTCCCGGTCAAAACCCCTCAACCGGTAACGGAAGCGCACCTTGGCGGGGTCGAGGAAGCTCAGCGCCGTGTACTCAAACTGGAAAGACTTGGCGGCGGCGACGATCCGGAAGCTATTCGCCGAAAGACGGGCGGAGACGCCATCCACCGAGGCGCCCTCGATCACCACCCGCGGCGACACGGAATTGGCGCGAACTTGTGTAGGGTCCACGACGGCAATGCCATTATACGTGCCAAACCATAAGCGCCCATCGCTGGCCCGCATGCCAACAACTACGTTCGGAGACGGCATGCCGTCCCGGCGGTCCAGTGTGAGCGGCCTCACTTGTCCGATCCTGCCGGCTGCAAACGCCGTCAAATCGTCCCGGGAGTAGCGTGAGATCCCGCCGCGCGTGGCCATCCACAGATTGCCCGCACCGTCTTCCACAAAGTGGCCTGTGGGAGATTCCTGAATTCCGGTGGCCGCCTTCGCATCCAGGAATCGGCCGTCCTTCCACACCAGCAATCCGCGATCGGCCGTGGATACCCATAGCAAGCCGCGGCTATCCACGAACACCGTGACGATTTGCTGCGAGTTCATGCCCGTTTCCGGGCCCTGGTGTTGGAACTTTCCGCGATCGAATACCGATAGCCCGCCCCCGTTCGAGGCGATCCAGATTCGGCCTTCCCGGTCTTCCGCGAAGGCGCCAACCCTGCCTGTTCCGACGCCGTCCTGAGCGGAATACCGCCGTACCGTGCCATCGCGGATGTAGTTCACGTCTCCGTGCTCGGTGCCAACCCACATCCCGCCGCTCGAGTCCTCACGTAGCCCGAGAATCGTGTCATCCGATAAGCCATTGGCCGAACCCCAGTGACTGACTACGCCGTCCTTCCGTCGAAACAGCCCTGCGCCCCAGGTGCCGATCCACACGCTCCCGTCCCGTCCCGCGGCCACTTCCACCGCACACTTTCCGTGGACTTCCCTCTGTAATTGCACCTCGAAGCGACCGTTCCGGAAGAGGCTGGGCGGTCCGCAGTTCGCGCCCGCCCAGATGGCGCCGTCCGTAGTCTGGGCGAGCGAAGTCACCACATTATGCGGCAATCCATCGGCGGTGGTGTACACGGACACCCTCTTAGGCCGCAGATGGACGAGACCTCCACCATCGGAGCCGATCCAGATGCCTCCTTCGGCATCTTCAAACAGAGTACGTACGGTGAAGGGCGGGAGTCCGGCTTCTTTCCCTAGATGCAGGAACTTGCCGTCCCGCAGGCGGCTGACACCACCGATCCGGCCGTATCCAAACCACAGGTCTCCGGAGCGCGTTTCGAGAATCGCATTGACGTGGCCGCCCGGCAGGCAGGGATTGCGGGAAGGGCAGGGGAGAAATTTGGTGACGCCCTCCGGGCGCAGGCGGGTAAGGCCGTCGCCCATGCCGCCAAACCACAGCGTGCCGGAATGGTCCTCGTGCACCGCGTTGACTCCGCCGCGAGTATCGGCAGTCCAGGGACCATTGCAGGATGGGCGCAGGTCCCGGATTTCGCAAGCGCCTCGCCCCGTGCCGGCCCAGAGGCGGCCAGACGGACCGCGCTCGAGCGACCTCACCAAATCGCTGGGAAGGCCGTCGGCGGTACGAAAGACCTGAACTCGCCCGTTGCGGATGAGATTCAATCCCGAACTGGTCGCGACCCAAATATTGCCGGTCGAGTCCTCCGCGATGGCGTACACGGTATTGTCCGAGAGGCCCGTGGCGCTGGTGAATTGCGCGACCGGACCATCTCGCCAGCGGATCACGCCGCTACCCTCGGTACCAATCCACATGTCGCCGTTGCGGTCTTCGAAAAGCGACACCACCCGGTTGTTCGGCAGTTCCTTGGAGATGGAGGTGAAGCGGGTTCCATCGAACCGCGAAAGACCGCCGAAAGCGCCGACCCAGAGGTAACCATCGCGGGCTTCGACGATCGACGTGATGGAATTACCGGGAACGCCATCCTCTGGTGTCCACACCTCGATCATGTACTCCGGATGGGTGCGGATATCGTTGGCAGCCGTGCAGGAGATGGCGCCAGACAGGCCGACGGCGAGAGCTAGGAGAGCGCTCCCTCCGGGCAGCCATATGGTTCTGCCGATTTTCGGGGGCGGACGCTCCGGTCCGGCTGGACATAATCGGTTCACGGGGTTTCTTCAGTCTAGCGTGCCTGCCAGCGACCCGGGCTGGCGAGGGTACCCGACATTAACGTCAACTGACGGCCAGTTTCACCGGCTTGCCGATACGGCTAAGCATTTCCACCAGCGTATCGATGGTAAACTTGGCCGTTTTCTTGTTCACCACGTCGGACACGCGCGGGCGCGAGACCATCAGAATCTCGGCGGCTTCGGCCTGCTTCAAGTGATGTTCCGCAATCCAGATGGACAGCTCTTCCATCAGTTGCCGCTTCAGCATCTGCGTGTCATTGATCTGTTTACGGGAAGCAGCCAGCAAACGCTCGGCCTCGTCCGGCTCAAAACCCAGTTCCACGAAGAGGTTCGCGCCCGGCTTGGTTACATGGCGGATTTCGGTGTCGATCCTCATTTTCTTTCCTTCCTCCCGGCGACCACGGCGCAATAGCGAGTTCGGGCGATAGCTTTGTCTTGCTGGCTCGTCACCTCAGTCTTTTTCTGAAAGCAATGCAGGACGTAGATTGCTTCCTCGAACTTCGCCACATACATCACGCGGTAGATGCCGCTCACATCCTTGATGCGGATCTCCGTGGTGCCGGCACCCAGGAGCGCCGAACGGTTTCCAATCGGTCGGCTCAAGCCCGGCCTGAACCTTTCCCAACTGGAAGCCGGCTTCTCTGCGGGCATCTTTCGGGAATGCCGGCAGGTCGTCAAAGGCAGACCCTACCCCAACGAATCTCTTTTTCATCGTTCACAGAGACTCTGTATAAAATTTTATACACATGTGCAAAGCAAGTTAAATGCTTGAGGTGGAGCTTCCGGATGGTTCGAAGGCCCGGCGGTGCATCTATTCGCCGGATTCGCTGCGGGCCACAGCCGCCACGCTGTTGCTCGATGCCGACATAAGCGCCGGCGCGCCGTGAAGGATTCCGCCAGCTACAAAATGCCGCTGTAAGGACATCGCAGACGAGTTCGAGCGGTTGGTCCCCCTGGGCAGGTGTGCCCCTGGGGTTATTCATCCTCCTTTGGGTAATGATATCCGTTTTGTATTGGATCAGTATTGCGTTCCTGTTTAATGGCTATGTCCTGTTTCGGGGGGCAATCCGGCCCACCGCTGGTGGGCTACCACGCTGCGGGGTGGAGGGCGCTATTGCCTCGGGGTCCTAGGCACAGATGCCTATGGTTGGGGATTGTCAAAGCTCTGGGTCGCAGCGTAAAGTTGAAACATGGCAGTCACGAAAGCCCAACAAAACGAGCGGTTAAAGCGCAACGAAGAAAAATGGTCGAGCACGTTGATGGAAGCAGGTTGGACGGTGCTGCCTTCGATTATTTTGGAAAAGCAAGACGCCCTTGGCCTCGACCCCATCGATGTGAACATCCTAATGCAGCTGGCCAGACATTGGTGGTACAGCGACAACCCCCCGCATCCATCAAAGGCGGCTATGGCCAAATGTATGGGGATTGATCCGAGCACTGTAAGGCGTCACATCGCACGGATGGAGGCAGGTGGTTTCATCAGGAGAGAAAAGCGCTTCACGAAAAAGAAGTTCGGCGGCCAGGACACGAATATATACCACTTCGACGGCCTCATTAAGGAAGCGACTCCGTATGCCGAAGAATTCATCAAACTGCGCGAGAAGCAGCGGAGCGAGGACGAGGATCGCCGGAACAGCAAAAAACCCAAGCTGGTGATCGACAACACGGCCCCCACCACCGCAAATGCGAAACACTGATGGGACGACTCAACAAGCTTGAACTGCAAGGGAGCCGGCTAGGCACCGCCCCGAAAGTTCAAAACAGCGGGCCGTCGACCCTTCCAAAAGGCGGCGCGGCCCTTCCAAAAGGCTTTAGGGCTGGTGGCTCCAGCCCTTCCCGCTGTTCCACTAGCGGGAAGCAAGTTTGGGGTTTAACAACTAGAGAACACAACAAATGCCCACGATCTTCGCGCCCCGAGAAAATCTTTCCTGACTCTACGACAATATATAGCGCGCCAGCTATAGGCCAGCACTACACCTTGTGGTACTAGTAATAATATATTCACTGGTAGTGAAATTGGTACTTGACGAGAAGGCCGGGTTTTCGGATACTGGTGATGGCTAATCGATACCGATTAGTTGCTCTTTGACAGTTTGATCATTACTCGGGTCGAAGCAGTTGGCGATTGGAGATCGTTTCCGGTCGCGGTTCGCAAGAACCTATCGAACACGCAGGGAATAAGTAACGCGGCAGCCGTGGCAACTTATTCGCGTCCCCGATTATCGTCCGTGAATATACGACGGTTATTCGGTTTTTTGTAAAGTAGTTTGTTTCAGCATCATTTCCACAAAGACGACCTGAGGCGTTGACGACGGGCGCTAAAGGAGCGTCTTTCTAATGGACAAGCTGAAAGAGTGCGTTGAGGCATTGAACGATGTCCGGCGCAATATGCAGAGTGATGCTGATCCCTGTGTTTTGTCAGCGCTTGACGAAGCTATTGAGAAGTTGACGCGCTGTGTTGCTGAAGGTGATCCGACCGAGCAGACCATAGCTCAGGCGGCTCGGGATGCACTTGCAGTGATAAGTGACATCCTGACGTGCGCGGGTGCGGTAGTAGAGTTGGTGAAATTCTTTGGCGCCTAATACAGACAAACTACTTTCACAGTGAGGTGCTTCTCTTGGATATCGGTCGTGCGGTCAAACTCTGTCGGTCTCAAAAAGACTGGACGTTACGAGAACTCAGCAAACGCAGTGGTATCGCAGTGTCGCATCTGAGCATGATCGAACGCAATCAACGTGACGCGTCAATGACCGCCATCCAGTCTATCGCCAACGCACTTGGCATGCCCCTGAATGTCCTAATCTTTCTCGCCGCTGATCCTATCGAGCTTACGGGCATCAGCAATGAACTCAAGGAGAAGCTCAGCCGTGCCGCACTCGAATTGCTCCGTCTGCCAACCACCGACAACCTCTTTTAGTTCGCACCCTATCGGAAGCCTGGACACCCTGGCGCGGATGCTGAAACATTCTATCCCTGAACTAGAAAACATCGCAGCGACCGCAGATCAGCGCTACCGTATTGGCAAAAGGCAGCTTAAGAAGGACGGAACGTTCCGAGACTGCTATGATGCGCTGGGAGACCTAAAGAGCATTCACGCGCGCATCCAGTGCTTGATCCTAAACAAGGTTTCATATCCCATCTATTTGCAGGGCAGCATTAAAGACCCAGCGTGTCCGCGCGGTCAAAAGGCAAATGCTAGGATGCATACCTCCAAGCGCACGATGATTACCGAGGATGTGAAGCAGTTCTTCCCCAGCGTCCCAAGCCGCATAGTCTTTGATATTTGGCATAGGTTCTTCAGATTCCCGCCCATTGTCGCATCAGTCCTTACGAAGCTCACGACCAAAGATGGCAGTTTGCCTCAAGGCTCAAAAACGAGTGCTTTGCTCGCCAACCTAGTGTTCTGGGAGGATGAATGGCGATTGGTCGCCAATCTCCACGAGCGAGGTATTATCTATACGCGCCTAATTGACGACATCACATGCTCCAGCAAGACGGACCTTTCCACGGAGACGACCACAGATATTATTACCCGGCTGCATGCAATGGCCCGTCGTAAGGGATTGCGTCTTCACGGCGGCAAGCAAACAATAGCACGCGCTGGCGAACGGTTGGTCACCACCAAGCTAGTTGTTAACGTGAAGACAGCCTTACCCGCCGAACTGCGCTCAGCGATCAGAGCCTCTGTTGGACGACTCGGGAGAATACCCAAAGCCGCACGCATGAATCATCGCTACAAACGGGATTATCATAGCGTCAGTGGCAAGGTCGCCTATCTTCAGCAGCACCACCCAAATGAAGGCGGTCAATTGCGCGAGGTTCTTCGGGGTCTAGCCCCGCCCCCGGCTACTGCGGAAGAGTCCAAGCACCAACACTCCGGACCCTCGTGAAAAAGCGTTGTGGTTCCGTAAGGGAGCCCTATCGAGAGGGAGCAATGAGGTGGACCCAATATTCCAAACAGGCCGTTAGGGCCTACAGATCAGGTGAGATCAGGTCACATGCCTCATAATGGGACAACAAAACGGGACTGCACAAACCCTCTTTTCACATGGGGTCGGCTCTCGTCCCGAAACTTACTCCTATGCAACACTTTTCGGGTCGCCGATTCTCCGCAGTCCAGGGCGGCCAATTATGATGTATCACACCCATTCCGCCAATGCAGGCCCACACTCCCCCCACACCCCGTTCTGCGAAGCTGCGTCCAAAAGCGGGCCCCGAAACTGGGGCGCCCACCACCCGGGTCATTTTCGCGAACGGCCTTATTTTAACGCCATGAAATGTAAGAACGGGCCACTCCGCTTGCAGGCATCGGTTTGCCGACTAGTGCCAAATTGCAGAAATTCGCGCAACGGCAGCAGCGGGCTGCAGCCTGGCCAAAGCCCGCCCCACAAACGACCATACGCGAACTTCCGCAACGAAGTACTACTTCACGGGGCTAGGGATGCTAAAAAACGATCGTCTTCCATTCGCCGCGGACGATGCCATCGCGAATCATCTTCGCGCTCCAACCCGATCTTTGACTTCTGGTAAGCGTACAAGGCCTCGGCAATACAAGTACCGCAGTTAGCGCCGTAGAGTGTCTCAAAGCAGGAATGCAAGCTGGTGTGGCCATGGTCCCGATCGCAGTGGCTATAACACGGCAACTGGTATATGACCCCTGGTATCGCAGCCGCGGCTTTGTAGGCAGCTACCTGCGACGGCAGCGTCCGGCCCTGATCCGCCAGTTGGCCCTGGGTCAGAACCGGCGGCAGGGCGGCTCCTTGGGCCGGTGGCGAGTTATGGAATGGTGGGATATCCCCTTGGTTCGGCTGCGTTGTCCCACCGGACGTCGGCGCCGTTTGGGCCGAACCGGACTTCTTACCGTGCGAGCCCGTGCCGGTCTGGGCGAATGCGATACCCAACATCAGGGCGGCGGCTGGAAAAACCGGGATGATCTTCTTCACGATGAATGCGGGTAACAAAAGCCGTACATCGAGTTCCTCCAATCAGTTTTGACCCTGATTATTGCTGCAGGGGGTCCGGCGACGGCCCGCACCCCCTGCGTCGCATTACTTTTCCTTTTTGTTTCCTTTGGACGCCGGCTGGGAACCGAACTTTTCGGCATCGGTCGGCGGGTGTGCTCCGGCCGAACCCTGCTTGCCCGTCGACGGGGGCGGGTGTGGTTGACCCATGTGCTGCACAAAGTTGTCGAGACCAGGGCTGTTTGGTCCCGAGGCGGCGGGTGGTCCGCCGGGATTGGAGGGCGAGGGCTTTTTCGAGGATGAGTTCTTGCCCGGAGATGAGCCCTGGTTTGCGGATGGAGCCGGCGGCGCCTTGATTGGGAGCTTTGCCGAGGACCCCACCGGCGCGGTGCCACCGGCCACGTGGGGCAGGGGTTTCTTTCCCTGAGGGTTTGGGAGGTGAGGGTGTGGGAGTATTGGTTCCCCCGTTCCCAGCGGACCCCCTTTGCCCGAGTGTGGTGGCGGGGGGTTTTTGGGTTTGGGCACAGGCGCCGCGTGTCCGGGATCCTGTGGATTCGTGGCGCCCTGCGATCCTGAAGTGCTTTGGGCGAAGGCCATCCCCAACATCAGGGGGGCCAGAGAAAGAGCTGCGATCATCTTCATGGTTGTAGTTCTCCTGGAATGGTGTGGTGAGCGATCGTTTTCTCAGCGATCAGCGGGTTCCCCCGGTGCTCCACCGTCACCGGTATCCGCGGCGCCCTTGGCGGGAACGCCGCAAACGCCCGAGAGTAGTTGAGCAGTCTGCGGAGACAGGGAGTCTCCCTTCGCCTGACTCGAGGACCAAAGCAGGATGGCTGCATCGCCCTTGCCGGGGACGAAGGTGAACAGGCTGTGGAATCCGTCGCCGCCGCCATTCTTCGAGACGACCGATACTCCCTGATTGCTCTCTTCGAACCAGCCCGCTGTTCCGGAGCGATCCGGATAGACCCGCGTGATGAGCGCATGGAGGCCGGCAGCCTTCAAAATCGAGCCATTTTCCAGCGCCGCGTGCAGTTTCAGAAGGTCGGACAAATTCGTTTGGAGATAGCCGGACGGGATGGCATAGTCGCCTCCGGCGGGTGGATGGTGGGCGATGGGTTTCTCCCCCTTGTACGCGACGGCTTCATTGGGGCTCTGGAGATTGAACCCGGTGTGGTTCATGTGAAGAGGTGTAAACACCCGCTGCTTCATAAAATCGAGATAGCTCATCCCGCTGATGGCCTCGATCACCTTGCCCATCAGCGCGAAATTGAAGTTGTTGTATTTCTGCTGGGAGCCTGGCTTGAACATCAACGGTTCGTCGGCCGCTGCTTTCAGCATGGCTTCAAAGGTGGGAAGTTTTTGCGAAAGTTCGGGGATGCCGCTCGAATGGCTCATGAACTGGGCGATGGTGATGGGCTGCCAGCTCTTGGGGAGATCCTTGAGGTATCTGCCGGCGGGTGCGTCCAGCTTCAGCTTGCCTTCGTCCACCAGGATCATAGCGCCCACTGCGGTAATGCCCTTGGAGAGCGACTGCATGTAGAACGAAGTATTCTCATCGGGCACGGTCTTGGACTCTCTCGATGTGACGCCGTACCCCTTGTTCACGAGGGTGCGTCCGCCACAAACGACTCCCACCGAAAGGCCGACCAGCTTCTTCTCCTCGATTGCCGGTGTGAGGATGCCATCGGCGATGGACTCGGCCTTGGCCGGGCGGGCGACGGCCTTTCCACCCTTCCTCGCGGCCGGTTGAGCGAATGCGGGGACGGCTTGGAACGCGATCAGGGTCGCGGCAAACAGCGGCAGGGAATGTTCGAATTTCAACATAGAGATACTCGTTTTTCCGATCTTTATAGGGATATGTTTGCAATCTTTGCGGCGGTTTTTTGCTCGCGCGATGGCCACTCGAAAGACCCGCCGAGCGAACCCAGGCTCAAGGGAGGCGGCAGGGCGGATTCAGGCCCGGGTACCGTGGCTGCCGGCATGATGGATCCGGAGGCGAGCGGAACGATGACTTCCGTACGGAGCGTGGCTGCAAGAGCTGTGCGCGATGGGGCCGCCCGACCGCGCACGCTCTCCTTCGAAACGGCGGTCAGCGGACACGGCGATGCCGGGAACGTTCCCTGTGTGACGATTCTGGGGTTTGCCGCCGGCCGAAAGCAGAACGGGACGCGCGACGCGCCGGCCATCCGGAGTATCGTGAAATCCAATCGCCCTCGCATCTGCATGTCTTCAAGGGATCTTCCCCCGGAAGGGCCCCGATGCACCAGTGTGAAGCCGTAAGTAAGCCGTAAGGAACCGTTCCTTACCCCAGCGCATCTGTAGCATTTTGTAATCACTTACGGCCGGAACTGCCGAAGCTGGAGGAAGGTGGCCGGTTCACCACATCGGACACGCGCGGGCGCGAGAGCATCAGAATCCCGGCGGCCTCGGCCTGCTTCAAGTGATGCTCGGCAATCCAAATGGACAGGTCTTCCATCAGTTGCCGCTTCAGCATTTGCGTGTCACTGATCTGTTTACGGGAAGCAGCCAGCAAACGCTCAGCCTCCTCCGGCTCAAAACCCAGTTCCACGAAGAGGTTCGCGCCCGGCTTGGTTAAATGGCGGATTTCGGTGTCGATCCTCATTTTTTTGGCTTCCTCGCGGCGACCACGGCGCAATAGCGAGCTCGGGCGATATTTATACGCAAGGGCGGTGCAAGTCAAATGCTAACATCGGGCGATGTCTAACGTCGGGCGAACTGCGCCGGAAGCAGGGTAGTGCCTGAAATCTTAGGGGACTGCCGGAAGGGCGGATGCCATGCTGTCGTGCATATACTGGAGACGACAGCTATGACCATCCCAGCAAGATTCGAGAATGGCGTCTTCAGGCCCCTCCGAGACGTACCGATCAAAGAGGGCACGGTCGTCGAGGTGCTTGTGCCTCTGGAAGCACCCCCGAGAGACCCCGATCCATTGGCGATTCGCCTTTCGCCGGCATGCGGAAGGACCGTGAGGACATGGCCGACAGCGTCGAATACATAGGCCGCCTGCGCCGCGAACTCCACGGCTGACTGAGATCGCCGTTTCGCAAGTAGATCGCGTATTTTCCCGAGGGCGAAATGTGTCGACACGAGTGTCAACGCGGCTTCGCGGTCCGCGGGCGGGCAAGGATCGGCATCAAAACACCGCGGCACGGGCGCTCTTGCCTGTGTTGGTTTTCAGGGCAGGAAGAAGCAACACACTCTCGAAGGTCGTGGCAGACAGTGGAATGGGCGCACTGGTCAAGAGGGCCGATTGGAAATCGGCCGCAGGATGGAATCCTGCCCCACTGACTTTCATCCACACCGCAGGCCATGTGCGTCGCACAGCAAAGGGGGGCGCATCTCACGAGTTGTGCGGCATGGACGGCAATTCAGCGCTCGCGGCGTCCGGGAGGCTGAGTGGCAGCCCAAAGTCGTGAAACAAGCGCGGACCGGTGGGTGGCACAAACAGAGTCAGTGTGGAAATCCTGTCATCCTCGATCGCGAGCACGTGAATGGAGTGAGCGGCGAATGGCGCGTCCGCGGCAGTGCGGGCATAGACGGCGAAAGCGGGCTGCCCGTTGGCTCCCGTCGGTACCAGGCGAAGGCCGCTACAGGTCTTCCAGGCGATTGCAAAGAAGGACCGGATCGACTGGCGTCCCGCATACCATTGCCGCCATGGCGGCATGGTGTAGTTCGCGTCCTCTCTGAGGAGCGCCACAAAGCCGTCCAGGTCATGGCCTTCCCAAGCCTGTAGATAGCGGCCGAGGAGCTTTTGCTGTGCGGGATCCGGCCCGGATGCCACCTTCGGCCGGGCGTCGGGATAGCGTTTGGCAAGCGTCTCACGCGCCCGCTGCAAAGCGCTGTTGATGGAGGCAGTCGAGCCACCCAGAAGGGCCGCGGCTTCAGCGGCAGCCCAACCGAGCACATCGCACAACAAGATCGCGGCGCGCTGGCGCGGCGGCAACTGCTGGATGGCGGCGAGAAAAGCCAACTGCACGGCCTCGCGGGACGTATAACGCGCTTCCGGACCCGGCGCGTCGTCAGCGATCCATTCTACGTTTGAGGTCGGGTAAGGTTCGAGCCAAGCCACGTCGGTTGCCGGAGCGCCATCCGGCATCTGCACGGTGGCAGGTCCCATCTGGTCTGGCAGCCAGCGCTCGATGTGCTTGCGGCTGTCGACCGCATTCAGGCAGGCGTTGGTAGCGATCCTGTAGAGCCATGCGCGGAGCGATCGTCCGTCGAAGCTGTCGAAGCTGCGCCAGCCGCGCAAATAGGTCTCCTGCACGAGGTCGTCGGCCTCGTGCAGGGAGCCAAGCATGCGGTAACAATGCAATTTGATTTCCCGGCGGAACGGTTCGGCGAATCGTTCAAACGCCTGCTTGGAACGGTCCGAGGGTTGGTCTTGATGGGATGGTTCCGCCCCTGTCATTCGAACCATTATGCGGCTTCCGATGACATTCTTCAATGGCTTATCACGAGGCCACAGCTTCCAGGCCCTTCCCGGAGACGATGAACCCGCACCCGTTTATTTTTCGGTTGCTACAATGGCGGCTCGTTGCCGGCTACCGGGCGGGTTTCCCTTTACCCGTTGCGATCAAACTCCGCAAGCTGTCGTTGATATAAAACCCCCATGCGCCTGAACAGTCGCCATAGCATTCGAAGGCAGGAACCAAGCCAAAGTGGGTAAAGCGAAGTTCGGTTTGGTCGCCTTCCCTGGCGATCTCAAACACAACGTCGGTGCCATTCCACTCGGTCTTGTCTTTGACAAAATTCAGTTGGGCTTCCGAGATATGCCATACGACTCTCTTGCCGGGCGTCAATTCCGCGATCTTCTGGGTGCTGCGGTGAAAGTCCTTGTAGTGGAACTTAAACGCGGCGCCGAGTTTGTCGGTGTTACCCTCAATTCCTTCCGACCACCACCCACGAACATTGTTGATGGCGTCGAAGACCTCTTGCGGAGTCTGGTCTACCGAAAAGGTCGTGGTGAAATCCTGCTTTTTCATAATTCGCTCCTCCATTCTCTCTGTTCTGCCGCGACATGAGCGCCGCTGAAACTCACTGCTCCTGGCCGGCTTTCCCTTCTTTCGGGTTAGGGCGCCCTTGCCCCGTGGTAATCAGACTTCGCAGGCTACCGTTGATATAAGAGCCCCATGCGTTGGAACAGACGCCGTAACATTCATAGTCGGGAACTAAGCCGACGTGAGTGAAGCGGACTTCCGTTGTGTCGCCCTTCCTGGAGATGTCGAAAGTGATTTTAGTGTCCTTCCACTCGCTTGCGTCTTCAGTGAAGCTAAAGCGGTTGTCCAGGACGAGCCAGACCACTTTCTTGCCTGGAATGACTTCGATTAACTTCAGCTTGCAGTAATGGGCGTCTTTGTAGCGATAGGTGAACTCGTCACCGAGCGTGCCGGTACTGCCTTCGATTTCTTCCGACCACCATCCACGAACATTACCGATGGCGTTGAAGGCTTCTTCCGGAGTTTGGTCCACCGAAAAGGTAGTGGTGAAACTGGGATTCTTCATGGCTTGCTGTCCTTTATGTCGCTAATTACCTGAGAACTGCCGCGGTCGCCGGCACAAAACCTGCGTACTGGCGCTCGAATGCCTTGGCTACGCCAGTGCGCCAACCCCCGGCGATGGACTGAGACGCTGGATCGGGGAAGATATCCTCTTCACCATTCTCCAATCCATCGAAGATGCCCACCGCGACTGATTCAGGCGAGGCCTTGGGTATCTCGAAGCCTCGTGTCATGTCGGTGTCGACGGGGCCCAGAAAGACGCCGTGGACCGTCACACCCTGACCGGCGAGCAGCGCTCTCAGGGATTGCGTCATGTTGAACGCAGCCGCCTTCGAAATGGCGTAGGCGGGTACGACCGGCAAGGGGGCGAGCGCCATCAGGGACAGGTTATTGACTATGGCGCCTTTGGACCGCTGCAGCAGCGGCAGGGCAGCGCGAGTCACATGGAAGGTTCCGAAGAGGTTGACGGCCAAGTGCTGCTCGATGGCGTCCAAACCGCTCAGATCGTCGTAGAGAGCGATGCCGGCATTGTTGATGAGGACGTCGAGGGTGTCGATTTCCTCGACCGCCCGCTGGATCTCCGAAACGCTGGTCACGTCCAACATCAGGGGCGTCACGCGGTCATGGGTATTTTGCAGTGCGCTGCGCGTTCCCGCATAGACCCTCTTCGCTCCGCGCCGAAGCGCCTCATTGACGAGCGCCCGGCCGATGCCGCGGCTGGCGCCGGTGATCAGGACTGTCTTCTTCTCGATGTTCATGGTGGTTCTCCTTTTGGGGCTGCCATTTGGCCAGCCCGATCTTGCCTCTCTACTGAGTAAAACCGGCGGGATGGCTAAAACTCATCGGTGCCTGGCGGTTTTTTTTGGGACGGGGAGAATCCTCAATTGTGGTCGTGAAGTGATTTGAGACACGGATTCACGGTCCCAATTGCCGCCCGTCAGCGGGTTCTGGCGCTTTGGCTGCTCTCCGAACAAGCACTTGAACTCGTGCTCTGACCGCAAGATCCGTGGCGATTATGGCACCGCTTGCTGACGCGCGCGGCTCGGTTGCGAGCCACGACCGTGAGGTGTGAGAAGGTGTGAAAGAAACGCCCACAAGGTGCGCGAGGCAGGCGGCGACCGCCTGCCCCACAAAAAGCTCAAGGAGCGAGATGCAGCGCAACGCTCAGGCGCGGGTTCCTAACTCCGCCAGCGCTTCTCCGGTGGTCTGCTCCACGTCGGCGTGCAAACTGTTTCCGTGGGCGTCCATGGTGACGATCGCGGCGAAGTTGTTCACCTTGAGGTGCCACATGGCTTCCGGAATTCCGAATTCCAGCAGGTGGACGTCCAGCACCTTTTCCACCGTGCGCGCATAGTATTGCGCTGCGCCGCCGATGCCGTTCAGGTACACGGCGCCACACTCCTTGAGCGCGGCCAGAGTCTTCGGGCCCATCCCGCCTTTGCCGATCACCGCGCGCACACCGTATCGCTTGATCACATCCGCCTGGTAGGGCTCCTCGCGAATGCTGGTGGTCGGGCCGGCGGCCTTCACCATCCACTGATCGCCTTCCTTCAGCATCACCGGGCCGCAATGGTAGAGCGCGGCGCCGTTCAGATCCACGGGAGGCGGATTCTTCATCAGGTAGGCATGCACGTTGTCGCGGCCCGTGAACATCTCGCCCGAGATCAGCACCACGTCGCCCACCTTGAGGGCGCGCATCTGAGCTTCCGTCAACGGGGGCGTCAGGATCACTTCGCGGCCGGTCAGCGGGAATCCTTCGCCGCGCGCCATGCGCTCCACGGGGCGGGCAGGATCGCGGTACAGCCACTCGGTGATGGCGCCGGACGCGGCATCCAGGCGGACGCCCAGACGACGGAAGGCCCAGCAATCGTAGGCGACGGAAACGAAGAAACTGGCCGGCAGACGGTTGGCCGCCGCGATCTTACATCCGATCAGCGACGCCTTGCCGCCGAAGCCCATGGCGCCCACGCCCAAGCGGTTGGCCTCTTCCATGATCTCCGCCTCCAGCGCCGCCAGCGTGGGGTTGGGATTCACGTCGTCCAGGGTGCGCAGGAGTTGCCGCTTGGCCAGTTCGTAGCCGTGCGCGCGATCGCTGCCGATGCAGACGCCCAACGCTCCGGGCGCGCAACCTTGCCCTTGTGCCTGCCACACCGCGTGCAGAAGGCACTTGCGCACGCCTTCCAGATTGCGGTCCGCGCGTCCCAGGTGGTCGAGGTTGCACGGCACCGAGTACTGGATGTTCTTGTTCTCACAGCCGCCGCCCTTGAGGATCAGCCGGACTTCGATTTCGTCCTCTTCCCACTGCTCGAAGTGCACCACCGGGGTCTCTTCGCCGAGGTTATTGCCGCTGTTCTTACCGGTGAGGGAGTCCACCGAGTTCGGGCGCAGCTTGCCCAGCTTGGTTGCCTGCGCCACGGCTTCGAGGATCGCGTTCTTGATGCGGATCTGATTCACGCCCACAGGCGTGTGCACGAAAAAGGTGGGCATCCCCGTGTCCTGGCAGATGGGGCCTTCATCATCCACCGCCATATCGACGTTCGACAGGATGATGTCGAGGGCCTGCGAGGACTGCGTCCCCGGCGTTTCGGTGCTGGCTGCCATCGACATAGCGGCGCGCACATCGGGCGGAAGGTTGGTGGAGGTCTCGGTGACGAGTTCCAACAGGCTGGTGGCTAGAAATTCCATAATCGTATCCGGAAACCTCTATTGTAAGACATCGCGTGGGGCATGCTTTAGCTTGCCAATCCCTGCCCGGTTTGACCGGGTGTGGAGAGATAGCCCGCTACCCTTTCCGAGGTGGCGGGTTTCCCAGCATCGCAGTCCAGATCTCGCCACGCCGCGGCGGTGCGTTATGGCTGGCCAAAATCCATCTCTTGAGATGCAGCGCTCAGGGCGTCTTCGAGATCCGTCTCTTCTGCGGCGGCCTTGGCTTTCAGCCCAGCGAAATAAGCTGCGGTCTGACGCTCCAACTCCGCCCGGTTGTCCAGTCCGCGAGCCATTTCCACGGCCTTGTCCACGGCCTTTCCGACACTTTCGGCTCTGCCCGCCTTTACCATATTGTGCAGGTAAGCATAATTGCTGGCGTTGATCGTCGTGGATAACTTCTTGCGTAGCACCACAGTTCCTATTCTAGGGGATAGGCAGTCCCGAAGGCGAAAAGCGTCGAGACGAATCTC
>PMTT01000249.1 GCA_003167275.1 Bryobacterales bacterium | reverse complement strand
TTGGCCACGTAGAGCGTATTGCCGTCGCTGCCGAAGGCCATCGACACAGGCAGTTGCCCCACGCCGATGGGAGCCAGCAGTTGTTGCTGTTGCATATCGAACACCTCGATCCGGTTCAGCCCCGGATTCGCGATGTAGAGCCTCTGCCGTGCCGCATCGGCCACCATATCCGTCAGCCCCAGACTGCCTGCACCCGTATCCAGAGGGATAATGGTCCCCCGAGACTCCGCGTTCCGGTTATTCTGGAATACCCTCACCGTCGGCACGATGTTGACTGCCTCGGCGGATTGAATGAGCAACTGATCGGGCGTGGCCGTCCCCAGGGTCTTGGCGGCTGCGGAATTAAACTGCGCGGTGACATCCCCGCCGTACGACCGGCCGGTCACCTTCACCGCGACCGAAGTAGCCGTGGACGTCAGCACCTGCACGTTCGCGGTCAGCGTCTTTCCCCCCGCGTTGCGGACTGGGATGACGGCCGAGTTCTGGGCCGCCATGACCCCGCACTGGTCGAAGGCCAGCAGAGCCACGTTGGAATCTGGGATAGCCAGCGGCGATTGTGCCAGCGCGCCGATCGGCAGGACCATGAAACCCGACTGGGAGATGGCATAGATGGTGGCGCTGTCGCTGGTGATCACCATCTTGCCCCCCAAGTTTTCCGGAAGCTGGATTCCCAACTGGATGAGCAGGTTATCGGGACTGTTGAAGAGCAGCTCGGCGGTGTTCGCATTCGCCGCGGGACTGGCCACCGGCACGATGTTGTAAGACGTCACCAGCACCTGGCCCGAGGATGTCTGTGCGTAAACCGCGCCGCCCTGAACCGTTTGCGTATTGAACGTCGTGTTGGCCGGGAAAACGAATGGCGAGTTGGACGTGCTCTGCTGCGCCAACACCAGCATCGAAGCAGTCTCGAAGAGCGTCGGCCCGGTGAGGAACCGCGAACCATCCGGCGAGACCGCCACCACCGGCGAGATCGCCGGCACCGTGCGGCTCGAGAGCACCGTGGACGAATTCACGTCGAACACAAAAGCCGTTCGCGTGGCGGCCGCTTCATGCACCCCGACGATGGTTGTGCCGTCCTTCGAAGCCTGCAGCCGGGCGTGGCTGGCCAAGGCCATCACCCCGCCCGGCGGGGGTAGCGACGGCGCCGTGGGCGCGGCCGGAGCGATGACGATGGCCTGTAAAGCATGGGCGGCGTCCGCCGTGGGATCATAGGTGATCAGGACGTCCTGGCCGTTGCCGGTGCCGATCGTGCTGATCAGAACTTTCCCGTTGAAACCCACCGCAATTCCTTCCGGGCTGGCTCCCAACGTGACCGAGCGCGAGGAGTACGTGGCCGAAGTCAGATTGATGATGTCCAGCGAGGAGGCCGCATAGCAGGCCACGTAAAGCGATGTGCCGTCTGGGGAAATGGCGATGGCCAGTGGGGTGGAGTCCGTCTGTATGGTAGTCGCGAGCTTGGGCGGATTAGTATTGGTGGAGTAGACTTCCACCTGGTTGGAGGCGGTGTTCACCACGTAGAGGCGTTTGCGGGCCTCATCCAGCGCGAGATCGGCAAGCGGCTGCGCATGCGCCACGACGGTTCCAAACGTAGCGCCCAAGGAGGGTAACGCACTAAGGAGAACCAGAAGCAGGGGCCTGAGTCCAAACATTGGTAAATCAAATATAACACCGTACGTACGGTATGCTTTAGCTTGCCCAGTCCAAAGAAAAGAAATAGAAACCCATGGACGAAGCCCCAGAGCCCTTAAACATAGCGTCCGTATCGACCGAGGAAATCGGGCGCGAGATGTCGAACTTCGCCGAGACCCCGTTCTATTACGGCAAGAAGCCCATCCGCTACCACAGCGTAGAGAGCTTCTACCAGATGCTGACCGAGCCGGACGAAAAGGTCCGCAGGACCATCGCAAAGATGCCGGCAAAGGAAGCTAAGCGCGCCGGCAAATCGCAAACCACCGAGGCAAAATTCGAGGGAAAGACTTACGTTCTGGGCTCCCCGGAGCATCATGCCTTGATCCAAGACGCCATCCGCGCCAAGTTGGAACAGCATCCCGACCTGGCCCGCCGGTTCGTGGCGACTCGCCCCCGCCCCATCGTCCACATCACGCCCGGCCAAGATAGCAAACGCTTCCCGGGAGAGGTCTTCTGCCGGTTCCTGACGGAATTACGCGAAGAGTTGTGGGGCATCCTTTAGCTTGCCCAGACCTGACATCCCGACATCGGAGAAGCACCCGTGACTCCAGTCACAGACTTCGCGCTCCTCGTCCGTCATCATCGAAGCATGACGACCTTAACACTCTCCCCAGACCAGACCGTTGGTGAAATCGCCGCGCAACGTCCGGCCTCCGTTCGCATCTTCGAAGCGCACCACATCGATTTCTGCTGCGGCGGCCGGATCCCCCTAAGCGAAGCCTGCGGCAAACTGGGGACCGATCCAGCCGCCCTGCTGGAAGAGATCGAGCGCGCAGCCGCGTCGGCCCCGGACGACCCCACCGACTGGCAGTCCGCCAGCCTGCCCAGCCTGATCGATCACATCGTCAACACCCACCACATCTACCTGAAATCCGAACTGCCGCGCCTGGAAGCCATGCTGGACAAGATCCTCTCCAAGCACGCCGAGAAGCATGGCGACGTTCTGACCCCCCTGGCAGCCACCTTCCGCCCGATGAAGGAGGAGTTGGGTTCACACCTGATGAAGGAGGAGATGATCCTGTTCCCCCTGATCCGCGCCCTCGCCGCGGGGGACAAGTCGACCTTCCATTGCGGATCGGTCCGCAATCCCATTCGGGTGATGCTGATGGAGCACGATTCCGCCGGCGATGCCCTGGCCCGCCTCCGCCAGTTGACGTCCGGTTTCACGCCTCCCGAGGACGCCTGCAACACCTACCGCGCGTTCTATTACGAACTGTCGGAGTTAGAGAGCGACTTACACCGCCACATCCACCTGGAAAACAACATCCTGTTCCCGCGAGCCGTGGAACTGGAGTAGCACGGGCATTCTTGCCTGTGTTGCTTTTTCTTGCCCTGGAAACCAACACTCGATGTGCCCAACTGTAGTTGAAAGTGAAGTTCACGGGTCTTTGGGATAGAGAGTTAAAATACAGGGATGGAATGAAGCACGCCACGTTCGCTGTCCTGCTTGCTTTCGTCTCAATTGCAGGCACCAGCTTGGGCGCTGCCACCAAGCCGCTGACGATAGCCGTTTCGAATGAGACCGCGCCTTCCGGCGGCACGGCTCAAATCAAGTTCTTCGCCGTACCCCCTCAGCAGATTTCGAGCGGGGAACTCTCGATCGATCTCGACCCGGGATTCTTCTCGTCCATCCGGAGTGTGGCGGTCTTCAGCACGACTGGAGACGCCTATGGTTTTGCGGCCGTCACGGGCCTGCATGCCGACGTGCGCTTCGGATCGCTTACTGGCGGGATCGGCCAATCCTCCGGTCTTCCGATCCTGACGGTAACGGCTTCCGTTGGTGCCCAGGCCCACTCCGCCATAGTCAGTGCCGATCCAACCGGATCGGCGTGGAGGGACCCCGCCGGCAATGTCTATTCAGTCACCGTGACTCCTGGTGCCATGACCGCCGGAGGCGCCCTGTCGATCTCGGATGTCGTCCCAGGGGGCGGCATCCTCTCCACGGGCACGCCGATTCAGATCAGCGGCACAGGATTCAGTGCGTCCACAACAGTCGAGATCGACGCGGCGAGTGTGGCCTCGGTTCAAATCATCGGACCGCAGCAGATTCAATTGACGCTGGGCGCGCCTACGGAGCTGAGCGGAAAGCGCATCCACGTGATGAATCCCGACGGTTCGGAGGTCGCCTATTTCCCGTCTCTGCCAAGCAGTCCGGTTACCGGGACTCCGCCGGCTCCCCTCGCGGGATTGTTGCCGATTCTGCCGCTGGAAACATATCGGGCCGCAATCACGTCCCCGGCCAGCGATGACGCTGTCGTAGTCGTTGCGCTTCAAAACCCGAACCCGGCGCCGGTGGACATTCTGCTCCACGGTCTCGCACCGACCTCGTCGGTGGTGACGTCCACGATTCCACCCAACGGCTGGGCCTTCCTCAGCCCAGGGTTCGGCGGACAAAGCGCCTCTGGCTCTAACGTGCTGGCTTCCGCGCCGATTCGCATGATGCAATTGATCGATGTGGTGCCCCCGGGCGCCCCACCGGGAACCAGCCTGTTCCTCTACGCCACCCCGGTGAGCGCGACTAATGCGCCGCCGCTCCAGGTCAACGTGGGCGGCGGCGACTCCACGGTGATGTGGACCTGGCAGGCCGGAACAGCCCCGCCGCCGCCGCAATACATCAGCGTGTCCTCGGACTATAAGGATGCGGAAGAACCGGCCGCCTACGCAGTCTCCGTTGCCACAGAGTCCGGAGGGCCGTGGCTATTGGTGTCCCAAAAGAGCGGTATCAGTTGTGACGACTCCCCCTCTTGTATACCGATCGCCGTCATCGCGAACCCGGCCTCACTCGCGCCCGGCAACTACCGGGCAACCATCACCTCACACCCGTCGGCACCAGCGTGCGTCCCAACGTACTTCCGTCGACCATCGGTGTCGGGTTGACCGTGACCGCTGGTAAGCCGCCGGCAATCGTCTCATTCAATCAGGCAGCCTTTTTGAATTGGAACGGCAGGATTTATTTCTCGCCGACGAACTATACGATTCCGAGCAGCATCATCCCTGGCGCATTCAACATCACCGTAACAACCGAGGGTGGCGGGAACTGGCTCGTCGCAACTTCGAACGGGACAACGCCCGCGTCGGTCGCCGTCTCCGCGGTCCCGGTCAACGCCAGTCCTGGGACTTATGCGGGCCGGGTGATAGTCAGCGGGTCGGGCAACACCTTTGTCATCAATGCGCAATATGGCGTGTACGGCACCACGATGCTTTCTTGCGACGATATCCAACTGTCGGCGCAGGCCGGAGCGGCTCCTTCGCCCCCACGCAGCGCTACGGTCACGACGTACTGTGACATAGCAGCGGAGCCCTGTCCCAGTCCGCCGCTCTCCCCCAGTACGCTGACGGCATCCGTCTCGACCAGTTCGGGAGGAGGTTGGCTCCACGCGACGGTAGCCGGGGACTCGATCTCGGTGAGCGCCAATTCAACCGGCTTGCCGGCCGGATTGTATTTTGGAGTGATCGATCTGTCGTCGAATAACGCCGCGCCCGCTCAGGTACTCGTCTCGCTGTTGGTGTGGAGCGGGCCGGTTCCGCTCCTGGTGGCCAGCCCACTCACCCTCTCGTTATCGGATTCGTCCGCCCAGAGCACACAGACCTGCGCCAGTTCGTCGGAGAACATCCCGCTCGATCTCACCACGCAGACTTCGACCAGCGACGGTGGCAACTGGCTAAGCATTGCTTATAGCAGCGCGACGACGCCTTCGTGCCCGGGCGTCACTGCCACTACTACCGGCCTGCTTCCGGGAACATACCATGGAAGCATCGTCTTCACGGGGGGAGGCCAAAGCGTGACCGTGCCGGTCTCGCTGACCGTTTCACCTCCGGCGGACCAACCGCTGCTGGGAACGATCGTGAATGCCGCCTCCGGAATCTCCGGATCGATCGCTCCCGGAGAGATCGTCACCGTTCACGGACTCGGCCTCGGGACCACGACACCCGCCAGCCTGACGATCGACGCGCAGGGACAGCTCGCGACCAGGCTGAGCGAGACCAGTCTCCTGATCGGCGGCATCGCCGCGCCGCTGCTCTACGTGTCGCAATCTCAAATCAATGCCATCGTGCCGTACGAGATCGCCGGACAGCAAATGGTGACCGTGCAGGCGCAGAGCGGCGGAGTATCGTCGCCGATTTGGGGAGTTCCGGTCGCTGGCGCCGTTCCAGGAATCTTCACGACGGACTCCTCGGGCCAGGGTCCTGGGGCAATTCTCAATCAGGACAACTCGGTGAATGCTCCATCCAATCCCGCCGCCGTGGGGAGTGTCATCCAAATCTATGCAACCGGAGAAGGCCAGACGAACCCGCCTGGGAAGACCGGCAGTATCGCGAGCGGTGAAAACTCACCCGTTCTTCCCGTGAGCGTCTCCATCGGCGGAATCAACGCGCCGGTTTCATATGCCGGCACGGCACCGTCGTCAGTAGAAGGATTGTTTCAGATCAATGCCATCGTGCCGCTAGGGGCCACTCCCGGCGCCGCCCTTCCCGTCAGGATTATCGTCGGATCGACAGGGAGCCAACTCGGAGTGACTATCGCGGTGAGGTGAGTGGGGCGCGTGATTCGCCAGCAGTGCCATACCAGCCACCCACAGCACCCCCCAGCTTTGCTATACTTGCATTTAAACCCACCTGGGAATATAAGATAAGAAACTCCGAGGCCGTTCTCCGCCTGAAATGAAGAAGGAGGTCGTTTGAAACCACTTGCAACCATAATTTTGACTCTTACAGGGCTGGCGTTCGCCCAGCAGTCCAGCTCCCGGATGCCGCCGGTGAAGTTCACCGATACCACGCTCGATAACGGACTCCGCGTCATTATCTCCGAGGACCACTTCGCACCCGTGTACGCCATCGCGATCACTTACAAGGTCGGCTCCCGCGATGAGCGTCCGGGCCACACCGGCTTCGCGCACCTGTTCGAGCACATGATGTTCAGAGGCTCCGAAAACGTGGGCCCCGGCGAGCACTTCTACACCATCTTCACCAAGGGCGGCAACATGAGTGGCAACACCAACACCGACCGCACCTCGTACTCTGAGGTCCTGCCCAAGAACCAGGTCGATCTTGGCCTCTACCTGGAGGCGGACCGCATGCGCTCCCTGGCCGTCACCAAGGAAAACCTGGACAATCAACGGCAAGCCGTGAAAGAAGAACGCCGCCAGAGCTTCGACAGCCAGCCGTACGGCGAGACCCAGGAGAAAGTCGACGACCTGGTCTACGATAGTTTCCCCTATAAGCATTCCGTGATTGGGTCGATGGCNNAACAATGCCGTGCTGGCGCTCGCCGGCGATCTGGACACCAAGGAAACCCTCGACAAAGTGAAGAAGTACTTCGGCGGCATTCCGCGGCAACCGGCGCCCAAACCGGCGGAGCTCGTCGAGCCGGAGAAGACTGGCGAGCGCCGCGCCAGGTTAGAGGACAGACTGGGGCCGTATATCCGCCTCGAAATGGTCTACCGCATCCCCGAGGCCACCAACCCAGACTCCCGCGCGCTGTCCGTGGCAGCCTCGATTCTCGGCAGCGGAGAGAATTCCCGCCTCTATCAAGCCCTGGTGAAGGAAAAGAAGACCGCGGTTCAAGTGTTGTGTATCGAGGACGGCCGCGCCGGCCCCTCTACCCTCCGCGTGGTGGCTTACGTTCGACCGGGTAAGGAGCCGGCCGACGTGGAGACTGCCATCACCGAAGAGATCGCCAAGCTGAGTGCGGACCCCGTGTCGGACCGGGAATTGGGGCTCGTCCGCAGCAGCATCAAACGAGCCTTCCCCTCTTCCCGCGAGAACGTGCTTAACACCGCCATCACACTGGCGGATGACGCCGCGCTGTTTAACGATCCGAACCGCATCAACACCGAATCCGACAAGCTGCTTGCGGTCACCGCCGCCGACATCCAAAAGGCGGCGAAAACCTGGCTGCGGAGCAACAACCGCGTGGTGGTGATGACCGAACCTGCGACCCGCCAGAGTATGTCCCCAGCGAAGCCGCAGAATTGAGGAACCAACGCCATGAATAAACTACTCGTCCTCTCCCTCGCGGCCGCCTCACTGGCCTTGGCGCAGACGCCGCCGATGCCGCAGGCCTCGTCGCAACAATCCCTCGCCGCTGTGGTCCGCCTGAATCGCGCACCCGTCTCGAAGGAAGTGCTGAAGGTCAAGCTGCCCCGGCCCGTCGAACGCACCTTGAGCAATGGCGCCAAGCTCCTGATCCTCGAAAGCCACCGCGTCCCCAGCATCACCTTCCGGATGTCGCTGCCGTCCGGCACTCTGCGCGACCCCGCTGGAATGCCCGGAGTCGCGGACGCCACGGCCTCACTGATTCGTCTGGGCACCAAGACGCATTCCGCGAAGGAGATCGCCGACACCCTCGCCGACCTGGGCGTGCAGGGCGCGCAGGTGACCTTCGGATTGAGCCAGGGGGAGGCCGGCATCTCGGTCAGCGCCCTGACCGAGAACTTCGACGCGGCGCTTGCCGTCCTGGCCGACATTCTGATCAACCCCACGTTCTCCCAGGACGAACTGGATAAATGGAAGAGCCGCCGGATCGCCACCCTGGAGCAGGCCCAAACCCTGCCCAACATTCTGGCCAATGACGCCGTGAGCCAGGTGTTGTACGGCGCCGACGCCCGGCGCTTCACCCACGCCACCCGGGATTCCCTGAACCAGATGACCCGCGACATGATCGTGGAGCATTACAAGAAGTACTACGTGCCCTCCGGAGAATTGGCGGGGATCTCCGGCGACATCACGCCGGAAGAGGCTCTTGCCAAACTGAACAAGGCGCTGGGAGCATGGAAAGGTGGACCGGTGGCACACGTGTCGCTGCCGAATCTGGAGCCCCTCAGCGCGAAAAAGCTCTATCTGATTCCGCGGCCCGATTCGGTACAGACCTTTCTGGTGTTGGCCAACCACGCGATCGATCGCAAGAGCCCCGACTATGTGGAGTGCCAGGTGATGAACCGGATTCTGGGCGGAGGCCCCTCTTCGCGCCTCTTCCGGAGTCTCCACGACGAGAAGGGCTACACCAACGGCATCACCTCGAATTTCAGTGCCAGCCGCTATCAGAACCACTTCTCGGCCGGCACCGCCGTGCGCACCGATGTCACCGAACCGGCGCTGGCCGAGATCCTGAAACAGTTCGCGGACATCCGCGACCGGCCGGTCCCCGCGGACGAGTTGGCCGATGCGAAGAGCGCCATGGTGGCCAGTTTCGTGCTTGGATTGGAAAGCTCGTCGGCAGTGCTGGCGCGCTGGCTGGAGCAGCGGGAATACGGCCTCCCCGAAGACTATTGGGACACCTATTCCCAGAAGGTGATGGCCGTGACGGCCGAGGACGTGCAGCGGGTGGCGAAGAAGTACGTGCCGCTCGACAACGCCCAGATCATCGCCGTAGGCGACATCAAGATCGCCGATGTCCTGAAGAAGTTCGGCCCGCTGCAACTCGTAAAGCTGGATTAGTTTGTAGGGTATGCTTTAGCTTGCCCCGGCCAAAGCGCCATAATCGGGTCTGTTTCACGCCAAAAGGGTCTGTTTCACGTGAAACAAGGATGTAAATCGGGTTACAAAGTCGCGGACGGTGTCGGGGGGCGGCAAAGTGCCACCGCAATCTCCGCCGCCAGGCGGGCGTTGGCCTGCACCAATTTGATATTCGTCCGCAGACTGCGGCCACCGGTCAACTCCACGATCCGCGCCAGGATGTACGGAGTCACCGATTTCCCGGTCACGCCCCGCTGCCCGGCTTCGGCGACGGCGGCCGAAATCACCGCCGCCATTTCCTCCGCGGGAATCTCGTCCTCGATGGCTATCGGGTTGGCGACCACCACGCCTCCGCCCAGGCCGAGCCCCCACTTCACCTTCAGAAGCTCCGCGATCCCCTCGGCCGTGTCCAGGCGAATCGGCGCCGGGAGCCCGCTGGAGCGGCTCCAGAAGGCGGGAAACTCGCTGGTCCGGTAACCCACCACCGGGACACCGCGGGTCTCCAGATACTCCAGCGTTTTCGGAAGGTCCAGCAAGGCCTTGGCCCCGGCGCAGACCACCGCCACCGGAGTTGCCGCCAGCTCTTCCAGGTCGGCGGAAATGTCGAAGGTGGTTTCGGCGCCCCGGTGCACGCCGCCGATGCCTCCCGTAGCGAAGACCCGAATGCCGGCAAGCTGCGCGCAGATCATGGTGGCGGCGACGGTGGTGGCCCCGTGCTTCCGCGCCGCGATCGCATAGGCGAGGTCATTGCGGCTCAGCTTCAGGACGTCTTTGGCGGACCCCAGCCAGTCCAACTCCTCCCTGGAAAGGCCGACACGGATCACCCCGTCGATGACCGCGATGGTAGCGGGCGTCGCTCCCCGCCTGCGGATTTCGTCTTCGAGCGAAAGGGCCGTCGCCACGTTCTCCGGATAGGGCATGCCGTGGGTGACGATGGTGGTCTCGAGGGCCACCACCGGTCCTCCCACTGCCAGCGCGTCCCGAATCGGCGGCGCGATTCTCAGCTTGTCTTCAAGATCCGGCATGGCTCTCCCGGGAAAGGCGTTCACGGAGTAACCCGGCGGTGAGTTCCGGGGCGGCGGCGTGGGGGGATTCGACGGTGATGGCGGCCGCTGCCAGGCCGAGCCTTGCCGCTTCGAGCAGCGCATGGCCTTGCAGGATGCCGAAGAGAGTCCCCGCCACCAGGGCGTCGCCGGCGCCTGTGACATCACGCGGCTGTGCGGGTAAGGCGGAAAGGCTGTGGACGGAATCCCCGCTCCAGATAGCGATGCCAGCGGCCCCCGCGGTAACGATGCCGGCTCGTGCGCCGAGACGGCGGAGATTCTGGGCGGCTTGGTCCCGAGGGTATGTTGTTGTGGGGCGGACCCCCTGG
>PMTT01000200.1 GCA_003167275.1 Bryobacterales bacterium | reverse complement strand
TGGTGCCGGAGGTGGGACTTGAACCCCGAGGTATTCAAACGGCTCTGTAAGTTGCAGATTCTACATTGCTCAGACTGCCAAAGCTGCCATCAATACCATCGGCCATTGCCCGATATTGCCCGACGTGGCCACACCGTCCACGGACGCTTTCATCGAGGAAGCCTCAGCTCTTCCGATTGACGGAAACGACTTCAAGTAAGATGACATGACTCAGACATTGACCCGCTACCAGCAGCACCGGCTTCCCGTAACGGAGCCTCAAATCACAGTGAAGCCGTCTGAGATTCCAAATACCCGCCGCCGAGCCTTTCGGATGTCGATACCAAAGTGCCGGAATCCGTTCGGTCAAGCTGTCTTGCCATACGTTCAAAACGTGGATCATCATGGCCCCGGAAGGTGGAGCGAAAGGATCCGGAGCATGCCGCCAAGTAGGCGGCACGGAGAACATGGAACATCAACACCATTTAGTGCGTCTAGCCGGCGTGGCGGCCCCGCCGGCCGGCGTCGGAGCGGGTCTGATTGGGACGCTCACGGTGACGGGAGCCTGTCCTCGATACCGTTCAGGGTTCGCCCGGCCGACCCACTTGAAGCTCGCATTCCCCTCCGCAGTCCAGTTAATTAAGTTCCGGACTGGCGCCTGAAATACGCCACCGTGGAAACATCCGTGCATATGCCGTAGCCATCGGTAGTGCCCTTGAATGCCGTTTTGACATCAAACGCCATGTAGAATCAATTAATCATTTTGCCAGGCTTCGTCCCTAAAGGTCCCCATACAAGTTCGATTCCCGTTAGCGCTACCNNTACCATGTTTTCATAGACTTACAAGGAATACGCTGCCACGCGCTGCCACCAATAACTTTCCGCAGATTCACTGAACGCCTCCGAGACGCTTTTCCTGCGAGTTCTCCCGCTGGAAATCATCCCACTTGCGAGCCGCTTCGTCGTCGCGCCCGCGAATCGCGTGGGCGTATACCTCCGCCGTTACCCGAACGTTGGAATGTCCCAAGCGTGCCGAGACCGTCGCGAGGTCCACACCCGACGCAATGAGGTGGGAGCCGTGCGTGTGTCGTAGCGTGTGAAGGCTCACTCCCTTGGGCAACTTCAAACGGCGGCAGAGCGCTGAAACGGATGCAGATACAGAATCCGGCTTCAGGGGCGTTCCATCTGTATCGGCAAATATCAGGTCCAAATCAGTTCGGTAGTCTGGACCGAACTGCTGGCGAAACGCCTCCTGCCTTTGACGGTGCGCCCCGAGCGCGGCTACAGTCGACGCCGGAAGGGTCACCGGACGCACACTGTCCTCGGTCTTCGTTGTCTTGAACTCCAGGATGTATTTCGTCTGCGTAAGCGACCGCGTGATCACCGCGCGGCCGTCCTTGATGTCCGACCAGCGAAGGGCCAGCACTTCGCCGCGGCGGGCGCCGGTCCCAGCGCTTACCTCGAGAAAGGTCGCCACGCACCAGGGGCCCGTGGCAGCCGCGACGATGGTTTCCTGCTGATCCGTTGTAAGGGCAATGCCGCGCCGCTTCTTCGGCACCGGCGGTTCGCTGGCCGCGACTGGGTTCGCTTTGATCAGACCCCATTTGACAGCACGGGCGAAGGCGCTTGAGAGGACCCCCGCCACGTTGCGCACGGTTTTCGTAGAGAGCGGACGTGGTTCCCTGGTCCTTCGGTGGTGGCCCCCACTCTTGAGCAACCGCATCCATTCTCGGCTAAGGTGGAGCGGACCGATTTCATCAATCGGCATCTTCAGTAACTCGGGATCGAGGTAGGCTGCCTGCTCGTGGTATCGCTCGACGGTTTTAGGCGCCAGTTTCTGATCGACGTGCTGGGCAAAGAATTCATCCAGGAGCATCGCGAGAGTATTTGGGAGCCGGGCAGCGACACTGAGGCCGGCTTTCGCCATTGTTTGCTTCTGCTGCTCTTCGAGCCGCCGGCTCGTTTCAGCATTTATTGCCTCCCGTTTGCTCGTGAAGCCGGACTCCGTGATTCTCTGGCGATCCTCACGAGTTGATCCGGGAAGGTTGAAGGCGTAGTACCTGGTGATTTCGCCTGAGCGATATTTGCGTTTGTGGACGGGCATCAGTTCAACACCGTTACCTCTGGCTGCGTTGAAAGTCCACTCCCATCGCGAATGCCGCAAGTCCGCTCCCATTGCTCGTAGGCGTGCCGTGTAATGATCCAGCGCCTACCTAGGCGTATTCCGGGCAAGATCCCCTGCTCCAGCATCGAGTACACCGCGAGGCGCCCAATGCCTAAGCGCTCTGAAATCTCCGGCACGGTGATACGCGCGGACCGGGGCTGCCCGCGCGTTGAACGGAAGATCTGGGCGCAAGGTCGGCCATGGTTATCTCGCGGTGGAAACCAATGTCGGGCTGAACGGATGGTCGGCTTGAACCTTACCGCTTTCGTTCGTCCACCTGTGCTCGGTGCCGGGCCCGCTCCCGACCGTTGTGAAGCTGTCGTCGGCCGCTATCGAAGCTGTCGCCCGGGCGCCCTCCGTCTTGACGCTCTTCCTACCCCGCGGCTGGCAAAGGGCGCCAGCTCGGAGGCGCTGTTCAAACTGCTCTTCGTCCAACCGGACTGTACCGGCGATGCGGACCACGCATTCGGGCGGGATCTTGCCCTGCCTAATCCAGAGGTAGACAGCGTCAGCGGAAACTCGGAATCTATCGGCGATTTCGCTTACCTTTGCAAATCTCGGCATCATCGACACGACCTCGTGAATTCATCAAATCACGGAAGCCTCGCTGCTATCCAGATGCTTGAATTCGTTCCGGTTCGCACCAGTTCGCTTTAGTTCGCAGTATTTTCAGGGGGAAAGTACTGTAGGAGCGATTCAACAATAACGCGCCGATTCTGGCCCTCGCCTTCGGCTTCGAGAGGTCCCTTCCGAAGGGCCTTTTCGATGGCGCGCCTACCGACGCCACCAAACCGCGCCGCCGTGTCAAGTGTGACAGCGCGCTTCAGTTTTCCATCTTCCCGCAGCAGGCCTAGGTTCCCCTTGGCAGTCCGTCCCGGCCGCCCTTCGACTGGGCGGGCACTCTCTGGCGCCGTTGGTGGTTGCCGTCGTTCAGATCTCGCCACCCACAACGGAATCTTCTCCGCCACCAGCATCTGGCTCAATCGTTTCTCCAAAGCCTGCGTGAGGACGCCTCCGATTAGGTTCTCAGCGTATACTCGCCACAGGATGCGCCTGGCCGTCGCAAGATCCTGAGGCCAATTCACCTCGCCGATTTGCTCTGCTATGTACCGGACGGTGATCACGAAATGGCCGTAGACGGACGCACAAACATCATCGACCACCGCTGGCAGACATTTCGAACGCAGCCAACGCTCATACCCTCTGGGACGTTTGCCAGCGGGGCTTACACGTATGAGTTTAGCCTCGGCCACATCATCAAACACCTGCTGCGCGTACTCCGAATGCGACGGCCAAAGACACTTGGCTAACTCCTCCGAAGTTTGTGGCTTACTGGCGTGAAACGCCTCAGTTGCTCTCTTTCGCAGTGTCGCAATCGCTTCCATCCTCGCAGCCTTCGCCGGCCGAAGGAAGGCTGGACACTCGTCAGCGTACGCCGCGTCCTCCTCCCACGTGGCCCTGTGGACGGGCGCCCACCCGTCAAGTTCTTCCGCGCTAATCTCTTGCAATGAGCACTCCTGCTCGGATAGCACCGCCTGGCTGTCCTGGTCTAAAACCGCGGGCTCCTTTACGCCGGCCTTCTCCGAAACTGGCACTTCGCCATTGGGAAGAGTCGCTTTCCCGATCCCTTCAGATCCCACGGCCGCCGCTGTGGTTTGAGCTTGGATGACCCGAAGCACTCGTCCCGCTGCCTGCTCCTTGTAGTACGCCACCACTCGTACCAGTTCGAGACTGAGATCCGCTTGGATCTTAGGCAGGATCTCGGGAGCGAATAGCGCCGACGTTCCAGGTGCAGCCAGGGGATCTGGAAGCTGTCCCTTCTCAAGTGTCTCCTGGAGCATGAACTCCGCAAATGCGTCGATCCAACGCTCGTAAGCAAGAGCCGTCTCCGCATTGCCAACGATTAGGACAGCGGCATTGGCACAGATGGAAAAGTAGCGCATGCAGAACGTCAAGAGCGACTGAACGGGATCAGCTTGGGGTTCTTTAGCCGTCTTCAGGGTCTCTAATTTGGAGCGGTTGATAGCCTTCTTGGCCTCCCAGGTTGCCTCCTCGAAAACGGCATGGGCGGGATGGTCGGCAGGGAATGGGTTGTCCCCCAGCGGGCTGGCACTCGCATCTTCCTGGAAAGGACTGGGAAACGCAAGTCGGCCTGGTTCGGCGCCGGCTTCTTCGGACTCGCGGGTTTCTGTCGGACCCGGAACGGTCGGCTTGTGTCTCGGAGTTGGTGTGCCTTGCGTGACCGACACTTGGGGACGCCGGATGGATTGCGGAATGATTCTCGCCTCCCAGTGGGCTACTACTCCCGCACGCATTAGGACTGGATCAACGCGGATCACGCGTCTCGGAACATCGAACAGATCGCTGTGCAGCTCGTCTCCGGTTCTTGCGGCATCCTTCTGGTTGAAAATCACTGTTCTTGAGAAATCGCCACCCATGGGAGCAATCCAGCGTTTCTCTTGCGGCGTTCCGACGTCCCGAACGACGGTGACCGGGCGTGTGCCAAAAAGAGACACAGTGGGGCCCTCCATGGTCCCTTCAGCGCTTGCACTCTGTGAAGGTGGCACCACATCTCCGTCACGCGGAGGTGGCACCCCTGGCACTGCTGTTGACGGCGCTTCTGCGACGAGCCCCACCTGAATCCTCTCCCGTGCCGATCGCTCACACTGCGCCGCTGATGCCTCCCAGACATCAGGGAAGGATCCTCCGGAGGGACGACGCTGAAACACCCGACTCTCATTGCTGAGGCTCTCGCGCCGGAGAAAGTGTAGCCACGCCCGAGTGCACGAATCAACTTCGGACAGGCCGAAAGGAACCGCCTCGGGGTCATTTCCACCGATCAGTTGGCACTGTTCTCTCCAAGCAGGATCGTGCTCTAATGCCGCGGGCGCAGGCAACGGCGGAATACCCAGTTCCTGGATGGCAAGGGCTGCGAGAAGGCTGAACGTTACCCAGACCGGCTCAGTCTGGTTAGCGCCGGTCCAAAAGTGCAGCAATTTCGCCGGTTTTGATTCTTCCGCGACAGGAAGACTGGAAAACGGCGAGGACGAAGGCAAACCCCTCTTCTGGCGCGAGACCTGCACGGCGGGCGCGTCGGCTGTTCGAGTTCCTGGAGCCGGTCAATGATCAGACGATAGGCGACCCTCCCGCGCCGTCAACAGGAACAGGAGCTTTGGAAAACTGAGCGTGCTTGGCGTCCGTCCTGACCGATCCGATCACCAGGTGGTGTTTATCGTTGCTGCCGCCCTTGTCCACGCTGCGTCGTGGGCCATGCCCAGGCAGCGGTGGTTGGGTTGAGATGTACAGTCGATAGACGCACTGGAGGTCGACGTCCGGCATCGGGGATGTTGCGCACGAAGAATCTTCCGTCCACGAGAATATGAGCATTGGCGCTGAACATTGGAATGTTAACCTGAACCGCCGCTGTTTTCAAGGCCCGAATTTTAGAAACTGATATAGAGTGCCCTACCGCGTCCCCGCCACTGGGGCGATTCTTCGGGCAACAAAACCGGCGCTAGTGCTGTCCTTCTATTCCGGCGCTAACACTCAGTCTGTGCGGTCTTTGGAGTCAGCAGCCAGATGCCCCACTGTTCCCTCCCAGCGACCGCGTAAAACTCGGCTCGCAGTGGAATGGAGCGCGATCGAAACGGATCGGCGCCTCGACGGAAGCGCTCCGCCAGTTCCAGCAACTTTTCTGTACCGCTCACCGCGCCCCTTGCACCCGCCGACTAAGAGAGGAGGCCGCCCGGGGCGGGAGCCTTTCACCGGGTTCATGAGGCCCGGCTAGGCGGCCAAACAACAATTCTACTGCGATTTGTTCGGGAAGTGCTTGATGCTGATGCCTTCGAACCGAGCATAGGGCGCCACGTTGCGTCGCGGCACGCGAGTTGGCGGTACGGGCCGTCCCGCCGCCGTCGGGCGTAACGTGGGCCAAGTGGGGGCGGATGGCGCAGTATAGAAGCCAACTACCAATAGACCGGCCCTTCGCATTACCGCTGCACCGGGAGGCAGTCAATGGACGAGCAGCGTCCAACTGCAATTCAGACAGTGGAGGAG
>PMTT01000194.1 GCA_003167275.1 Bryobacterales bacterium | reverse complement strand
CCGGTCGGCAGCGCCTCCGGGCCGCTGCCTCCCGATCTGCACTGGGCGCTGACCCTGGCGATCGGTGTATTCTGCGGCATCTTCCTGCCGATCTGGATGTTTATCCAGGCCAGCTACGTCAAAAAGCTCCGGCCCAACACCAAGTGCCTGCTCTTGTACGGGCTGGGGGTCGGCGGCATTATTTTGGCCTACGTTGTGATCGGTATCGCCTCGGTTAGCAAGGAGGATAGCCTCTTGGCGTTGGGTGGATTCATGCTGATTGGAGCGTGCATCCTGATCGTGGTAGCCCACTTCAGCCTGAGGAGCTCGCTGCTGGAGTATTTCAACACGGTAGAGCCCCTCAACCTGCGGTTGAATCCTGTGATGACGTTCTTCTTCAACGTGATCTACTTTCAATATCACTTCAACCGGATCCGGACGTACAAGGTGACTGGAGTCTGGAGATAGCCGCCCCGTGCGATTGCAGCCGGCACGACAGCAGGCACTGGTGATGTTGGCGGCGGCCTTGGCGTTGGCCGCGTTGCTGCGGCTTTTTCCCCCCACGCGCTACCCGTTTTATCCGCCGTGTCCGTTTCACACACTGCTCGGCATTCTGTGCCCCGGGTGCGGGGGCACGCGTGCTCTGGCGGCGCTGCTGGCCGGCCGATGGGCGGAAGCGGTACGGCAGAATCTGCTGGCTGTCGCTCTGGCGCCGGCCTTGGCCGCCGGAGCTGCGCTGGAACTCTACTCCGCGCTTCGCTGGAATTACTGGCGGAAGCTCCCGGTTTCTCCGTTTGCTGTCAAGTGCCTGTTGACGATCGCCCTGCTCTTCGGTTTTGCTAGAAACATGGAACCCCTGTTGCGGGGATTCCCGGGATTTCGATGATACCGCCCAGAGTTCGACGCCTGACCCAAGACCATGAGAAGCTGCGAGTCCGGTTTGCCGACTGGCCCCTGATCCGGCTCACCGGCACGGCCGGACTGCCTCCCGAGTACTATCGCGTAACCTATTCGATCCGTGGACTGTACGTGGACCCGATGGGTCAGATCCTGGAGCGCTCCGAGCATATTCTGGAGATGAATCTGTCGCTCGGTTACCCGCGCCGGGCACCGCAATGCCGCATGCTGACGCCCGTGTTCCACCCGAACTTCGACGAAGTCAGCGTCTGCATTGGCGACTTCTGGGCGCCTTCGGAAGGTTTGGACGACCTGATTGTTCGCATCGGCCGGATGATCGCCTATCAGGAGTACAACACCAAGAGCCCTCTGAACGGACTGGCTGCCCGGTGGGCCGCCGAACACCCCCAGTTCCTGCCGATAGACCCTCGCGCCCTCGCGCCGCCCCTGGTGGAAAAGGCGGAAATCGGGACCGTCACGCTGCGGCCGGGGCCGCTGTCCGCGCCCTCCGAAAACGCCGTTCCCGAGGACCCTTGGGCGGACCGGATTGTGATCTCGTAGGGTATGCTTTAGCTTGCCCAGCCTGATGGAACTGGTGGGCAAGCATGCCCCACGGGGGCCCGTTGCTTGTTTTGAACAGCGCCCACCCAAGGCGAAGGGGTCTGTAGATCCCTTGGTTGGGCAAGCTAAAGCATACCCTACGCGAGTCCACACGCTTCCAGGAACGGGCTGGTGAAGACGGCGCGGGACTGCGGATCGAGCACGCTGTTCCGGCTGGCGATCCAATCGTCCACCGCCGTTCCGTACATCGCGCGGACTCTTGCCGGCGTAAAGTTGTTCATCTGGCCCCAGTGGAGCGTGAACGGAATTCCTGCATCCTCCAAGCCCTGCCACACGGCCTGGTAATAGGACGTCGTTCCATCGGCATAAGCGGCCGGCAGTTCGATGGCGCAGGTCGTGTCGAATTTTGTGAATGCCAGCAACGCCTTCGACTTCTTCACGTAGCGGAAGGACACCAGGCCAGGGTAATCCGTCACCTCAGGAAGGGCCAGCATCAAGTCCAGAGCCCGCTCGGCGTCTTCCAGCGCGACACCGATCTCGGCGCTCATCTCCTTCTGGAGCGATGTGGTGGAAAAGAAGATCTCGCCGGGCGTCCCGATCTGTGCCGGCTTCGGCGTGCCAGGGCCGAACTCCGAATACTGCGTGGTGACCAGCGTATTCACCAGCGGCGCCACGATGACCCCGAGCACATCGCCGATCTGGCCCATGACCGCCAGCAGGTCGTCTCCGGGACCAAGACCACTTGAAGAGACAGTGGGCGGATCGTAATCGGTCCGGTAAGGACGTTGGTACATCGTGGTAACGTACCCTCCGCCGGCGGGATTGTGCGGATCGACCACCACTTCAAAATGCAGCGGAACCTCGCCCGGATGGGGCATCGGAATGCCGCTGAAATCGAGCGTCCGCATGGCCTGGCGGAGTGCGGGGTTCAGGGGCAGGCGGTGGCGCTCCTCTTCCAGCAGGTAGAGCGGCTCGGTCTCAATGACGATGCCATACACCACGCCGAAGCTGCCGAAACTGACCAGCGCCGAGTTGAAAATGGTGTCGTCGCGGATCAGTTGCGCCCCGACTCCGGCTACGATATGGTCGGCCATCACCGGATAGGACGCACGCTCCAGCCACAGGATACGGCCGGGTCCGGCAATGATGTGCAAGGCCACGACATAGTCCTGCATCGCTCCGAACTGGAACCTGGATCCATGTGTGCCCGTGGAGAAGGCGCCCACCATCGTCTGGCCGTTGCTCGCGCCCGAGGTCTTCAAGGCCTGCGGCCGGGTCTGTTCAAAGAGGGCATTGTTCGCTCCGGCCACGCTCATCCCGGCCTGCGTGTACATCAGGAGCGTGGGGTCGCCCGGATAGCCCGGCGATACGCCTGCGGCGCCGAAGGGGAATCGCCAGTTGAGATTCTTGGTGTTGATCAGGCGTCCGTCGGTCACCGCCGCCGTGGAGAGTGACCAGCCGCCACCTAGGGCGCGCAGCCTCTTGCCATCGTTGATGGCGTCCCCGACGATGCCTGCGAGCGCCGAAATGGTGGGCGCCAGATCGCTCATGAAGTCCGGGTCGCCGTCCACGTCGGGGTTGAAGACATCGTAGAGGCGGTCGTATGCCTGCGAGACGTTGAGGTGCTGGTTGACCCAGGTGTTCGCGGGGTTGATATTAACGATTGCCATGGCCGAGGCCCTCCATCCGTGCAACGGGACTGGATCCCGGGGGCGCCGCCGTTCCAATCTTATTGCCCTCCTTCGAGGGCTGCACGGCGCACTGCCACGATATGTCGATAGCCGAATAGATGCCGAGCGTCAAAATGGCGGCGGCGACGTAGCGGCCTTTTCGGGTAACAGTCACCTGCTTCATGGAATCGGTGATGCAATTGTCAGCGAGAACCGGAGATGGCGGCTTCTGGAGCAGGCCCCAGAAGTACAGGTTCACCTTTTTGGTTTTGTCGAAAGTTCCCCCAGGCACGTCCCGAGGCAGTTCGCCCTTCTTGGGTGGCTGGAAAGCGACCACCCGTCCCCGGTAGCACCCCTCGCAGGCCAGACATGCGACGACCAATGCGGTCAGTTGCAGGATTCTGCGCACGCACCCCTCCTTGTGAGACAGGCCAGGAGGCCTGTCCTACATGGTAAGCGAAGACCGCGGGCAAAAAGGGCCATCACGATCGACCTTCGAGGTGCAGTTCCATGGAGACATTGGAGCGCGCGTAAGGGGACGGCACGATGCGTTCGGCCAGAATGTGCCGAAATCCCAGCGACTCATACAGCCGGATGGCGGGCGCAAGTATTCGGTTGGTTTCGAGACTGAGACGCGTTGCGCCCAAAACGCGGGCCTCCGTAATGGCCCTCTCGAGCAGGCGCCGTCCGATGCCGCCTCGCTGAGAGGATTCCGTCACCGCCATCTTGGCCACTTCAAACTCGCCTGGGCCCATGGCGAGCAGCGCGCAGCAGCCCACCGCCTGGCCGTGCCGGACCGCCAGGAAGATCTTGCCGCCACGATCCAAGATGGTTCGCTGCGGATCGGCGAAGGCATGCTCGTCCTTGGGCTCCATAGCGAAGTAGCGGACGATCCACTCTTCATTAAGGCGCCGAAAGTCGGCTTCGTCACCTGGCTGGAACTCTCGGATCATGACCTCCGGATCCGCGCCTCTGGTTTCCCTGACACTCGAAGCTGCCACTGGAATCCCCTCCTCATTTCACGCTAAGGCAAAGGACTCCCGGATGTCCAATCGCGCTAAATGCTACCTTTCTGCCCCGCCTCATCCGCATCGCCGCGCTTTTGTTAGGCTACAATCAGTTCCGTGGGGTGATCGTGAAGCGACGCTGGAATTGGCTGGTATGGCTTGGGTTCGCGATGGCAATCCTCGCCGCATACAGCTACCTTTTTTTGTTTATTCGCTTTCCCATCACGCGGGATTTTCCCTGGGTGAACCTGACCCTCTTCCTGGTCGCCGGATGCTTGCTGGGGGTGGGCCTCTACCGCGCATTTGCTCAGCCAGGCCAGTATCGCGGAAGGGTCAGTGGCCCCATTCTGGCCGTGCTCAGCCTTGGGATACTCGGTCTTTTCTATTACGGCACTTTCTACCTGGCCCGGCATCTTCCGCCGGGAGAGAACGCGCTTCGCGTTGGCCAGCCGGCGCCGGACTTCGCGCTCGCCGATATCGACGGGCGAATGGTGACGCTCTCCCAGTTGCGCCAAGGTAAGCGCGCGGTGCTGTTGATTTTCTATCGCGGCTACTGGTGACCCCTGTGCAACTCCGAGTTTCGGAGCTTTGAGCAGCACCTTCCGGAATTTGCGGGGCGCGGCATTGGCATCGTGGCGATCAGCGTGGATTCCCCTGAAGAATCGCGAAAACTCTGTCAGTCCCAAGGCTACACATTCCCGTTCCTGTCCGATCCGAACGCGGCGACCATCCGGGCCTACGGCGTGCTCCATCCGCACGCAGGCGAGGATGGGCATGACATCGCTCGTCCGGCCGAGTTTCTGGTGGATCGAACGGGGACGATCCGGTGGGAGAACCTGACGGAGAACTTGCTGGCGCGCCTGCGCCCCGAAACGGTATCGCACGTGCTTGATGGAATGCTGGCGGACGGCGCGGTGAGGGGAAAGTGAGAAGGAGCCGCCCGCGGGCGGGCGAGCGAAGCGGAACCACCGCCCCACGTCGAGGAGCACTCAATGAGTCAAACGCAGGCCGATGCCCTGGTCTTCTTCGGCGCCACAGGCGACCTCGCCTATAAGAAGATCTTTCCCGCGCTGCAAGCCCTGGCGAAGCGGGGCGCGCTGAATGTGCCCGTTGTCGGGGTCGCGAAATCCGGCTGGGGACTGGATCAACTCAAGGCGCGCGCGCGGGACAGCGTGGAGAAGCACGGCGGGCTGGACGCGGACGCCTTTGGCCGCTTGTCCAACCTGCTCCGCTACGTGGACGGTGACTATGGCGATCTTGCCGCCTTCGAACAATTGCGGAAGGAACTCGACGGCGCCAAACACCCGGTCCATTACCTCGCCATCCCGCCCAGTGTCTTCGAACTGGTCTTCGATCAACTCCAGAAGTCCGGATGTGCCGAGGGCGCCCGCGTGGTGGTGGAGAAGCCGCTGGGCCACGACCTCGCGTCCGCCCAGGAACTCAACCGGACGCTGCACAGCATCTTCAAGGAAGAGGACATTTTCCGGATCGACCATTACCTGGGAAAGAACACGGTGCAGAACCTGCTCTTCTTCCGCTTCTCCAACTCGTTCGTCGAACCCATCTGGAAGCGGCAGTATGTGCAAAGTGTGCAGATCACCATGTCCGAGAATTTCGGCGTGCAGGGGCGCGGCAGCTTCTACGACCACACGGGCGCGATCCGCGACGTGGTGCAGAATCATTTGCTGCAGGTGCTGACCAACATCGCCATGGAGCCGCCGCCGGGGTCCGAAACGGAAATCCTGCGCGACGTGCGCGTGATGGTGCTGCACGGCATTCGCTCCCTCCGGCCGGAAGATGTGGTGCGCGGCCAGTTCCGAGGGTACCGGCAGGAGCCCGGCGTCAGTCCCGATTCGACCGTGGAGACCTTTGTCGCACTTCGGCTGTTCATCAACTCCTGGCGATGGAGAGGCGTGCCGTTCTACATCCGGGCCGGCAAGTGCCTGCCGAACACGGTCACGGAAGTCCTGGTGAAGCTCTACCAGCCCCCTGCCATTTTCTGTGATGTTGCGCCGCCCGCAAACTACTATCGCTTCCGCGTGACGCCCGACCTGCAGATCGCCGTCGGCGCATATGTGAAACTGCCCGGTGCAGATGACCAGGGCGAGATGCAGGAACTGCTGATCAACCACCCCGAGGATCCCAACGAGATGGGCGCTTATGAGGAACTGCTGGGTGACGCCCTGAAGGGCAGTAACGCTCACTTCGCCCGGCAGGACTACGTGGAGGAATCCTGGCGGGTCGTGGACTCCGTGCTCGATAACGCCACGCCCGTGCATGAGTATGAGCCGGGATCGTGGGGCCCCGCCGAGGCCGATGCGATCGGGCCTCCCGGAGGATGGTACAACCCCAAGTAGGACAGGGCCTCCTGGCCTGTCAGCCGGCTTCCAGCCGGCCGGTTGAGCGTTGTTGCGCGCCTATCTTCCTTGCGCGAATCACCGAAACTGTTCTAAGATTGAAGCTCCGTCATTCTTCTTCGTAGTCTCATCTCCGTATAAGCCTTCGAGGCCGCGCGAACCGCGCCGGCCCGTGTCGTACTCACACATAGCTAGTGCCTCGACCGCGAGATTCGTCGCGATTATAGAACCGCTTGCTGACGCGCGCGGCTCGGTTCCGAGCCACGACCGTGAGGGAGTGGTTTCCGGTAAACGCAAATCATCACACGGTCAGAGACCCTAGTCGCCGCACTAGCTGTCTGATGTAATTA
>PMTT01000794.1 GCA_003167275.1 Bryobacterales bacterium | reverse complement strand
GGAGTTCTGCAAGACGGTCACGCCCTTTCCGAAATAGTTCTCTCAATCTCCTCAACCACTTACAGCCTTCAATTTCAGACTCCAGCCCCCCAGCCTGCTATGCCTGAGAGATGAGCACCCCCAAACAAACCGCCGCCAACCGCCGCAACGCGCAACGTTCCACAGGCCCGCGCTCCGCCCAAGGCAAGGCCGCCTCCCGCTCCAATTCCCTCAAGACCGGCCTCTACGCCCGATCCCAGATCATCGCCGGCGAAGACCCCACCGAACTCCGTGCCCTCGCCGACCGATACTTCCTCCGCTGGGACCCCGCCACTCCCGAAGAGTCCTTCCTCGTCTCCACCCTCATCGACTCCGACTGGCTCCTCCGCCGCTACTCGCTCGCCGACGCTCAAATCTGGGACCGCGAAGCCGACAACGAGTACGTGCTCCAAAGCCCCTACCCCAAGGGCCTGAACTTCATCCGCGCCAAAGAACACTTCCCTCTCATCCAGCGCCGCATCGATTCCGCACAGCGCTCCTTCCACCGCGCCCTCCACGACCTGGAGCGCCTCCAAACTAAACGCCCCACCCCGCCCACCGCCAAGCCCGTCGCCGATTCCCCGCCGGAAGCCAAACCCAATTCCGCGCAACCCCCATCCGCTCAACAAAAAATTGGCTTCGTTCCTTCATTTTCCCCTGCCCCGGATTCCGCTAGCCCCAAGCCCGTGCAGGCTGCCGTCCCGAAAACGGACGCACGCGCGGTCCAAGGCGCTTCCCTGAGCGTTAAACTGAGTTGTCGAAAGGCGGAGGTAACCAGAGACATGAGACTTCGAAATTGGATCCCAGTTCTGTTGCTCGTAGCGGCGTACCTGGGAATATGGACGGCCTCCCATCCAGCGATGGCGCAGAATGCCGCGCCGGCGGGGCCGGATCCGCGTGAGATCCCCATTCCGCGGATCCAGGGGCCTCTGGGCAATCTGCCGGGAGTCGAAAAACTCCCGGTTCGCAAAGACATGCCCGACGTCCTGCTCATGAACGACGGTACCAAGGTCACCACGCGCGCGCAGTGGGAGAAGCGCCGCCAGGAGATCAAGCGGACGCTGGCCTACTACGCGGTGGGCCAAATGCCTCCGCCGCCCGGCAACGTCAAAGGGAAGGAACTCCAATCGGAACTGGTGCTCGATGGCGCCGTGAAGTATCGCCTGGTGCACCTGACGTTCGGCCCCGATGAGAAGTTGTTTCTCAATATCGGCATTTTCACGCCGGTGGCTGGCGGTCCGTTTCCGGCGATCATTTCGCAGGCGGGCACTCCTCCTGGAGCGCCGGCTCTGCCCCGTCTTCCGCAGGGGCCTAACCAAGGCCGCGGCGAAGACGTGCTGATGATCGTCGGACGCCCGCATGCGCCGGAATCGGCGGCGCCGGCAGCGCCTGCGGCACCTGCGACGCCTCGCGGCGGACGGGGATTCGGAGCGGAGCCCACGGCGCAAGCGGTAGCCGCCCAGCGCGCGGACGTATTCCGCCGCCGTTACGCGCTGGTAGTGTTCAACGCCAACGATTGCGCCGAAGACACGACGCTGCGCAACTCCGATGGCAGTTGGGCGTTCCGCACCACTCGCTTCTATCCGGCCTACCCCGGTTACGATTGGGGCATCCTGGCAGGATGGGCGTGGGGCGCGTCGCGCGTGGCGGACTACCTGGAGCACGATCCGGCGATCGACGCCAAGAAGTTGATCGTCACGGGGGCGTCGCGCAACGGTAAATCGTCGATGGTAGCGGCGGCGTTCGACGAGCGATTGATGGGTGCGCCCGTGGTGACTGGGGGCGGCGGCATCGGGGCGTACCGTTTCGCCGGACCGCGCAAGAGCGAGACTCTCGACATCATGCAGAAGAAGTATCCCAACTGGTTTTCGCCGAACCTGCACGAGTTCTGGGGCCAACGCGAGAAACTGCCGTTCGATGAGCACTGGTTTCTGGCGCTGGCTGCGCCACGTCCGTTCATCGCGCTAGAGGGGATGACGGATACGATCTCGCTGCCGGAAGCCGTCCAACAATCGTTCCTGGGAGCGCGGCCGGCTTATACTTTGTTGGGCGCGGCCGACCACCTGGGCGTGAACTATGCCAATCACGGGCACGCGTTCACCGCGGACGATTGGACCGCGATGATGGACTTCTTCGACAAGTACCTTCAGGCGAAACCGGTCGAGCGTACCTTCACTCGTTTCCCCACCGAGAAAGAACTGGACGATGCCGCAGCGGCGGCACCAGCGGGCCGGGGCAGCCCGAAATGATGGCCGGGCCTCATGCGCGACGTGGCGCGGACATTCATGTCTGCCGCGTCGACATTCGTGTCGACGTTTTTCGCCTTCGGCTAAAAACGCGTCCGTACTTGCGAAACGCAATACTGACCCAGTCCTTGCTGCTCGCCTGTTGGATCGGGGCACCGGTGGGGCAAGCTCAGACGCCGCCGCCTCCCGTGCCCATCGATTTTTCCTTCGCCGGTTATGAGGCAGGCGGACGGATCCCGGAGGTTCCGGCCGTTCTGATGGTGCGTCCCACCGGCGTGGACGACACGGCCTTGATTCAGGGCGCAATCGACCGCGTGGCGGCGATGCCGGTGCGCGCGGAAGGCTTCCGAGGCGCGGTTTTGCTGGCGCGCGGCCGTTTTCATGTCACCGGGCAAATTCACCTACGGGCCAGCGGAACGGTGCTGCGCGGTTCGGGACCGGGCGCGAACGGAACGGTGATTGTAGCGGAGGGCCAGGGACGGCGCACGCTCATCGAGGCTGGGGAAGAGAAGGACCCGGCAGTTGACAGCACCGTCAAAATCGAGGGCGAGGTTCCGGTTGGGGGCAGAACGCTGCCGTTGAATTCCGTCTCTGGATTGACGGTGGGCGCTTCGGTGGTGGCCAGGCGGCCGAGCACCGCGGAGTGGATTGCGGCCCTCGGTATGACCAACCTCCCGGGCTCTTTCGCGAACATCCGCCTGGACTGGAAACCCGGGTCTCACGACCTGGTATGGGACCGCAACATTGTGGCGATCGACGAAGCGCGAAAGACCGTTGAAATCGACGCGCCCATTACAACGGCGTTGGAATCACGCTATGGGGCCGGCACGTTGGATCTGGCCACTGGCACCGGCCTGCCCAATCACATTGGCATTGAGGATCTGATTCTCGAAAGCGCGTTCGACACCGCGCATCCGATGGATGAGGAACACGCCTGGATTGCCGTCTTACTGGATCGCGTCGAGGACGCGTGGGTGCGGCGGGTGACGGCGCGCCATTTTGTGAGCTCCGCCGTGCGGGTCAACCTGCGCGGACGCCGGATCACCGTAGCGGACTGCCGCAGCGAAGCGCCGGTGGCCGAGAAGGGTGGCTACCGGCGGCAGGGATTCTATATCGCGGGCCAACAGGTTTTGGTGCACCGGTGCGCCAGCGAGGCGGGAATGAACGACTTCGCCAGCGGCATGCTGGCAGGCGGGCCCAACGTGTTTCTGGATTGCGAGGCAAGGGATTCGCTCGGTGCGAGCGGCGCATTCGAAGGCTGGTCCTCCGGTGTGCTGTATGAGAGTGTGCGCGTGTTCGCGGCGTCCTTGCAGTTGATTCGG
>PMTT01000048.1 GCA_003167275.1 Bryobacterales bacterium | reverse complement strand
CCGCTCGGGCGCAGATCAAGGTTGGGCAGATCGACCATCCGCCCGGCCTACATCCCCACTTTTCGAAGGGCCGCAGTCCACTCTTCGGGAGTGATCACCGGGACCGCCAGAGTCCGGTTTTCACCCTCGTGCAATTCCAGCATGAGCGATTTCTCCCTCAACGCCGCGGCGAGCTCCAGGCTGCCCCATACGCCCTCCTCGAAGCCTTCGATCGCGAAGAGGCGGTACTTGCCTGGGGCGAGCGCCTCCACCTGGAACTTGCCAGTGTGGTCAACCGTGACCGTATCGCCCACCACCTCCACCCGCGACTTCGCTTCGTCCATCACCACCACCGTGGTGGCCAGAGAGGGCAGCGCTCCTTCCGTGCGGTCCAGTCGGCCTTCGATACTGGCGACGTTGGGGCTCAAGACCAACTCCACCGTGCCCGGTTGTCCCTTGCGGAGATCGAGCTCCATGTCGGACTTCGGCTGACCGCCGATCACCAGGCTCTTCACGAACAGCCGGTCCGATTGCTGTACCTCCAGGCGATAGATGCTTGGCGGGATCATTTTGAAAAGGTAGACGCCGCCGGTCTCCGGACGGCCGTTTTGCTCGAAGCCCCTCTCCAGGTCGCGAGCGTGCAGTACCAGCGGGCCGGATTTCGCCGGGTCTTCCAGGCGGGTAGAGATGCGGGCGTCGATGGTCTGCTCAGGCTCGATGATGAGACCATCCACGTCGCCGTTGGTCAGGTCCACTTCCGAGGCGATCCGGAGTTTCGAGCCCGTAACGCGCACTACGTACTTTGCGGGGAGAAGCCCGTCGATTGAGAACGTCCCGTCTTTGCGTAAGGCCACATCCATGCGGGGGGCAGTGTCGGAGTTGAGGTAAAGCCTCGCCAGATCCTCCAGTTGTAGCGATGGCGCCAGCCTGCCGGAGAGATGACGCGGGGTGACCTTGTCCAGGCCCAGCACCAGGTTGGCGATCTCCTGGCCAGCCTGAAGCGGGATGGGGGTGGCCCGCGCGAACGTCAGGCTGCCGTTATAGAAGGTCACGGCTTCGGCGGTGCGGACGGGATGCCCTTTTTCATCCAGGAACTGCCGTCCGTCGCCAGTCGCCGGCTGCACGCATACATAGTAGATTCCGGGCGCGAGCAGCGGGAAGCGGAAGGCGCCGCGGTCGTCCGTCTCTGCAAAACTGACCCAGTCCGGGTTCCAGCCTTTGTCCCAGGCCTTGCGATCCAGTTCCACATGCGCGCGTTCCCTCGGCTCGCCGTTCGCGTCCAGCACGATGCCGGCGATGGACGCACTGCGCAGCAACTTGATGGTCAGGTAGGGCAGCTCCGTCTGGCCATCCACGTTCAGAGGCAGACCCTGTTCGCCACCGGGCTTGGCGCCGTAAAGGAAGCTGAGGTAGCCCGGGCGGTCAACCACCACCTGGTAGGCGCCGGGGTCCAGACGCTCGAAGCAGAACGCGCCCTGCTCAGACGTGGAGCGCAGGATGGCGGGCTTCCCGGAATCGTTGCCGGGTTTGGCGAAAACCCGGGTCTTGGGAAGCGGCTTGCCGGACTCGGCATCCAGGACGATCCCGCGAATCAGGCAGGCGGCGGTGGCCGGGTGCGCCGCAAGGAGAAGGAGCAGGGTGGCTATCGGAGCCCCCATTGTGGGCGGACCCCCCTGGTCCGCACGGGTCCCCCTGGACCCGTCTGTTGCCATTGAATCAAATCTCGGCCCCATACAAACAGGCCGACTGGGGCGTCGGCCGCAGACCAGGGGGTCTGCCCCACAATCGCTGGAGAACAAACCGCTCCAACTCCCGGCCTTCATCGCGGCACCTTCTCGATGGCGTGCCGCACGTCGTCATTGGTCAGCATCGGGACCTCCACTTTGGCACTGCCCTTCTTCGTAACGTCCAAAGCGACCCCGCTGGCCTGGATCTCGCGGACGAAATCCATGTTCTGCCAAAGGCCCTCGTCAAACCGCGGGCTGACGAACGCGAAATAGCGTCCGGGCGGCACGAAGCGAAACTCGAAATGGCCCGACTGGTCGATTTCCGCACTCCGTGCGCCGGTATTGCCGGTCACGCCGCCGGCGGAAACCAGAACGGCGGTGGCGCCTGGGGGCAATGGCGGCGGTGGAGCGCCGGGGGCCAAGTCGGGCCAATGGACACCGCCTTCCACCTGCCCCGTGCCGGTTCCAAGCACGATCTCCACGTCCCCCGCGGCACCATTCCTGAGATCGAGCCGGCCGCCCTCCACTTCGCGCTGGTCATACGAGATCGACTGGATATAAACGTCGCTCTCCGGCGCCAGGGTGATCACATACTCACCCGCCGGCCGGAAGGGAAAGACGAACGCACCATCCGCGGCGGGTGTCGCTACCGAAGCGAAAGGGAACTGGAACCAATCCAGCCAATCGATGTGCAGTTTCACAGAGGAGAGCGGCTCGGTGACGCCGTCGTCCTCCCATCGCACCTTGCCTTTGAGATCAAACTGAGGGATGGATGGCAGCTTGATTCCGTTCACATCGCGGTCGATCACATCCACCGCCATTCGGCCAGTGGGGCTATCCCGCAACGGCATCAGTTCGAGCCAGTAACTGCCCGCCGGCACGCCCATCAGGTCGAAAGTGCCGTCCTTCTTGACGGTAGCTCCGAAGAGGTTGCCTGGGGAACGGTCGCCGTTGCGGTTCCTAAAATTCACTGCGACTACTGGGGCTGGCGGGGAATACAGCTTAACGGCGCCGCGCAGGTGGTAGGCGGCGACAACTGGCCGCTTGAATGTGATCCCTGTAAGCTGCTGGCCGGGACGGACCTCGATTGGCGATCCGCCGTCGATGGTCGCCGCGTTCGGGTACACCACGACACCCCCTCGCATCACCGGTTCGCCGGGCTCGTCGGCGAAGACGCTGGGCAGCACGGCGTTGAGGGCAGGGAGGACTTTGAGGTAATAGCGGCCGGGAAGGACCTTGAGGCGGTACTCTCCGCGGTCGTTGGCCTGGGCATAGGTTACCTGCTTGTAGATCTGAAAGCCCCGCTGCCATTGCTCGGTGACAGCGGAGACCGTCGCGCTGGGAACAGGCTCTCCATCGGCATCCGTAACCCGGCCAGTGATCACGGCCTCGGGATCGAGCTCGACGATGGCGCCCGAGACCTCCTTGTCCGCAGTGAAGTGCACCGTGGAGACATTATGGGCCTCGATGGCAGCGGCCTGCCCGTCGGCGTACCCCCGGCCGCGGATCTGGAGCCGATAATCCTAAAAACGGCAGTTAGGTCAT